>CP076546.1:4495000-4795000 GCA_018889975.1 Bacillus sp. NP157
CTGGAAGGTTAATTGATGGGGTCAGCCGCAAGGCGAAGCTCTTGATCGAAGCCCCAGTAAACGGCGGCCGTAACTATAACGGTCCTAAGGTAGCGAAATTCCTTGTCGGGTAAGTTCCGACCTGCACGAATGGCGTAACGACAGCGGCGCTGTCTCCACCCGAGACTCAGTGAAATTGAAATCGCTGTGAAGATGCAGCGTTCCCGCGGCAAGACGGAAAGACCCCGTGAACCTTTACTATAGCTTTACACTGAACGTTGAGTTCTTCTGTGTAGGATAGGTGGGAGGCTACGAAACCAGGACGCTAGTTCTGGTGGAGCCATCCTTGAAATACCACCCTGAAGTGCTTGACGTTCTAACCTAGGTCCGTAATCCGGATCAGGGACCGTGTATGGTGGGTAGTTTGACTGGGGCGGTCTCCTCCCAAAGAGTAACGGAGGAGCACGAAGGTACGCTCAGCGCGGTCGGACATCGCGCACTGTGTGCAAAGGCATAAGCGTGCTTGACTGCGAGATCGACGGATCAAGCAGGTACGAAAGTAGGTCTTAGTGATCCGGTGGTTCTGTATGGAAGGGCCATCGCTCAACGGATAAAAGGTACTCCGGGGATAACAGGCTGATACCGCCCAAGAGTTCATATCGACGGCGGTGTTTGGCACCTCGATGTCGGCTCATCACATCCTGGGGCTGTAGCCGGTCCCAAGGGTATGGCTGTTCGCCATTTAAAGTGGTACGCGAGCTGGGTTCAGAACGTCGTGAGACAGTTCGGTCCCTATCTGTCGTGGGCGTTGGAGATTTGAGAGGGGCTGCTCCTAGTACGAGAGGACCGGAGTGGACGTTCCGCTGGTGTTCGGGTTGTCATGCCCATGGCATTGCCCGGTAGCTACGAACGGAAGCGATAACCGCTGAAAGCATCTAAGCGGGAAGCGCGCCTCAAGATGAGATCTCCCGAGAGCTAGACTCTCCTTAAGGCACCATCAAGACTAGGTGGTTGATAGGCACGGTGTGGAAGTGCAGCAATGCATTGAGCTTACGTGTACTAATGAGCCGTGAGGCTTGACCATATAACCCCAAGACGCTTCACCGTCTTAACTCAAGCTTCGATCCGGACGTTCCCGGACGCTTGTCACTCGTTTACACCCTCTGTGGAGCCGGCGCTCGAAAAGCGCTGCTCCCACCCCTTCCCTGGCGGCTATAGCGGCGTGGTCCCACCTGATCCCATCCCGAACTCAGAAGTGAAACGCGCATGCGCCGATGGTAGTGTGGCTCAAGCCATGCAAGAGTAGGTCACCGCCAGGGGCTTTATCCTGGAAACCCGGTCTCATCTGAGACCGGGTTTTCTTTTGCCTGCGATTTGGATCGCTGTAGGAGCGCGCCTGCGCGCGATTTGCCCCTCGGCTTCACCGCGTCGTTGGCTTTCGCGCGCAGGCGCGCTCCTACATGTCATTGGGTTTCATCGGGTACGCTTACGCCATGACTACGGATCTACGCCTTAACCGTCGCCAGGAAGAGCTTGTCGCGATCGTCCAGCGCGAGGGCTTCGTCGCCGTCGACGAGCTGGCCACGCATTTCGACGTGGCGCCGCAGACCATTCGCCGCGACCTCAACCTGCTTGCCGATGGCGGCCTGATTCGCCGTTACCACGGCGGCGTCAGCGCGCCCTCCAGCATCGAGAACGTGGCCTACGCGGCCCGGCAGACGCTGCAGGCGGCGGAGAAGAACCGCATCGCCAGCGCCATTGCCGCGCATATCCCCGATGGATCCTCGATCTTCATCAACCTCGGTACCACCAACGAGGGGGTAGGGCGTGCGCTTCTCGAGCACCGCAACCTCCGCGTCATCACCAACAACCTCAATATCGCCATCCTGCTCAGCGACAACCCCACCTTCGAGGTGATCGTCGCCGGCGGGGTCGTGCGTGGGCGCGACCACGGCGTCACCGGCGAAACCACGATCGACCTGATCCGCCAGTTCAAGGTGGACTACGGGATCATCGGTATCTCCGGGATCGAGCTGGACGGTACGCTGCTCGACTTCGACTTTCACGAGGTCCGCGTCGCCCAGGCGATCGTCGAACATTCCCGCCAGGTCATCCTGGGCGCCGACCATACGAAGATCGGGCGCAACGCCATGGTCAAGCTGGGCGACTTCTCGCGGATCGACGCCTGGTACACCGACAAGGCGCCGCCGGAGGAGTTGGTGCCCGTGCTGGCTGCCGCCGGCACCCAGCTGCATATTGCCGAGTAGGAGCGCGCCTGCGCGCGATGGGTCCTGACGTATTGCAGCTAGCTCATCTTCATCGCCCTCGGCTCATCCTCATCGCGCTAGTCATCCTGATCGCCCGTGCCTCATCGCTTCGTTGGCTTCTCGCGCGCAGGCGCGCTCCTACAGGGGCGGGCCTGTGGGGTGGTTTACGCTGCGTTGCAGCGTGCGATGTTCGTTTGTGTTCGAATATGCTCCTTTGACGCCAGCGAAGCGTGTCCTGTCGTGTGAAATGTTCGTTATCGAACGTACCCGAGCGTAGGGTTTTACGCGTGCAGGCACCTTCGCCCCTATTGAGCGGAGCGTGTAATGGTTGAGCAGGTCGATGTCCTGGTGGTTGGCGGTGGCGTAAACGGCGTGGGTATTGCCCGCGACGCGGTAGGGCGCGGGCTGTCGGTTTGGCTGTGCGAGCGCGACGACCTGGCTTCGCACACTTCAAGTGCGGCGACGAAGCTTATCCACGGTGGCCTGCGCTACCTCGAGCAATTCGAATTCGCCCTGGTCGGCAAGGCGCTGGCCGAGCGCGAAGTGCTGCTGCGTGCCGCACCGCACATCATCTGGCCGCTTCGCTTCGTCCTCCCGCACCAGCCGCACCTGCGCCCGGCGTGGATGATCCGGATCGGCCTGTTCCTCTACGACCATCTCGGCCGCGGTCGCCGCACGCTGCCCGGTTCGCGCCGCGTCCGCTTTGCCAAGCACGTCACCGGCGAACCGATGCGTGCCGAGTTCACCCAGGGCTTCGTCTATTCGGATGCGTGGGTCCAGGACGCACGCCTGGTGGTGCTCAACGCCATGGACGCCGTGCACCGCGGTGCGAAGATCGAGACCCATACGCGTTGCGTCAGCGCACGCCGCGATGGCGATGCGTGGATCGCCGAGCTCGAAGCACGCGATGGTACCCGCCACTTCGTCCGTGCCCGCTCGCTGGTGAACGCGGCCGGCCCGTGGGCGGCCAGCTTCCTCGACGACGTCGCCCACGTGAAGCACACGCACAGCCTGCGCCTGATCAAGGGCAGCCACATCGTTGTGCCGAAGATCTTCGACCACCGCTACGCGTACATCTTCCAGCAGCCTGACCGCCGCATCGTGTTCGCCATCCCCTATGAGCGCGACTTCACCCTGATCGGCACCACCGACATCGAGTACAAGGCCGACCCGTCGCATCCCACCATCGACGCGGAGGAAACCCAGTACCTGTGCGAGGCGGTCAACCGCTACTTCAAGAAGCAGCTGACCCCGAAGGATGTCGTCTGGAGCTATAGCGGCGTACGTCCCCTCCTGCAGGACGAAGCGGGCAGCGCCTCGGAAGTCACGCGCGATTACCTGCTGGATATCGACCAGACCGGTGGTGCACCGTTGCTCAATGTCTTCGGCGGCAAGCTCACCACGTTCCGCAAGCTCTCCGAGGAGGCGGTCGACAAGCTCGCCCCGCTGCTGGGCAACGACAAGCCGGCCTGGACGGCCGACGCGAGGCCGCTGCCCGGCGGTGGCGAGCGTGACATCGACGCCCTCACCGACGACATCCGCGCGTCGCGTCCGTGGCTGCCGGAAGCCTTCGCCTGGCGCCTCACCCATATGTACGGCACCCGTGCGCGCGACCTGCTGGGCGAAGCCAACGGGCTCGACGCGCTGGGCAAGCATTTCGGCTCCGACCTGTACCAGGCCGAGGTGGATTACCTCGTGCGCCACGAATGGGCCACCGAAGCCGAAGATATCCTCTGGCGGCGTAGCAAGATCGGCCTGCGCGTCGGTCCGGACGATGTCCGCCGCCTCACCGAATACCTGGATCAGCGGGTGCCCAAGGCCCCGACGACCCCCACCCCGTAACGCCCCGGCGCTACCCCAACCATGAAACCGATGGAGAGACGGATCATGCGGCAACAGTTCGGCGAGTTGATCTCAGAAGCCCTCGCGATGTTCATCATCATCGCATTCGGCGATTCCGTAGCGTGCATGTACGTGCTCTACGACCCCAGTCCCTACCTCAATGCGTATTGGGGCGTGTGTATCGCGTGGGGCCTTGCCGTCACCATCGCGATCTACGCGACGGCCTCGGTGTCGGGCACGCACGCAAACCCGGCGGTGACCCTCGCGCTGGCGGTCTTCCGCGACTTCTCGTGGAAGAAAGTGGTGCCGTACTGGATCGCGCAGGTGATCGGTGCGTTCCTCGGTGCCGCCATCGTCTACGCCCTGTACGGCCCGGTCATCGACCACTTCAACGAAACGCATAACCTGACCCGCGAAGCGGGCGGTGCCGCGGGTGTGTTCTTCACCCACCCGGGCCTGGCGATCACGCCGATGCACGCGCTGTCCGACCAGATCATCCTCACCGCCTTCCTGCTGTTCGGTATCTTCGCGATCACCGAGCAGTACAACGAGACCGCGCCGGGCGCCAACAGTGGCGCGCTGATCATCGGCCTGCTGGTCGCCACCATCGGTGCGTCGATGGGTTACCTCGAAGCATGGGCGATCAACCCCGCGCGTGACTTCGGCCCGCGCCTGTTCGCGTATTTCGCCGGATGGGGCTCCTCGGCGCTGCCTTCGCCGGACAACTACTGGTGGGTTCCGATCGTCGGCCCGCTGATCGGCGGTGTCGTTGGCGGCGGTGCCTACCAGCTGCTCGTGCATCCCTTCCTGCCGGCCCGCCAGCGTGCGCTTGAAGAAGCGCGCCAGGCCGCCGGTCGCAATTCCTCCAACACCACCCGTTAAAGAGGCCAGAGATGAGCAAGCAGAAATACATCCTCGCCATCGACCAGGGCACCACCAGCTCGCGCACCATCCTGTTCGATCACGACGGCAACATCGCCGGCACGGCGCAGCGTGAGTTCCCGCAGATCTTCCCGCAGCCGGGCTGGGTCGAGCACAACCCGCGCGAGATCATGACCAGCGTGCTGTCGACGATGACCGAAGTCATCAGCAGCTCGGGCATCGACGCGTCGTGCATCGAAGGGATCGGCATCACCAACCAGCGCGAAACCGCGGTGGTTTGGGACAAGGCCACCGGCCAGCCGATCTACAACGCGATCGTGTGGCAGTCGCGCCAGACCGCCGACATTTGCGAACGGCTGAAGAAGGAAGGCCATGACCAGATGGTCCGCGACAAGACCGGCCTGCTGATCGACGCGTACTTCGCCGGCACCAAGGTGCGCTGGATCCTCGACCACGTCGAAGGTGCACAGGAGCGCGCGGAGAAGGGCGAACTGCTGTTCGGCACGATCGACACCTGGGTGATCTGGAACCTGACCGGCGGAAAGGTCCACGTCACCGATTACACCAACGCCTCGCGCACGCTGATGTACGACATCTACAAGCGGCAGTGGGACGATGAGCTGCTGAAGATGCTCAACGTGCCGAAGTCGATGCTGCCGGAAGTGAAGTCGTCCAGCGAAGTCTATGGCAGCACACAGCCGAAGCATTTCTTCGGCCGCGAAGTGCCGATCGCCGGCATCGCGGGTGACCAGCAGGCGGCGCTGTTCGGCCAGGCCTGCTTCGAGCCGGGCCTGGCGAAGAACACCTACGGCACCGGCTGCTTCATGCTGATGAACACGGGCGAGAAGGCGGTGCCGTCGAAGAACGGCCTGCTCACCACCATCGCGTGGGGCCTCGACGGCAAGGTCGAATACGCGCTGGAAGGCAGCATCTTCGTCGCCGGCTCGGTGATCCAGTGGCTGCGCGATGGCCTGCGCATGCTCGGCAAGGCATCCGACTCGCAGTCGTACGCCGAGCGCGCGAAGGACAACGACGGCGTGTACTTCGTCCCGGCCTTCGTCGGCCTCGGCGCACCGTACTGGAAGAGCGACGTGCGTGGCGCGGTGTTCGGCCTCAGCCGCGGCACCACCAAGGAACAGTTCATCCGCGCCGCGCTGGAATCGATGGCCTACCAGACCCGCGACGTGCTCGAAGCGATGCAAAGCGATTCCGGCATCCAGCTGAAGGAACTGCGTGCCGACGGCGGCGCCATCGCCAACGACTTCATGGCGCAGTTCCAGGCCGACATCCTCGACGTGACGCTGCTACGCCCGAAGGTGCAGGAAACCACGGCACAGGGCGCGGCCTACCTCGCCGGCCTGGCCGTCGGCTTCTGGGCCAGCAAGGAAGACATCGCCAAGCGCTGGGCGGTGGATCGCGAGTTCAAGCCGGCGATGACCAAGGAAACCCGCGACGACCTGTACGACGGGTGGAAGCAGGCGGTCAACGCCACGATGGGATTCAAGCCGCGTAATTGATCGTGTGGGCATAAAAAAACGGGGCGGCGCAGTGATGCGCCGCCCCGTTTTTCATGCAGCTTTACGCCGATGCCTGGCCGAACTCGTAACCGAACTGGTCCTTGAACTCCGCCACGAACTGCTCGTAGGTGAAGTACTGGTTCTGCGTGCCCGGGTGTTCGACTTTCAGTGCGCCCATGAGCGAGGCCATGCGGCCGACGGTGGCCCAGTCGTAGTCCTTCATGATGCCGAAGATCAGGCCGGCGCGGTACGCGTCGCCGCAACCGGTCGGGTCGACCACCTGGCGCTCGCGGGCCGGCGGGATGGTGATGGTTTCGCCACCGGCGTGGATCATCGAACCACGCGGGCCGACGGTCACGATGTAGGCCTTCACCTTGGAGGCGATGGTCGCGGCATCCCAACCGGTGCGCTGCTGCAGCAGCTGCGACTCGTAGTCGTTGACGATGACGTAGGTCGACTTCTCGATCATCGAGCGGAACTCGTCGCCGTTGAACAGCGGCATCGCCTGGCCCGGATCGAAGATGAAGGGCACGCCGCGCGCGGCGAACTCGTCCACGTGCTGCAGCATGGCTTCGCGGCCATCCGGTGCGACGATGCCGAACTCGTAGTCGGGGATGTCCCGCACGTGGTTGTCGTGCGCGTTGGACATGGCGCCCGGGTGGAACGCGGTGATCTGGTTGTTATCCAGGTCGGTGGTGATGAAGCACTGCGGCGTGAACATGTCGTCGTACTGGCGCACGCCGTCGAGGCGGATGCCGTGCTTTTCCATGTGCGCGCGGTACGGGGCGAAATCCTGGCCGACGGTGGCCACGGGCATCGGCTCGCCGCCGAGCAGCTTCAGGTTGTAGGCGATGTTGCCGGCGCAGCCGCCGAACTCGCGACGCATCGCCGGGACCAGGAACGACACGTTCAGGATGTGCACCTGATCCGGAATGATGTGGTTCTTGAACTGGTCCTGGAACACCATGATGGTGTCATAGGCGAGCGATCCGCAGATTACGGCAGTCATCGTGTAAGCAACCCTGAATAAGATGATCCGGAACGGCTTCCGGCAAACCGGCGGATCGTACTAAAAATCGCCGGTCGAGGCGACCTCCGCATTTGCGTACAGATTTACGGGATCGGTACAGGATTCGCACGCATCATTCAGACTTACAAGGCTTTCTTAACTTCTTCGCCCTTGCGTGATGGGGGGGCGCAACTTAGACTTCCCTGCTTACTTTTTCCGGCTACCGGGCGCCCGCCGCATCATGTTTAAGAAGTTCCGCGGACTCTTTTCGAACGACATCTCCATCGATCTCGGCACGGCCAATACGCTCATTTATGTGCGCGGCCAGGGCATTGTCCTGAACGAGCCGTCGGTGGTCGCCATCCGCCAGGACCGTGGTCCGGGTGGCCCTCGTGCCGTTGCCGCCGTCGGTGGCGACGCCAAGCGCATGCTCGGCCGCACCCCTGGCAACATCGCCACGGTGCGCCCGATGAAGGACGGCGTCATTGCCGACTTCACCATGACCGAGGCGATGCTCCAGCACTTCATCAAGCAGGTCCACCGCTCGCGCATGCTGCGTCCCAGCCCGCGCGTGCTGGTCTGCGTGCCCTGCGGTTCCACCCAGGTGGAACGCCGCGCGATCAAGGAATCGGCCGAAGGCGCCGGTGCCCGTGACGTCTTCCTGATCGAAGAGCCGATGGCGGCCGCGATCGGTGCAGGCATCCCGGTGCACGAGGCCCGTGGCTCGATGGTCCTCGACATCGGCGGCGGCACCTCCGAAGTGGCGGTGATCTCGCTCAACGGCATCGTCTACTCGCAGTCCGTGCGCGTGGGCGGCGACCGCTTCGACGAGGCCATCATCAACTACGTGCGCCGCAACCACGGCACGCTGATCGGTGAATCCACCGCCGAGCGGATCAAGCTCGAGGTCGGCTGCGCCTTCCCGCAGAGCGAAGTCCGCGAGATGGAAATCTCCGGGCGTAACCTCGCCGAAGGCGTGCCGCGCATGTTCACCATCAACTCCAACGAAGTGCTGGAAGCCCTGCACGAGCCGCTTTCCGGCATCGTGGCGGCGGTCAAGGCCGCGCTGGAGCAGACCCCGCCGGAGCTCTGCTCCGACGTGGCCGAGCGCGGCATCGTGCTCACCGGTGGTGGCGCGCTGCTGCGCGACCTGGATCGCCTCATTTCCGAGGAAACCGGCCTGCACGTGGCCGTGGCCGACGACCCGCTCACCTGCGTGGCGCGTGGCGGCGGCAAGGCCCTGGAAATGATCGACCAGCACGGCAGCGACTTCTTCGCTTTCGAATGATGGACGCGCGCGCCGCGTCGGCCTGGGCGCGCTAATCCATGGCCCTCAATCGCGACGACAAGTCGCCGTTGTTCTCGCCCGGCGTGGCGGGAACGCTGCGCCTGATCGTTTACCTCGCGCTCGCCTGCGTGCTGATGGTCCTCGACCATCGCGGCGGCTGGCTGGCGAACGTCCGTTACGGGCTGTCGATCATCGTCGAGCCCGTCTACCGGATCGCCGGCCTGCCTTCGCAGGGCTTCCAGGCGGCGACGGTGGCGTTCGCCGATCGGCAGCGCCTCACCGAGGCCAACCAGCGCCTGCGTGAAGACCTGCTGCTGGCCAACGCCAAGCTCAACCGCATGGCCTCGGTCGCCGAGCAGAACACCCGCCTGAAGGAACTGCTGGACACCCAGCACAGCCTGTCGATCAGCGTGCAGCTCGCCCGCCTGATCGGCGTGGACCTCGGAACCTTCCGCCATCGCATCGTGCTGAACCTCGGCTCGCGCGACCAGGTGAAGCCGGGCCAGGTGGTGATCGATGCGCGCGGCGTCATGGGCCAGATCGTCGAAGTGATGCCGACCACCTCGGTGGCGATGCTGATCACCGATCCGAACCACGCCATCCCGGTCACGATCGAACGCACCGGCCTGCGCACCGTGGCCTACGGCTCGCGTGCGGGCGACATGCTCTCGCTGCCGAACATCCCGGTCTCGGCCGACGTGCAGGCCGGCGACAAGCTGGTCACCTCGGGCCTGGGCGGGCGTTTCCCGCCGGGCTTCCCCGTGGGCGTGGTCCGCGACGTGGGCCAGACCCCGTCGGGCACCTTCCTGTCGGCCAATGCCGTGCCCTCGGCCGACCTCGACCGCAGCGAAGACGTCTTGCTGCTGCACGACCTGGCCGAGCCCGCGGGACCGCCCGATGTCGCCCAGCCGGTCGGTCCGCCGCCGGGCCTGGCCCCGGATCCGAACGCACCGGCGCCGTCCAGCTCCAGCGCCGCGCCACGCCCGACCCTGCCGTCGGTGACCTCGCCGACCGTCAGTGGCGCGCCGGCACGCACTTCTTCCACCGGTCGCAGCGGGGCCACGCCATGAACAAGACGCGCGTCCGCCAGCTCTGGTTCGCCGCCACGCTGCTCGCCTCGCTGTTCCTGATGCTGATCCCGCTGCCGGGTCCGCTCACCCCGTTCAAGCCGTACTGGCCTGCGCTGGTGCTGCTGTACTGGTGCCTGCAGTCGGGCGATCGGGTCGGCCTCGGCCTCGCCTTCTGCCTGGGTGTCGGCGCGGACCTGTTCAACGGCGTGGTGCTCGGCGAACAGGCCATGCGCCTCACCGCGATGGTCTTCATCGCGCTGCGTTTCCGCTCGCGCCTGCGCTTCTTCCCGATGTGGCAGCAGACCCTGGCGGTGCTCGCCTTCCTGCTCAACGACCGCATCCTGCTGCTGCTCATCCGCGTGTTCGGCGGCGATCCGTTGCCGCCGCCGGAGTACTGGATCTCGCCGTTCGTCGGCGCGGCCCTGTGGCCGTTCCTGTTCCTGATCCTCGACGACCTGCGCGCGCGATTGCGCATCCACGAAGCATGAGCAGGCGGCGCGCCTCCATCAAGGAAGTGCGCGGTGAGGTGGCGTTGTTCCGCCGCCGCGCGCTGGCCGGGTTTGCCCTGATCCTGATGGGCCTGGCCGCCGTGTGCGCGCGCTACGTGTACCTGCAGGTCTACCACCACGACGAATTCGCCGCGCGTTCGGAACAGAACCGGATCAAGCCGCGCGCGATCCCGCCGGCGCGTGGCCTGATCTACGACCGCAACGGCGTGCTGCTGGCCGACAACGTGCCCGCGTTCCGCCTGGAAGTGACGCCGGAACAGGTCGGCGACATGGACAAGATGCTCGCCGAGCTGGGTGCCGTCGTGCCGATCAGCGACGACGACATCACCCTGTTCAAGAAGCAGGTGAAGCAGGGCCGCCGGTTCGAAGGCGTGCCGCTGAAGCTCAAGCTCACCGAAGACGAAATCGGCCGTTTCGCCGTGAATCGCTGGCGATTCCCCGGCGTGGACGTGGTCCCGTACCTCACCCGGCGCTACCCGATGGGGCCCGAGTTCGCCCACGTGATCGGCTATGTGAGCCGCATCGATTCGGACGACCTCGATCGCATGGACGACGAGGAAGAGGCCAGCTACAAGGGCACCACCCACATCGGCCGGATCGGGATCGAGCGCTCCTACGAGAAGCTGCTGCACGGTGCGCCGGGCTATGAGCTGGTCGAGGTCAACGCCGACGGCCGCACCCAGGCCGTGCTCGACACCACGCCGCCGACGCCGGGCAAGAACATCTACCTGTCGATCGACACGCGCCTGCAGAAGGCCGCGCTGGAAGGCCTCGCGGGACGCCCCGGCGCCGCCATCGCGATCGATCCGCGCAACGGCCAGGTGCTCGCGTTCGCCAGCTTCCCCACCTTCGATCCCAACCTGTTCGTCAACGGCATCAGCTCGGCCGACTACAAGTCGCTGACCACCGATCCGGACAAGCCGCTGTACAACCGCGCCCTGCGCGGCGTGTACCCGCCGGGCTCGACGGTGAAGCCGCTGCTGGCCCTGGGTGGCCTCACCCTCGGCCTGCGCCGCCCCAGCGACACCGTGTTCTCGAACGGCCAGTTCTGCATCCCGGGACAGAGCCGCTGCTACCGCGACGACGATCGCGGCGGCAACGGCACGGTCAACATGATGCAGGCGATCGAGCATTCGACGAACACGTATTTCTACAAGCTCGCGCTGGACATGGGCATCGATCGCCTTTCGGGCTGGATGTCGAAGTTCAGCTTCGGCAGCAAGACCGGCATCGATCTGGTCGGCGAAGCCGAGGGCGTGTTGCCGTCGCGCGAGTGGAAGGCGAAGCGTTCGAAGGCGGGCTGGTTCCCGGGTGAGACGATCATCGCCGGCATCGGCCAGGGTTACTGGGCGGTGACGCCGATCCAACTGGCCCATGCGATCGCCACCTTCGCCGGCCATGGCGTGCCGTATGCGCCGCACCTGCTGCTGGACACCCAGGACGGCGTCGACAGCCCGCGCGTCGCCCAGTCGTTCCCGCCGGAAGGGCCCTCGGTGGTCCGCCGCGACAGCGACTGGCAGGCGGTGAACCAGGGCATGATCGACGTGATCAACTCGGGCAAGGGCACCGGCAAGAAGGTCGGCATCGGCTTCCCCTACGTGATGGCGGGCAAGAGCGGTACGGCCGAGCGTTTCTCGCGCAAGACCGACGCCTACGACAACAACAAGAACAGCGCCTACCTGGCCTCGCGCCATCGTGCGTGGTTCATCGCGTACACCCCGGCGGAAGACCCGAAGATCGCCGTCGCCGTGCTGCTCGAAGCCGGTGCATGGGGCGCGCAGGATTCCGGCCCGATCGTGCGCAAGATCCTTGACCAGTGGGTGGTCAACTCGGGCGGCCCGCGTCCGGAAGCGTTGCCGCCGGGCCCGATCGCCACCTCGGATGCGCCGATCGAAAGCGCGCCGGCCAGCGACGACAGCGTGCAGGGCGCACAGCCGGCGTCGTCCTCCAGCAGCGAGCCGCCGCCGGACGATAACGGTGAGGACCAGTAACGTGCTTGAGCAACTCACCGTCCGCCTGAAACGCTTCGGCCTGCGCCTGTTGACCCGGCCGCGGCTGGACCTGCCGCTGTTGCTGGCGTTGTTCCTGCTGGCCTGCGCCGGCCTCGCCACGCTGTACAGCGCGGGCGGCGGCAACTATTCGCTGGTCGGCGGCCAGGCCGCGCGCTTCGTGCTCGGCGCGGTGCTGCTGGTGGTCATCTCGCGCATCCCGCCGCCGGTGCTGCGCTCGTGGACGCCGTGGCTGTATGCCGGCAGCACGGCGCTGTTGGTGGTGGTCGCCGCGCTGGGCGAGGGCAGGGGCGCGTACCGCTGGCTCGACCTCGGCGTGATGCGTTTCCAGCCGTCCGAGTTGCTGAAGCTGACCATGCCGATGATGGTGGCGTGGTACCTGCATCCGCGGCAGCTGCCGCCGAGCTGGAAAGACATCATCGTGGTCGGCCTGCTGATCGCTGTGCCAGCCGGCCTGATCGCCGAGCAGCCCGACCTAGGCACGGCGCTACTGGTGGCCGGGGCAGGCGCGTTCGCGCTGTTCCTCTCGGGCATGGCCTGGTGGCGGATCGGCTTGCTGGTCGGTAGCGTGGGTGCGGCGATCCCGGTGGCCTGGCAGTTCCTCCACGAATACCAGCGCAACCGCGTGCGCACGCTGCTCGACCCGGAATCCGACCCGCTGGGCAACGGCTGGCACATCATCCAGTCGAAGATCGCGGTGGGCTCCGGTGGTGTGTTCGGCAAGGGCTGGCAGCACGGCACGCAGTCGCGCCTGGACTTCCTGCCCGAACACACCACCGACTTCATCTTCGCGGTGTTTTCCGAGGAATTCGGCCTGGTCGGCGTGCTCGCGATCATGCTGCTGTACGCCTTCATCATCGGCCGCTGCCTGTGGATCGCGATGAACGCGCGCGACACCTATTCGCGCCTGCTGGCCGGTGCAATCGGCATGAGCTTTTTCGTGTACGTCGCCGTCAACGGCGGCATGGTCGCGGGCATCCTGCCGGTGGTCGGCGTGCCGATGCCGCTGGTCAGCTACGGCGGCACGTCGGCGGTGTCGCTGCTGACCGGCTTCGGCGTCCTGATGTCGATCCATGCCAATCGAAAACTGCACGATTAATGCCTGAACAGGCGCTCAATCCCGCCCCAGGCGTGCCTCGGCAGCGTGCTACGCTTCGGTGCATGGATGATGTTCTGAACGCGCACCGCGCACGACCCTTGCGTTTCCTCCCGCGCCTCGCCGGCGCGACGATGTTCCTTCCGCTGCTGTTCGCCTCCGTGGCCCACGCCGAGACCCATCCGGGCCAGGCGGCGCTGGTGCGTGAAGTCGCGAAAGACACCGGGAAAAGCCCCGCGGCGCTGAACAAGGTGCTCGACGGCGCGAAGATGCAGCAGTCGATCATCGATGCGATGAACCGCCCGGCCGAAGGCAAGCCGTGGAGCGCTTACCGGCCGATCTTCCTCACCGAGGACCGGATCGCCGCGGGTGCGGCGTTCTACAACACGCATCGTCCGCTGCTGGAGCGGATCGGCCGCAAGTACGGCGTGCCGCCGGAATACATCGTCGCCATCGTCGGCGTGGAAACCTTCTACGGCCGCAACACCGGCAAGTACAAGGTGCTCGATGCGCTGGCGACGCTGGCGTTTTACTACCCCAAGCGCGCGCCGTTCTTCCGCGAACAGCTGAAGACCCTGCTCGAGCTGCCGTCGAACCACCTTGGTGGCCCGCTGGATACGCTGACCGGCTCGTATGCCGGTGCGCAGGGCTGGGGCCAGTTCATGCCCTCGTCGATCCGCGACTGGGGCGTCGACGACGACGGCGACGGCCGGATCGACATGAAGGGCTCGATGGGCGACATCTTCGCCAGCGTGGCCAACTACTTCAAGGAACACGGCTGGCAGACCGGCGGCCCCGTCGCCGCCCGCGCCCAGCCCGATCGCGGCGCGCAGGCGCCGGCCGTGCCGAAGGACTGGCGCCCGGTGGCGCCGGTGGAATCCTTCGTCGCCAGCGGCTTCGCGCCCGTGCAGCACCTCGACCCGGGTCGCGATGCGCAGCTGGTCCGCCTCGATGGCCCCGGCGGCGACGAGTACTGGTTCACCTTCCAGAATTTCTACGTGATCACCACGTACAACCGCAGCCCGATGTACGCGCTCGCCGTCGACCAGCTCGCGCAGGAGATCCGCGCCCGCGTCAAAGGCCCCGCCACCCGATGACCCCCATCCCCGCATCGCGCCGTTGTTGTAGGAGCGCGCCCGCGCGCGACCCCAGCACGCGATGGGGCGGGTTATGTATCGAGCCGACCATTGGATCGTCCAATGAATCGGGCCGTGGATCGCGCGCAGGCGCGCTCCTACTCCTTCTCGTGGCGTTGCTACTAACCGCCTGCGGCAGCCCGCACAACACCCGCCCCACGTCGGGAAAGCGCACCGGCAGCTCCAGCCGCTTCAACGACGACATCAGCAAGTCGCAGGGCTCGCGCTACCGCAGCAACGCCGACAGCGTCTCGACCGATGTCCCGGACGTCAGCAAGATCCCCGAGCCGGTGCCGAAGAACGAACCGCGATCGCTCTACGGCAACAAGTCGCCGTACTCGGTGCTCGGGCAGACTTACAACGTGCTGTCCAGCCCGAAGGGTTACGTCGAGCGTGGCATCGCGTCGTTCTATGGCAACAAGTTCCATGGCTACAAGACCTCGAACCTCGAGGAATACGACATGTACCAGTTCAGCGCGGCGCACAAGACGCTGCCGCTGCCGAGCTACGCGCGTGTGACCAACCTGCAGAACGGCAAGAGCGTGGTCGTGCGGATCAACGATCGCGGGCCGTTCCACGAAAACCGGATCATCGACCTGTCCTTCGCCGCCGCGGTGAAGATCGGCGTGTGGCCGAGCGGCACCGGCCTGGTCGAGGTCCGCGCGATCGACCCGTCCGACCCGGCCGCCGCCGCGGCAGCCCCGCCGCCGTATGTGTCGACCCAGCCCAAGCCGGCCCCGGTGACGGCCCCGCCGCCGCCCTCGCGCCCGGCCGGCACGCCAGCGCCGCCGTCGGGCCGCGTCGTGGCCACCCCGGCCGCCGTGGCGACTGGCGCGATGCTGGCCTCCGCGCCGCGCCCGGCACCGAATGCGACGACGTCGACCCCGGTCGCCGTCGGCAACCCCGAGGATGCCGGCCCCGTGCCCGGCATGACCGATGTGGCCGTCTCCGATGCGTTGCCGCCTCCGGCCCCCGGCGGTAGGAGCGCGCCTGCGCGCGATCAGACCCCACCGGAGGTGGCCGGCAAACCCAGCATTTACCTTCAGGTCGGGGCGTTTTCCGACCTGGCTAACGCGAATCGCGTGGCGGATCAGTTGAACCGGGCCGGCCTTGGGCCGGTCAGTGTCATCGAGACCAGTATTTCCGGGCGCAGCGTGCGCCGGGTGCGGGTCGGTCCGCTGGCCGACGTCGATACCGCCGACAAAGTGACCGACCAGATCGCCGGCATGGGCCTGCCCAGGCCCTCGGTCGCGGTAGACTGAACCCCTTTTTTCCCGCTTGTTTTTGACTGGACCGCTGAAACGATGAAGCTCTTGCCCCGTTCCCTGTTCGCTTTCGCCGCCGCCGCGCTCGTCGCCGGCGTGACCGTGGCGCAGCAGACGCCGCCGCGTCCCGTGGTTCCGCGCCCCGTGGTGCCCGAGGCCCCCGTGCCGCCGCCGCCGGACGTCGAAGGCAAGAGCTGGGTCCTGATGGACTACAACACCGGGCAGATCATCGCCTCGAAGGACCCGGACGTGCAGCTGGAGCCGGCCTCGATCACCAAGATCATGACCGACTACGTGGTCTCGGCCGAGCTGGGCAACGGCAAGATCCACAACGAAGACCCGGTCACCATCAGCGAAAACGCATGGCGTGGCGGCGGTGCCAGCACCGACGGCTCGACCAGCTTCCTCAAGCTCAACAGCCAGGTGAAGCTGAAAGACCTGCTGTACGGCATGATCATCCAGTCCGGCAACGACGCCGCCATCGCCCTGGCCGAGCACACCGCGGGCTCGGAGCCGGCGTTCGCCAACCTGATGAACGCCTACGCCAAGCAGCTGGGCATGACCCATTCGCAGTTCCAGAATGCGTCGGGCTATCCGGTCGCCAACCACTACACGACGGCCCGCGACATCGCGATCCTGTCGCGCGCGCTGATCCACGACTTCCCCGAGGACTACGCGATCTCGGCGGTCAAGGAATTCGAGTGGAACGGCATCAAGCAGCACAACCGCAACCTGCTGCTGTGGCGCGATAACACCGTCGACGGCATCAAGACCGGCCACACCGCCGCCGCCGGCTACTGCCTGGCCGCGTCGGCCAAGCAGGGCGACGCCCGCATGATCGCCATCATCATGGGCGCCAGCAGCGAAAAGGGCCGCGCCGACGCCGCGCTGGCGCTGCTCAACTACGGCTTCCGTTTCTACGAAAGCCACAAGCTGTACGACGCCAACAAGCCGCTGGTCACGCCGAAGCTGTGGAAGGGTGCCGAAAACACCTTGCCGCTGGGCGTGAGCGAAGCCGTGATGGTTTCGGTCAAGCGCGGCGACTACGAGAAGCTGAAGGCCGACCTCGACGTGCCGTCGACCCTGATCGCCCCGTTCAAGAAGGGCCAGCAGGTCGGTACGCTGCGCGTGACGCTCGACGGCCAGCCGGTGATGACCGCTCCGCTGGTCGCCCTGAACGATGCCCCGGAAGGCGGCTTTTTCTCGCGCCTGTGGGACACCATCATGCTGTGGTTCCATAGCGACGACAGCGCCAAGAAGTAAGGAGTCCGCCATGCGTGAAATCGACTTCAGCCACGCCCAGAAAGAGGGCAAGGGCTTCCAGTTCCCGGGTCAGTTCGAGATCACGGCGATCGGCAACGCGAACACGGGCCTGAAGGCCCGCGTTCCCGAGATCCTGCACGGCATCGGCCTGGAAGTGCTCCACGAGACGGTGACCTCGAAGCTCACCCCCGCGGGTAATTACGAGTCGGTCGCGGTGAGCTTCGTCGCGCCGACCCGCGAGAAGTACCTCGAGGCCCACGACGTGCTCCGCGCCGACGAAAACATCCGCTTCACCCTCTGACCGCCCCCCCACCGTGTAGGAGCGCGCCTGCGCGCGATTAGGGGTTGGAGAAGAGCGTAACGAGTACCGTGTTGAGAGTATCGAGGAAGAGCTGGCCATGGTTTTTACCCGGTACTCTCTACTCTCTACTCGATACGCTCCTGAGCCCCCCATCGCGCGCAGGCGCGCTCCTACACGGAGCGGGGGTTTGCCCTTGAACCGGCGGTTGTCACCCGCCATTTCCTCCTGATCCCCCAAAAGCCAAGCCGTTTCCCCCCATGACCCTCCCCCTCAACGTCCGCCGGCTGGGGCGCGTGCCCTACGAAACCTCCTGGAGGGCCATGAGTGCCTTCACCGACAACCGCACCGACGACACCGTCGACGAGCTGTGGCTGCTGGAGCACGACCCGGTGTTTACGCTGGGCCAGGCGGGGCTGGACGAGCACGTGCTGTTTGCCGGGGATATCCCGGTGGTGCGGGTCGATCGCGGTGGCCAGGTGACCTACCACGGCCCGGGCCAGATCGTGGCCTACCCGATGATCAACCTGCGCCGGGTCGGCGTGGGCGTGCGCGAGCTGGTCTGCAAGATCGAGCAGTCGATCATCGACACCCTGGGCGAGTGGAACATCGGCGCGGCGCGGCGTGAAGGCGCCCCCGGCGTGTATACCGCCGACGCCAAGGTGGCCGCCCTCGGCCTGCGCGTGCGCCGTGGCTGCAGCTTCCATGGCCTGGCCTTCAACGTCGACATGGACCTGGAGCCCTTCCACCGCATCAACCCCTGCGGCTACAAGGGTTTGGAAGTCACCCAGGTGGTAGACTTGGGGGGTCCGTCGCAGTTGGCAGACGTGGAAGATGTCCTGGTACAGGAATTCTGCAAGCAGTTCGGTTTCCACGCCGTGCACGCCGCTCCCGTCATCCCCGAACTCCCCGCCCGCATTGCGGTCTGAGGTCGTAGTCGTATGAGCCAAACCGCCCCCATCCCCGCCCGCAGCATCCCCATCGCCGTCGTCGACAAGCCCGGCGAGAAGATGCTCGGAAATGACAAGATCGCGCTCAACCGCGCGGCCTTCGACACCGATGCGCCCGTGCTGCGCAAGCCGAGCTGGATCCGCGTGCGCCTGCCCCAGGGCAACGCCGTGCAGCAGCTGAAGGCGCGCCTGCGCGAAAACTCGCTGGTCACCGTGTGCGAGGAAGCCTCGTGCCCGAACATCCACGAGTGTTTCTCCAAGGGCACCGCCACCTTCATGATCCTCGGCGAGGTCTGCACCCGCCGTTGCTCGTTCTGCGACGTGGCCCACGGCCGCCCGCTGGCGCCGGATCCGCTGGAACCGGCCCGCCTGGCCGAGACCATCCGTGACATGCGCCTGAAATACGTGGTGATCACCTCGGTGGATCGCGACGACCTGCGTGACGGCGGTGCCGAGCATTTCGCCTCGTGCATCCGTGCCGTGCGCCATGCGAGCCCGAACATCCGCATCGAGATCCTCACCCCGGATTTCCGCGGCAAGGGCCGCATGGAGCGCGCGCTGGAAGTTCTCAAGGACTACCCGCCGGACGTGTTCAACCACAACCTGGAAACGGTGCCGCACCTCTACCGCGAAGTGCGCCCGGGTGCCGATTACCAGTGGTCGCTCGACCTGCTCAAGCGCTTCAAGGCGCAGCATCCGGATGTCCCGACCAAGTCCGGCATCATGCTGGGCCTGGGCGAGACGATGGAGCAGGTGCTGGAGACGATGCGCGATCTACGCGCCCATGACGTCGACATGATCACCATTGGCCAGTACCTGCAGCCCACGGCGCACCACCACCCGGTGGTCCGCTACTGGACGCCGGACGAATACGAGGCCCTGCGCGTCGCTGGCGAAGAGATGGGCTTCGGCCATGTCGCTTCCGGCCCGTTGGTGCGATCCTCCTACCATGCCGACCTGATGGCTCACGCCGCCGGCGTCGTCGAATAATCGCAAGAAGCACCACGAGGCAACTACATGACCCTTCGCCCCGCGTCGCTCGCCCTCCTGCTGGCTCTTACCGCAGCCGGGGCGCATGCCGCCCAGAATGCCGCACCCCAGCAGCCTGGCGCGACGCCGCCGGCGAAGAGCGCCACGCCGCAACCGAAGGATGCTTCGGAAGCGGCGACGTCGCCCGAGCCCCAGAAGAAAGAATCGTCCCTGCCGCTGAAGCCGACCTCGGCGGAAACCCAGGCCGCGCAGCTGTCCGCGCGTTTCCTGACCCGTTTCCACTACCAGGCGCAGCCGCTCGACGACGCCATGTCGGCGAAGATCTTCAAGGCGTACTTCGATTCGCTCGATAGCGAAAAGGTCTTCTTCACCCAGGAAGACATGGCGAAGTTCGAGCCGATGAAGACCCAGTTCGACGACGCGATCTGGAACCAGGACCTCACCGGTCCCTTCACGGTGTTCAACCTGTACATCACGCGCGCCGTCGATCGCATGAACTATGCGCGCGGCCTGCTGAAGAAGGGCTTCGACCTCAGCGGCAACGAAAGCTTCAACTTCGACCGCAAGAAGGCGGCGCTGCCGAAGAACCAGGCCGAGCTCGACGACGTGTGGCGCAAGCGCACGATGAACGACTGGCTGCGCCTGAAGCTGGCCGGCAAGAGCGACGACGACATCCGCAAGACGCTGGACAAGCGCTACGCGACCTACATCACCCGCGTGCGCCAGCTGGATGACGAAGACGCGACCCAGGCCTTCATGACGGCCTACGCCAACTCCACCGACCCGCATACCGATTACCTCGGCCCCCGCGCCGCGGACGCCTTCGACATCGCCATGCGCCTGTCGCTGGAAGGCATCGGCGCGGTGCTGCAGGCACGCGACGACTACACCACCATCCGCGAGCTGGTCCCCGGCGGCCCGGCGATGAAGTCCGGCAAGATGAAGCCGGGCGACCGCATCCTCGCCATCGGCCAGGGCGAAACCGGCCCGATGGTCGACGTCGTTGGCTGGCGCCAGGACGACGTGGTCAAGCTGATCCGCGGCAAGAAAGACACCACCGTGCGCATCGAAGTGCTGGCGGGCGACGCCGGCATGGACGGCAAGCACGACATCGTGACCCTCGTGCGCAAGAAGGTGACGATGGAAGAGCAGGCCGCCAAGTCGAAGGTCATCGACGTGAAGGACGGCGACGTCACCCGCAAGATCGGCGTGATCGAGCTGCCCACGTTCTACCAGGACTTCGGCGCGCGCCGTAACGGCGACACCAACTTCAAGAGCGCCACCCGCGACGTGTCCAAGCTCCTTACCGAGCTGAAGGCGCAGAAGGTGGAAGGCGTGATCATGGACCTGCGCAACAACGGCGGCGGTTCGCTCAACGAGGCCACCGAGCTCACCGGCCTGTTCATCGATACCGGCCCGGTCGTGCAGGTGCGCGATGCGCGCGGCCAGGTCGAAGCCCAGGGCGACGACCAGCCGGGCATGTCGTGGGATGGCCCGATGGCGGTCATGGTCAACCGTGGCTCGGCATCGGCGTCGGAAATCTTCGCCGCGGCGATTCAGGATTACGGCCGTGGCCTGATCATCGGCGAGCCGACCTTCGGCAAGGGCACCGTGCAGAACCTGGTGGACCTGGACCGTTTCGGCAAGGCGACCACGGGTGAAGACGCCAAGTACGGCGAGCTGAAGATGACCATCGCCGAGTTCATCCGGATCAACGGCGACAGCACCCAGCTGCACGGCGTGACCCCGGACGTGCGCTTCCCGGAAAACGGCGACGCGAAGGAATTCGGTGAGTCGACCTACGACAACGCGCTGCCGTGGCGTCACATCGATCCGGCTGATTACAAGCCGGTCGCCGACCTGAAGCCGATCGTGGGCCCGCTGAACCAGAAGCACGAAGCTCGCGTGGCGAACTCGCCGGCGTGGAAGCTGATGCTCGACGAGCTGGCCCAGTACAAGAAGCTGCGCGACAAGACCGATGTGTCGCTCAACTTCGCCGCCCGCCAGGCCGAGCGCAAGCAGTTCGACGCCACCCAGGCCGACTTCCGCAACCGTCGCAAGGCGATCTTCGGCGGTGACGGCAGCCCGGCGGCCGACGACCAGGATTCGGGTGACGACGGCCTCAACGCCAACGAGCGCAGCATCAAGAGCGACCTGAAGCAGGAAGCCGACGCCAAGAAGGCCAAGGACACCCCGCTGGAAGAAGCCGCGCACATCGTCAGCGACGAAGTCACCCTGATCAAGGGCGATGCGAAGGTCGCCAGCACGGTGCTGCCGTATGGTGGGAAGAAGATCGATACGCCGCCGCAGACAGCGGCGGCGGTGAAGCCGGCGCCTAACACGCCTTGAAGAAATGGCCCCTCACGGGGCCATTTTTTTGCCCAGCACGGGGCGGTGCAACCGGGTCTTCACGTTTCCATTGCTAGCCTGCGCCGCGATCTTTCGCTTCGATAAGGCAGGCTCGCATGCTCGACTTCCTCGATCGCCTTGGCGTGGACCACGCCACCCGGCTCATCATCATTTCCTGGTCGATCCGCATCGGCCTTTCGCTGGTGGCGCTGTTCATCGGCTTCTGGATCGCCGCCCGCATCGCCAACGTCGGCCGCCGTGCGTTGGAGCGCGCGCATGTCGACGTCACCCTCGCCACCTTCCTGCGGAATGCCATCTACGGGTTGCTGATCGCCTTCATCATCGTCCAGGTGATGGGCATGGCGGGTATCCCGACGGCGTCGTTGATCGCCGCGCTCGGTGCCGCCGGCCTCGCCATCGGCCTGGCCCTGAACAGCTCGCTGTCCAACCTCGCGTGGGGTGTTCTGCTGATCCTCTTCCGGCCCTATCGCATCGGCGACTACGTGCTGATCGGCGGCGTGGAGGGCACGGTGCAGAGCATCAACCTGATGCACACCTACGTGGTGACCCCGGACAACCGCGAGGCCGTGGTGCCGAACGCGAAGGTCGGCGGCGACGCGATCATCAACTACAACGTGCGCGGCACCCGCCGGTTCGAGATCAAGGTGGGCATCGCCTACAACGACGACATCGGCAAGGCCATGGACATCATCAACGGCCTGATCGAGTCCGATCCGCGGATCATGAAAGACCCCGCGCCGGGCGTGTGGACCGACAGCCTCACCGCGTCCAACGTCATCCTGGTCGTCCGCGGCTGGTGCACGGTGTCGGACATGTACGGGGCGCAGACCCAGCTGTTGCGCGGGATCAAGGACAAGTTCGCCGAAGCCGAGATCACGATCCCCTCGTCGTCCACCGACATCCGCCTCCTCCCCGCCACCGTGTAGGAGCGCGCCTGCGCGCGAATGGGGTTAGCGTGGCCCCCATCGCGCGCAGGCGCGTCCCACGGGGGTGGTTGGGTGCATAGCTGCCTTGCAGTTCATGGCAAACGGGCGTTTGAATCGTGCCAAAAGCCTCCAACGGGCCTACAATCGACCGGTTGCGCCGCAGCACGGCGCCCAGTGATTCCCCCGTCGAAGGGTTCGTCCGCCCTCCGACGCGCTCTTTAGGAGGTTCCATGGCCGACGTCAAAGAAGCCCGCGTCCCCGATATCGGTGGCAAGCCGGTGCCCATCATCGAAATCATGGTCAAGGTCGGCGATACCGTCGAAAAGGACCAGAGCCTGGTCACGCTGGAGTCCGACAAGGCCACCATGGAAGTGCCCGCGCCGTTTGCCGGCGTGATCAAGGAGCTGAAGGTCAAGGTCGGTGACGAGGTCAACGACAACGACGTGATCGCCCTGGTCGAGGCCGCTGGCGATGCGCCGGCCGCCGCCGCACCCAAGGCCGACGCGCCGAAGCAGGAAGAAAAGGCCGCCCCGGCGCCGGCCCCGGCTCCGGCCACCGCCAAGGCCGCGGCGCCGTCCGCGTCGAAGGCTTCCGGCCCGGTCAACGTCAATGTCCCGGACATCGGCGGCAAGCCCGTGCCGATCATCGAGATCATGGTCAAGGTCGGCGACACCGTCGAAAAAGACCAGAGCCTGATGACCCTGGAATCCGACAAGGCCACGATGGACATCCCGGCCCCGGCCGCAGGCGTCATCAAGGAACTGAAGGTCAAGGTCGGCGACGAAGTGAACGACGGCGACCTCATCGCCGTGCTGGAAGGCGAGGGTGGCGGCGAAGCCGTCGCGGCCGACGCGCCGAAGGCCGACAAGCCTGCCGCCGAAGCCCCCGCGAAGCCGGCAGCCGCTGCCGCGCCGACCCCGGCGGCGAGCAAGGCCGACGCCCCGGTCGGTGGCACCCCGCGTACCCCGCCGGTGTCGTTCGACGCCTCGGTGATCATGCCGGGCGATGCCCCCTACGCCAGCCCCGCCGTGCGTGCGTTCGCACGCGAGCTCGGCGTGGACGTGGCCCAGGTCAAGGGTAGCGGCCGTGGCGGTCGCATCCAGCGCGAAGACATCTCCGCCTACGTCAAGAACGTGATGACCTCCGGCGCGGCACCGTCCGCGGGCGGCGCACCGGCATCGGGTGGCGGCAACGGCCTGACCCTGCTGCCGTGGCCGAAGGTCGACTTCTCGAAGTTCGGCGACGTGGAAGAAAAGCCGCTGGGCCGCATCCCGAAGATCTCGGCCGCGAACCTCGCCCGCAACTGGGCGATGATCCCGCACGTCACGCAGTTCGAAGACGCCGACATCACCGAGATGGAAGCCTTCCGCAAGAAGCTCGGCGAAGAGAACAAGGAACTGAAGGTCACCCCGCTGGTCTTCCAGATCAAGGCGGTGGTCGCGGCGCTGAAGAAGTTCCCGACCTTCAACTCGTCGCTCGACGCGGCCGGCGAAACGCTGACGCTGAAGAAGTACTACAACATCGGCATCGCCGTGGACACGCCGGACGGCCTGGTCGTCCCGGTCATCCGCGACGCCGACAAGAAGGGCCTGCTCGAGCTCGCCGCCGAACTCGGTGAAATCTCAAAGAAGGCGCGCGACAAGAAGCTCACCGCCGCCGACATGTCGGGTGGCTGCTTCTCGATCTCCTCGCTCGGCGGCATCGGTGGCACGGCGTTCACGCCGATCATCAACGCGCCGGAAGTGGCGATCCTCGGCGTTTCCAAGGCGGCGATGAAGCCGGTCTGGAACGGCAAGGAATTCGCGCCGCGCCTGCTGCTGCCGCTGTCGCTGTCGTACGACCATCGCGTCATCGACGGTGCCCTGGCCGCACGCTTCGCCGTGTACCTCGCCCAGCAGCTCGGCGACATCCGTCGCCTGCTGCTCTGACCGGAGGCGACACGCATGGCAAACACCATTGAACTGAAAGTGCCGGACCTCGGCGGTTCGCACGACGTGCCGGTGATCGAGATCCTCGTAAAAGTGGGCGACGTGGTCGAGAAGGACCAGAGCCTGATCACGCTGGAATCGGACAAGGCGACGATGGACGTGCCGGCCTCGCAGGGCGGCAAGATCGTCGAGATCAAGGTCAAGGTCGGCGACGAAGTCAACGACGGCACGCTGATCGCGACGATCGAGGCGGCTGGCGCGGGCGATGCGTCGGCGGCCGACAAGGCGGGCGCCGACAAGGCATCGGCCGACAAGGCGGCTCCGGCGAAGGCCTCGGCTGACACGGCGGCGGCCTCGAAGCCGGCTGACAAGCCGGCCAGCCAGGGCACGGTCTCCGAAGCCCCGGCCCACCAGGCACCGGCACCCGGCAAGCAGGGCACGGCCCCGCAGGCTGCGGCACCGTCGGGTCGCAAGGCCGACATCGAATGCCAGCTGGTCGTGCTGGGCTCCGGCCCGGGCGGCTACACGGCGGCCTTCCGCGGCGCGGACGTCGGCCTCGACACCGTGCTGGTCGAGCGTTACGAATCGCTCGGCGGCGTCTGCCTCAACGTCGGCTGCATCCCGTCGAAGGCCCTGCTGCACGCGGCTGCCGTCATCGACGAAGCGGCGGCGATCGAAGCGCACGGCATCAGCTTCGGCAAGCCGAAGATCGACCTGGACAAGCTGCGCTCGTTCAAGGAAAAGGTCGTCGGCAAGCTCACCGGTGGCCTGGCCCAGATGGCCAAGGCGCGCAAGGTGCGCACCGTCACCGGCGTGGGCATGTTCATCTCGGCCAACGAGATGGAAGTGAAGACCGCCGACGGCACCAAGCTGATCCGTTTCGAAAACGCGATCATCGCGGCCGGTTCGCAGTCGGTGAAGCTGCCCTCGTTCCCGTGGGACGACGAGCGCGTCATCGACTCCACCGGCGCGTTGGAACTGCGTGACGTGCCCAAGACGATGCTCGTCGTCGGCGGCGGCATCATCGGCCTGGAAATGGCCACGGTGTACGCCGGCCTCGGCACGGACGTCACCGTCGTCGAACTCGCCGACCAGCTGATGCCGGGCGCCGACCTCGACCTGGTGAAGCCGCTGCAGCAGCGCATCGCCAAGCGTTACAAGGGCATCCACCTCAAGACCAAGGTCGTCGAGGCGAAGGCCACGAAGAAGGGCATCGAAGTGACCTTCGATGGCGAGAGCATTCCCGAGACGAAGCTGTTCGATCGCGTGCTCGTGTCGGTCGGCCGTTCGCCGAACGGCGGCAAGGTCGGCGCGGACAAGGCGGGCGTCGAAGTGACCGATCGCGGCTTCATCGCGGTCGATCGCCAGATGCGCACCAACGTGCCGCACATCTTCGCCATCGGCGACCTCGTCGGCCAGCCGATGCTGGCGCACAAGGCCACGCACGAAGCCAAGGTCGCCGCGGAAGCCGCGGCCGGCCAGAAGAGCTTCTTCGACGCACGCGTGATTCCGTCGGTGGCCTACACCGATCCGGAAATCGCATGGGTCGGCGTGACCGAACGCGAAGCGAAGGAAAAGGGCCTGAAGGTCGGCGTCGGCAAGTTCCCGTGGGCCGCCTCCGGCCGCGCGATCGGCATCGACCGCACCGAAGGCTTCACCAAGCTGATCTTCGACGAAGAGACCCACCGCATCGTCGGCGCCGGCATCGTCGGCGTCCACGCGGGCGACCTCATCAGCGAACTCGCACTCGCCATCGAAATGAGCTGCGAAGCCGGCGACATCGGCCGCACCGTCCACCCGCACCCCACGCTCGGCGAATCCGTCGGCATGGCCGCCGAGGTGTACGAAGGCACGATCACCGACCTCTACATCCCAAAGAAAAAATAACGCAGCACCTGTAGG
Source organism: Bacillus sp. NP157 (assembly GCA_018889975.1). Taxonomy (NCBI): domain Bacteria; kingdom Bacillati; phylum Bacillota; class Bacilli; order Caryophanales; family Bacillaceae; genus Bacillus; species Bacillus sp. NP157. The sequence goes on from CP076546.1 coordinate 4,521,497, forward strand.
AGCGCGCCTGCGCGCGATCCCCGATTCCCGGGGCATCGCACGCAGGCGCGCTTTTTTTATGGGTCAATCAACAGCCATCCGACCATGACCATGACCATGACCATGACCATGACCATGACCATGACCATGACCGCGCATCCCGCCATCGTGGGATCAGGTCGCGCGCAGGCGCGCTCCTACAGCCATACGGCGTTCCAGTACGGGTAGTCGCAGACGTTCTCGACGAGCCCTGCGCGAACCGGATTGGCGACGATGTAACGCGCCGCCAGCTTGACGTCCTCGTCGGCGCGCAACGCGCGGTCCTGGAAAGCGCGCTGCCAGACGGGTGACTCACGGCCCTGCGCGGTGAACGATCGCTTCACCTGCGACTTCATCCGGCCGACGACTCTCGACAGGTCGGACTCCCCCAGCTCGATCAAGCCATGCCAGTGATCGGGCATCAGCACCCAGGCGAGACAGCGGGCGTGGGGCCAGGTCGAGGGCGAGTGGATGATCCGCGAGACGGCGCGCGCCACGCGGTAGTCGCGGAAGATCGGCGCCCGGTTCCAGGCGACGCAGGTCACCAGGTAGATGCGCCCGGGTTCGGAAACGCGCCCGCGGCGAAGCGCGGCATGGCCAGGTCTTGTCGTCATGGTGGGAAGGATGGCGACCCCGTCCGCGCGCCGGCAGCAGCGATCACCCCGGCGTTTTGTAGGAGCGCGCCTGCGCGCGACCCCACGAGCGCCATGCCTATCGCATTGCCGCGGCCGTTTATGGCATCGTCGGCTGATGCCAGCACCGCAGCCCGCTCACTACCTACGTCGTCTCGGTACCTGGGACGCGGCGATGATCGTCATTGGCGGTGTCATCGGCGCGGGCATCTTCCGTACGCCGGCGGCCGTGGCCAAGAGCACCAGCTCGGGGATGGAGGTGATCATCCTCTGGACCCTGGGTGGCTTGCTGACCCTGGCGGGCGTGCTCTGTTACGCCGAACTCGGTGCCCGGCGTCCGCAGGCGGGCGGCACCTACGTCTACCTGCGCGAGGCCTTCGGCCAGCTGCCGGCCTTCCTGTTCGGCTGGACAATGGCGCTGATCAACTACCCGGGCAGCGTCGCCGCGGTGGCGACGACGTTCGCGGACTACGCGACGCGTGCCGTCGGCCTGCCGCATGAATGGGTCAAGCCCGTCGCCGTGTCGGCGATCGCCTTCATCGTCGCGGTCAACCTGTTCGGTATCCGGGCGGGCGCATGGGTGCAGAACATCTTCACCGTGCTGAAACTCGGCGCGGTCGCCATGCTGATCGCGGTTGGCCTTTACCTGGCACGCGGCCATCTCGGCCTGGCCTTCGCCGCCGACACCACGCGTGACGTGCCGCCGTCGATGGTCATCGGCGCACTGCTTCCGGCGATGTTCGCCTACGGCGGTTTCCACTATCTGAACGACCTCGCCGGCGAAGTCCGCAATCCGCAACGCACGTTGCCGCGCGCGCTTGGGCTGGGCATGGCCAGCGTCGTCGTCTGCTACGTGTTGGTGAACATCGCCTACATGGCGGGCCTCGGTCATGCCGGCCTCGCGGCGAGCACCGCGCCGGCGGCCGACCTGATGCGCCGCGTGTTCGGCGAGTCGGGCGCGACGGTGATCGCGGTCGGCATCGCCTGCTCGACCTTCGGTTACTGCAGCATCGCCATTGCCGGCGGCGCCCGCGTGCTGCAGGTGATGAGCGCCGACGGCATGTTCTTCAAACCGATCGCGCGGATCGACGTGAAGTCCGGCGCGCCGCGCGTCGCGCTGATCGTGCTCGGCGCATGGGCGATCACCCTGATCCTCTCGGGCAGCTTCGAAGCGCTCGTGGACTACACCACGGTGGGCGAATGGCTGTCGCACGCCTTCGGCATCGCGACCATCTTCTGGTACCGGCGCAAGCTGAAATCGGAACCGTCGCCGTACCTGGTCCCCGGTTATCCGTGGGTGCCGCTGATCTTCACCACGACGGTGCTGTGCGTCATCGTCGCCACCGCGATCACCCAGCCGCAGAACGCCGGCATGAGCCTGCTGATCATCGCGCTGGGCGTGCCGGTGTATTACCTCTGGCGCAAAAAGCGCACGGACGCCCTGTAGGAGCGCGCCTGCGCGCGATGGTGCCTGGGGAAGAGCGTACCGAGTACCGGGTTGAGAGTACCGAGGAAGTGCCGGCCTTCGTTTTTGCTTGGTGCCCGGTACTCTTTTACTCGATACGCTCCTGGCCGCCCAATCGCGCGCAGGCGCGCTCCTACGGGAGCGGGGGTGCGGGGGCTGACAACCGGCGTTCACGCCAGGGGTGGCAAGGTCGAGAAATGCGCCTGACATTCTGCCTGTTGCTTGCCGGGATCGGCTCCGGTGCCCATGCCGCGTCGGTGGATATCGTCCATCCGTCGCCGGCTGTCCGTGTCACCCCGGCCGGCACGACGCTGGACCCTACGGTGCGCAAGGCGGCCGACGGTAGCGAGCTGGTGGCGGTGACCTACACGCCGTCGGCTTCGCCGTCCCTTGCCATGGCGCCAGCCAGCGGAAGCTGGGCATGGCCGGCTAACGGTACGCTGCGTTTGCGGGTGCAGAACGGCATGCCATGGCCGGTGACGCTGATCGTCGATGTCGCCTCGGGGCAGCAACATCTCAAGGCCACAGTTGGCTTGCCGCCCGGCCCACCGCAGATCCTCTCCGTGCCGCTGACCGCGACCTCGCCGCGTGCCTTCGGCATGCAGGTCGGGCCGCCGATGCCGTTCGACGACGGCAAGGTGAAACGTCTGGTCGCCACGGCCACCGACGGTGCGATCGACGCCACGAAGGTCACCTCGGTGTCGTTCGCCATGCCGCAGCCGGGTGCCGCGCAGACCGTGTTGTTCGGTGCGATGGACGTGGTCGAAGGGCAGGGCGACCTGAAGGCTGCGTACACGGGCATCGTCGACAAGTATGGCCAGTTCACCCGGGCGACCTGGCCGGAGAAGGTCACGGACGATGCCGCCCTGAAGAAGGGCCAGGAAACCGTCGGCGCGGCCCCGGCCGCGACGCAGGGCCTCGACCGTTTCGGCGGACGCACCGACATCCCGGGCCTACAGGCGACGGGCTTCTTCCATACGCAGAAACACGGCGACCGCTGGTGGCTGGTGACGCCGGAAGGCCATGCCTTCTTCTCGCTGGGCGTCAACGCGGTCAACCACGACGATGGGCGCACCTACGTGCAGGGTCGCGAGTTCATGTTCCTCGACACCAACGCACCGGCGAACGCGTTCGGCGAAAGCGACAGTCGCAGCAGCAACGGATCGCAGCGCGACAATGGCATGAACCACGGCCGTTGGTGGGATATCTACTCAACGAACATCGCGCGCACGCTCGGCAACGGCTTCGAAAGCGCATGGCGCAAGCGCGTCCAGGATCGCCTGCTCGCGTGGCGCTTCAATACGCTGGGTAACTGGAGCGACCGCACGTTCGCTGCCGACAAACGCATGTCCTTCACCGTCCCGATCCTGATCCACGGCGACTTCAACACCGTCGGCACCGGCTACGACTACTGGGGCCGCATGCCCGATCCGTTCGATCCGCGTTTCGCAAAGGCGACTCAGGAGGCGGTGGCGAACGCGACGCGCGGCATGTCGGATAACCCCTGGCTACTCGGCTACTTCGCCGACAACGAACTGGCCTGGGCAGGCCAGGGCCCACAAGGACGCTGGGCGTTGGCCGCCGGCGCGCTGGCGCAGGGCCCACAAAGCCCGGCGAAGCAGGCCTTCATCGCCTACCTGAAGAAGACCCATGGCGACATCGCCACCTTCGCGAAAGCGTGGGGTGTCGAGGCGAGCAGTTGGGACGCGGTGAACAAGGAAGGCTTCAAGGCGCCGGATCCGAACGAAGCGCATCCGGCGATCGCCGCCGACAATATCGCTTTCCTCAAGCTCTACGCCGGCCAGTATTTCCGCACCGTCGCCGAGACGCTGAAGAAAGCCGATCCGCATCATCTGTTCCTCGGCGGACGGCTCGCCGTGCGCACGCCGGAAGTCGAAGAGATGAGCGCGAAATACGCCGACGTCACCAGCATCAACACCTACACCGACCTGCCGGAACACGGCTTCGACGTGGCGGAATTCAAGCGCTGGGACAAGCCGGTGATGATCACCGAGTTCCACTTCGGCTCGAGCGACCGTGGGCCGTTCGGCAATGGCGTGGCGGCGGTGGCCAGCGAGGACGAGCGGGGCAAGGCCTACGCGCGCTTCGTCGATGCCGCGGCGGCGTCGGGCATCATCGTCGGCACCCACTGGTTCCAGTACGTCGACCAGCCAGTAACCGGGCGTGTCCTCGATGGCGAAAACGCCCACATCGGGTTAGTCGGCATCACCGACATCCCGTTCGAGGGATTCACGCGGGCCGTCACGGCGGCCAACGCGACCGTCGGCGGTGGATCAGGCAGCGGGAGCCAGCGCTAGGCCCTGGCGCGTTTCCGCCAGCACGGAACGGCCGAAGGCAAACGCGATCGGCTCGGCCACGCCGACGATGGCGCTGATCGCCACGTTCTGGTTGAAGGCATAGCTGAGGGAGAACGCGATGCTGAAGTGCGTCGCGGCGAACTTGATCTGGCGGGCCATGGCCACGTCCTCTTAATGGGAATGAATCTCATTATGGGGATGCGGAGCCGCGTGTCCAAGTGATCGTTCCGATGGGATCGATAGCCGCCGGCTATTTTAACGGCGGATCGTTGTGCCGACGACCAGGGCGACGACCATGACCATGGCGACGGCCATGCAGGCGCTGGTGGGTTTGACCCGGCGGGCGTCGACGCGGGGGACCAGGCGCCAGACCAGGAAGGCGCCGACGAGCATGTCGACGACGAGGGCGGCGCGCATCCAGGGCAGGGTGAAGATCGACTGGCCGATGGCGGCGCCGTGCTGGGCGGCGATGACCAGGCCGCCGGTGAGGACGGCGATCAGGGCCCAGAGCAGGCTGGCGAGGTAGGCACGATTGAACACCACCGCGGTCTTTTCCAGCCAGCGCAGGCAGAAGAACACGATGACGGCCGGTACGACGGCGGCGGCGCTGGAATAGATCACCCACCAGATCGCGGCGGAGAACAGGGTCAGCAGGGTCTGGGTCATCAGTAGTCCACGCCCGCGCGGCGAAGGGCCTTGCTCATCAGCCAGGCCGGTCCGATCAGGAGGTACTGCAGGTCGGTGAAGAACGACGGCCGGCGACCTTCGATCTTGTGGCCGATGAACTGGCCGACCCAGGCGACCACGAAGACGATCACGGCGAGGTAGCCGAGGCCGGTGGCGCCGAGGGCGTAGTACAGCGTGTCGGTGAGGAAACCCAGCGCGACGAAGGCGCCGGCCATGGCCAGGCCGATCTTCCGCGACAACCGCCAGTAGTAGAAAAGGAAGGCGAGGAACATCGCCAGCACCGCCCACAGACCCGGTTTGCCCAGGCCCGGCGGTACCGGGACCAGCCAGACCAGGGCGATCACGGTCCAGGTGATCGCCGGCACGCAGACCCAGTGGATCAGCCGGTTGGTCGGGTTCTGGTGGTCACGGCTGTAGTTGCCGAACCAGGTGGCCGCGTCGCGCATGGGAACCCCGTTGTGGTCAGGCGAGGCGGATGTCCGCCAACCGCTCCAGGGCCTCAGCATACTTCGCGGCGGTGCCTTCGATCACGCTGGCGGGGACGCTGGGTGCGGGGGGCTCCTTGTTCCAGCCGATGTCGAGCAGGTAGTCGCGGACGAACTGCTTGTCGTAGCTGGGCGGGCTGATGCCGACCTTGTAGGAATCCGCCGGCCAGAAACGCGAGGAATCCGGGGTCAGCATCTCGTCCATGATGTACAGCTTGCCGTCTTCATCCGTGCCGAACTCGAACTTGGTGTCGGCGATGATGATGCCGCGGGTGGCGGCGTATTCGGCGGCGAACTGGTAGATCTTCAGCGTGGCGTCGCGCACGGCGTTGGCCATGTCTTCGCCCACGGCGGCGACCACGGTATCGAAGCTCACGTTCTCGTCGTGGTCGCCGACGGCGGCCTTGGTCGACGGGGTGAAGATCGGCTTCGGCAACTGCTGGGCCTGCTGCAGGCCCGGCGGCAGGGTGATGCCGCAGATGGCGCCGGTGGCCTGGTAGTCCTTCCAGCCCGAACCGATGATGTAACCGCGGGCGATCGCCTCGACGGGCACCGGCTTCAGCCGCTTGGTGATCACCGCGCGCTTCGCGTAGAGCGCCGGGTCCACGCCGGCCGGCAGCACGGAGGCCACGTCTTCGCCGGTGAGGTGGTTCGGGATCAAGTGGGCTGTTTTCTCAAACCAGAAGTTCGAGATCTGGCAGAGCATCTCGCCCTTGCCCGGGATCGGGTCGGGCAACACCGAGTCAAACGCCGACAGGCGATCGGTCGCCACCATGAGCAGACGGTTGCCGGGCAGGGCGTAGACGTCGCGGACCTTGCCGCGGTGGATCAGGTCCAGGCCGGGGAGGTCGGATTGGCTCAGGGTGGTGGGCACGGGGTGGGCTCCGGGGTGTGAAATAGGCAGATATTGTAGCGGTTCGGTTGGGGCGACCGGGCCCCGGCGCATGGGTGGCGTTTGGGCACCTGCTAGAATTCTGGGTTACAGCCCCCAGAATTCGTCCATGCGTAATCTGTTGACCGCGGCGCTTGTCATGGCCGTCTCCGCCCCTGTCCTTGCTGCGGCGCCTGCGAAGCCGGCGCGGCTGGGGATGTGTGCGGCCTGCCATGGCGAGAACGGGTTGGCGATCAATGCCGATGCCCCGAACCTGGCCGGGCAGAAGGCGGTTTACCTGCGCTCGGCGTTGCACCAGTACCGCGATGGCCATCGGGATAACACCGTGATGCGTGCCATCGCCGGCCCTCTTTCCGATGCGGACATCGACCAGCTCTCGCAGTGGTACGCCGCCCAGACCCCCTCTAAGGGCGCTCCATGAATTTCTCCGGCACACTTATCGGCGCCGTCATCGGGATGTGGCTCACCCACAACCTGCTCGGCGCCCTCATCGGCGGCGCGCTCGGCTTCATGTTCGACGCCAGCCGCCAGCAACAGCGCCGTCGCGCGCCAACCCAGGGTGGCTATGTCGCCCCGCTGTTCGCGCTGATCGGCGCCGTCGCCAAGGCGGACGGACGGATTTCCGAAGCTGAGATCGCCATCGCCGAGCGGCTGATGGCGCGCATGGGCCTGGACCAGGATGACCGCGCGCGGGCGATCGACGCCTTCAACGAAGGCAAGCAGCCCGAGTTCAACGCCACCGAAGTGATCGACGAGCTTCGCCAGTGGGTCGGCCACCGCCGCGACCACGCCTTCCCGGTGATCGACGTCGTCATCGAAACCGTGCTCGCCGAAGGCAGCAGCCCGTCGCCGGAGAAGATGGCGATCCTGCGCCAGCTCGCCTTCGCCCTGCGCGTCAGCGACATGGAACTGATGGCGCTGATGGCGATGAAGGGCTACGCCTGGAACGGCGGCGGCAACTATCGCGGCCAAAGCCAGGGTGGCCAGGGCGGCCGCGGCGGCTACGTGCCCCCGCAGCGCAATACGCAGGGGCCCGACCCGTATACGGTGCTCGGCATCCAGCGCGATGCGGATGACCGCGCGATCAAGCGGGCGTATCGCAAGCTGATTTCCGAGCACCATCCGGATCGGCTGGGTGATTTGCCCGAGGATATGCGCCGGCGTGCGGAGTCGCGTGCCAGCGAGATCAATGCGGCTTATGAGCGGATCAAGTCGGAGCGGGGCTTTAAGTAGCCGCATCCCGTAGGAGCGCGCCTGCGCGCGAAAAGCCAACGGAGCGGGATGGCCGTATCCACAGGTAACCCCAATGCACAGGTAACCCCAACGTCACCGCGTGCCCATCGCGCGCAGGCGCGCTCCTACAATGGGCGGGGTAGCATTGGCAGGCTGCCCCTATTTGCCTTCCTCCAGATCGCGCCACGGAGCCCCTTATGTCCAAGCAATCCCCCGTCATCGCCCCGTCCATCCTCTCCGCCGACTTTGCCCGCCTGGGTGAGGACACGCGGAAGGTCCTCGATGCCGGTGCGCAGTGGGTGCATTTCGACGTGATGGACAACCATTACGTGCCGAACCTCACGATCGGCCCGATGGTGTTGAAGGCATTGCGCGATTTCGGCATCACCGAGCACATCGACGTGCACCTGATGGTCAAGCCGGTGGACCGGATCGTCCCGGACTTCGCCAAGGCCGGCGCGCGCAGCATCAGCTTCCACCCGGAGGCGTCCGAGCACGTCGACCGCACCATCCAGCTGATCCAGGGCGAAGGCTGCGAAGCCGGCCTGGTGTTCAACCCGGCCACGCCGCTGAACTGGCTGGACTACGTGATGGACAAGATCGACATGGTGCTGATCATGTCGGTGAACCCCGGTTTTGGCGGGCAGAAGTTCATTCCGGGCACGCTGGACAAGATCCGCCACGTGCGCGAGCGGATCGACGCGAGCGGCCGCAAGATCCGCCTGGAAGTGGACGGCGGGGTCAATGCCGACAATATCGGCGAGATTGCTGCCGCCGGTGCGGATACCTTCGTCGCGGGCTCGGCTATCTTCAACGCGCCGGACTACGCCGACGTCATCCGTCGGATGCATGCCGCGATCGACAAGGGCTGACGCCCGACGGCGAGGTCAACCGGTCGCAAGAAGCTCCGGTTGACCTTGTTAGATAAACAAGATTTCACGACGGCTAGGCAAACCCGGTAGTACAGTAATGCTGCTCGGGGGAGCTGGCTTGTAGAGGACACGCACATGATGTCGAAGTCCCTGCTGTTGATTGCCGCCTGCGCCGCCGCAGGCATGTCCGGTTTCGTTGGCGCCGCCGAGCGGCCCACCCCGTTGCCCGACCAGAAAGGTGTCGTCGCCGACGCGCTGCGACCATGCCCCTCGTCGCTCGAGCGTTTTTTGCCGGCGGACTATTACTTCTGCGATGCCGCGCGTGACTACTGGAGTGGCCGTGACGGCGCCACCCGCGAGTCCCTGAAAGACGCTGCCGCCTGGGCGAGCAAGCCCGCGCAGTACGCCCTCGGGATCATGTATTACAACGGCGACCACGCGGAGAAGAACCGCGCACTGGGCCTGGCCTGGCTCGGCCTCGCCGTCGAGCGGCACAATCCCGAATACGAAGCGGCGTTCAAGGACGCCTACGCCCACGTGTCGCGCGATGAGCTGGCCCAGGCCAACGTCTACTGGAACGACCTGAAGAAGAAGTACAGCGACGACGTGGCGGCACCGCGTGCCGAACGGCGATTCAACCGCGCCTACGACGAGCTGTCCTACGCGATCAACTTCGGTGGTTCCGTGTTCATCGACGGCGTGGGCGGCCTGCCCATGACCGATGGTGCGGTCATCGCCGACGAGGCCATGGGCACGTCCGGCTTCAACATCGGGCGAACCCTGCAGAGCCGCAAGGCAAGCGTGCTCGCCGGCTGGAAAGAGAATGTCTACGTCGGCGACGCGCAACTCGTACCGGTGGGACAGGTTGTCCAGCGTAGTCCGTCGCCGACCGCGCAGTAAGGCGGTTCGCATGTAGTCGTCAGCTCGCCGGCGGCGCCGCACGCATCAGCGTCAGCGCGCAAGCGAGAGTTACCCATCCCAGGCACAGGAGTCACCACGCATGGCACGGAAGTTGAAATCGTTGTGGGTTGCCGTCGCGGCAAGCGTCACGCTCGCCGCCTGTTCACACGCTAACCGGCCGCAGCCGTTGCCGGGGCAGGAGGTCACCGTCCGGGCCGTGCTCGCCGGGTGCGCGGGTGGCCTGGAGCATTTCCTGCCAGGTCCGTACTACTTCTGCGAAGGCGCATCGCACTTCTGGGGTGGGTCCTTCGGCATGGCGCGCGAAAGCCTGGACTCGGCCGCGAAGTGGGCCGACAAGCCCGCGCAGCAGGCGCTGGGCCTGATGTACTTCAATGGCGACCACGCGCCGATGAACCGGCCGCTGGGCGTGGCATGGCTGGCGCTGTCGGCCGAACGCCACCAGCCCAATTTCGAAGCCACGTTCGTCTCGGCGTATCGTCTGTTGTCGCCGTCCGAGATCGAGCAGGCCAACCGATACTGGCGGCAGATGCGCCCGACGTACGGCGATGCGTTCGCCGCGGCACGCGCGGAGCGCCGCTTCGACCGGGCTTACCGGGAAATGCAGGATGCAGTGAATTTCGGTGGTTCGGTTTACATCGACGGACTGACCGCCCTGGACACCAACGGGTTGTCGGTCGGCAAATGGCTCAAGGCCCAGCGCGACGAGTACTTCGTCGGCTATGAGAGCCACGTGTGGGTGGGCGACGCCGAGCTCGTGCCGATCGGATCGCTGCCGTCGGCCCAGGTCAACCGGCCGTCCCAGCCGACGATGGAAACCTCGCACTTCGCACCGCGCGACCTCTGAAAAAGCTCCCCTGGATCACCCAGGGGAGAGAAGGAGCACCACTAACGCATGCGGGCGCGCCCTTTCAAGGTCGCGCCCGTTTTTTTTCAGTGCAACCCGCAAAGCAGACCCAGCAGCAGGGCTCCCAGCGCCAGCGTCACGCGCAGCGGCTCGAAGTCACGTTCCAGTTCGGTGTTGTCAGCGTCGGGTTTGGTCTTCATCGGTCTCGTTTCCTTCGGCGCCGGCAGGGCCACCGTGGTGCCAGTTCAACGCGGGCGAGGGCAGGTGGCGCGTCCCGGGTGGGGCAATCCCCGGATCGTTTGTGGCAAAACGCGGGCAAACGATTCGTGTAGGCCGAGGCCGGGTGCGTCCACGGGCAAAACACGGGCAATTGGCCGGGGGCGCTTGCGCATGCCGGGTCGGCCATGCACGCTGCGCACGCCAACCCACAAACACGGAACCTTCATGGGCCGCAGCATTGCCATTGTCGAAGACGAACCCCTCATCCGCGCCAACTACGTGGAAGCCCTGACCCGCTTCGGCTACGACGCCCGCGGCTACGGCTCACGCGCGGAAGCGTCGCTCGCCTTCGCGATGCGCCTGCCGGAACTGGTCATCATCGACATCGGCCTGGGCGACGAGCCGGAAGGCGGCTTCGACCTCTGCCGCGAGCTGCGCGCCAAGTCGGCCACGCTGCCGCTGATCTTCCTCACCGCGCGCGATTCCGACTTCGACGTCATCTCCGGCCTGCGCCTAGGCGCGGACGACTACCTGTCCAAGGACACCAGCCTGCACCAGCTGGCGGCGCGCATCGCCGCGCTGTTCCGCCGGATCGAGTCGCTGAAGACCCCCGCCGCCAGCGAGAACGTCATCTCGCATGGCCCGCTGCGGCTGGAAAGCGAGCGCATGCGGATCACCTGGAACGGCGTCGAAATCCCGCTCACCGTCACCGAATTCTGGATGGTGCACACGCTGGTGCGTTTCCCCGGCCACGTGAAGAATCGCGACCAGCTGATGCGCGAAGCCGAGCTCGTCGTGGACGACGCGACCATCACCTCGCACATCAAGCGCATCCGCAAGAAGTTCGTCGCGCTGGCGCCGGACTTCGATGCCATCGAAACCGTACACGGCGTCGGCTATCGCTGGACGCCCTGAGCCGTGGGTATGCACTTGGTAGGAGCGCGCCCGCGCGCGACATCTCCTCGCGAAAGGGTAGGAAAGTACCTCCTATCCCGCCCCGTTGGCCCTTCGCGCGCAGGCGCGCTCCTACACAACTGACATGACCCTCCGTCAGAAACTGCTGTTGGTAGCGTTATGCACGCTGGCCCTCCCCGTGGCCGGCTGGCTGTACGTGCGCCAGATGGAGACGCTCCTTCGCGAAGGGCAGGCCCAGGCGCTGGTGGCGTCCGCGCGCGCGATGGCGCGCAGCCTCGTCGTGGTCGACGCGCCGCTGCCACCGGCGGGAAGTGCCTGGTACGTCCAGACCGCGAACGTGCCGATCACCATCGACGGCTATGCCGACGACTGGGCATCGCTGAGCCCGTGGGCACAGCCGCTGGGTCGCAACGCGAAGGTGATGTTCGCGGAGGACGACCGCTGGTTGTACTTCACCGTGGACGTGCGCACGGCGCAGCGTCGGCGCGCGGACGCGGACGACCGCCTCGCGCTCAGCGCCGACCACCTGATCATCTCGATCGCATCGAACGAAGACGCGCAACGTTACCTGCTGGCCAGCGCCGCCCCCGGCGCGACCACGGCGATCGCGCTGGATCCCGAGGCCGGGGTGTTACCGGACCGGCTCAACGCGCAGTGGCAGGAAGACGGCGGCGGGTTCCGCGTCGAACTGAAGTTGCCGCGCGGCCTGCGCCTGGACCGCTTCGGCGTCGGCGTGCACCTCACGGCGGATGGCGATACCGAGCCCCTGTCGGCCGATACGCGACCATTGCTGGAGTTTTCCTCGTCGCTGTCGCAGGAGCTGGCGCGGTTGGCGCCCGATGGCGTCCGCGTGCGGGTACTGTCGCCGGATGCCTGGCTGATGGCGCAGACCGGCCGGCTGACCTTGCCCGACACGCCCGCCAACGAGCAGCCGGGCTGGTTCGCGTCGCTGGTCTACCGCTCGTTGCTTGCGACGCGACTGGATGACAACAGCGCGTGGGCGGAAGACGCGCCGAAGATCGACCTGCCCGAAGTCATCGAAGCCCTCAAGGGCAAGCCCGCCACCGCATGGCGTGCGGGAGAGGCGCGTGGCAGCGTCGTCCTCGCGGCGGCCATGCCGATCACCCAGCGTGGCCGCCTGCATGGCGTGGTCCTGCTCGAACAACCCAGCCGTGCCGTGCCGCTGCTCGCCAACCGTGCGTTGTTCGGCCTGTTGCTGACCAGCTTCGGCGTGCTGCTCGTCGCCGGTGGCGTGCTGCTGATGTTCGCCACGCGCCTGACCTTCCGCCTGCGTCGACTGCGCAACGCCGCCGAGCGTGCACAGGACAACGACGGCAAGCTCGACGGCCCGTTCCCGTTGATCGATGCGACCGATGAGCTGGGCGATCTGGCGCGGAGCTTCGCCCGGCTGTTCGACGTGGTCGGCGGCTACACCGATTACCTGCGCACGCTGGCCTCGAAGCTCTCGCACGAACTGCAGACACCCCTCGCCATCGTCAAATCCTCGCTGGACAACCTCGACCACGCCGGCCTGCCGCCGGAGGCCGAGCCCTACCTCGCCCGTGCACGCGACGGCGTCGCCCGCCTCGGCGCACTGGTCCGCGCGATGAGCGAAGCCAGCCGGATGGAACGCGCGATCGCCGCGGCGGAAGCCGAAGACGTCGACATGGCCGACATCGTGCGCGGCTGCGCCGACGGCTACCGCTCGCTGGCCGGCGACCGCACCGTCGAGGTCGAGCTGCCACCCGACCCGGTGTCGATGCACGTCTCGCCCGAGCTGATCGCCCAGGCGCTCGACAAACTCTTCGACAACGCCCTGTCGTTCACGCCCCCTGGCGGCTGGATCCGGATGAGCCTACGCCCCACGGCGGAAGGCGCCGACGTCGAACTCGCCAACCAGGGGCCGCCCTTGCCCGCGGCGATGCAGGGACGGCTGTTCGATTCGCTGGTGAGCTTGCGCGACAAGGCCACGCCGGGCGAGGCGCCACATCTGGGCCTGGGGCTTTATGTCGTGCGGCTGGTGGCCGAGCGGCACCAGGGTAGCGCCAGTGCGCGGAACATCGAGGATGGGGTGGCGTTTACGCTGCACCTCAAGGGGCTGCCGCGGCAGCGGTTGGCCTGACGTCGGTCGAGCGCACGCGCGCAACACCCCGGCACCCTGACACCCTGTAGGAGCGCGCCTGCGCGCGACCCCAACACAACCGAACCCAACACAACCGAGCCCAATGATGTGCTGCTATCGCCTGGCCACCAACCAGCCCCAATCCAGGAAGGAATACAGATGATCTTTGCATCCAAGACCGCACGGGCCAGCGTGATTACCGCGAGCCTGCTCCTGACGTCGGTACCCGCCCTGGCGGACGAACATATGCGCCAGGGCGCACCCAAAGGCATCCGCGCATCCTTCTTCGCATGCATGGACAAAGCCCGTGGCGACATCGTCGGCATGGGTGCGTGCATCACGCCGGAAAGGAAGTTCCAGGACACTCGCCTGAACGATGCATACCGCAAGCTGATGGCTCGCCTGGACGGGAAAGCCCAGGCCGACCTGAAGGCGTCGGAGCGCGGCTGGCTCGAGTTCAATGGGAAGACCATGAACGTCGAGTTGGCGGTCGGTCGCGACGATAAAACGGTGAACATCGAGGCTGGTGTCAACGAGCTCTATCGATACGCTGCCCGGGCCGATGCGCTTGAGGGGCTGGCAGGGATCGCGTCTGATTGAGCGGGGCGGTGGGCACGGGAGAGCAGCGGTGGGGTGGGGTCGCGCGCAGGCGCGCTCCTACACAAGGCCTCGTTTAAGGGGCTGCGTTGTAGCCATTCGCCGCGTCTCCAAGCATCTTCAGGGCCGTCTCTAGCGCGTCGCTGTTGCGGGTACCGATGCCGTAGCCCGGAAGGAACAGTCGCGCGCGCTTGCCATCGTAGACGAGGGTGCACGAGCCGTCGGCGACATCCCGGACTTCGGTGACGTCACCGGTCATGACGTTCTCCCACGCAGCATGGAATCGTTTCGCAGCCGCCGCGTTGAGTCGGTTGTCTTCGGGCGGTTCGTCGCCGCCGCGGAGGCTCACCTGCAGCCCGCCTGTGCGGGTCTGTCGGACAGTCCACGTGCCGGAGATCCTCCCATCTTCAGGCACCACCCAGAACACCGCGTAATCACCCCGCGCTTTCGCAAGTAGCGGGTCGACCGACCGCGACGCGTTAGGGAGATCCTGGCGAAATGATCGGATGCACCGCGATGCCTGGGCGGTTGGGTGGGCGCCGGCCTCATCGATGACCTCCTGTAGTGCCGGAGAGAGCGTCGGCGCTGCGGGCGGGGCGGCATGGGCTTGTGCCGTCAACGAGAGTAGGGCGATCAGCAAGGGGGTTTTCATGGTCAGACGATAACCGGGAGGAGCCGTCGCGCGCGCGACCCGCCCGCCGGGGCAACCGGCAGCCCCGGGGTAGGGCACACACCGGGATTGGCCCTACAATCCAAGGTCGACCCCACGGGCAGCCCCACACCCCATGATCTCCCGCGAACAATTCGACGCCTACGCCGCTGAGGGCTACACCCGGATCCCGCTGGTCCGCGAGGTGTTTTCCGACCTCGATACCCCGTTGTCGGTCTACCTGAAGCTGGCCGATGGCCCGTATACCTTCCTGTTCGAGTCGGTGGAGGGCGGGGCGACCTGGGGGCGGCATTCGATGATCGGCCTGCCGGCGCGCCGGGTGTACCGGCTGCGCGGGCATGAGCTGGAAGTGGAAGAGAACGGCGAGGTGGTCGAGACGCGCCACCTGGACGACCCGCTCGGTGAGATCGAGGTCCTGCGCAAGCAGTACGAGGTGCCGAAGCTGCCGGGCCTGCCCGACTTCACCGGCGGCCTGGTCGGTTACTTCGGCTTCGAGACGATCGGCTACATCGAAGAGCGGCTGGCCCAGTGGGACAAGAAGGACGAGCTGGGCACGCCCGACGTCCTGCTGATGCTCGCCGACGAGCTGGCCGTGTTCGACAACCTCAAGGGTCGCCTGTACCTGATCGTCCACGCCGATCCGTCGCGTCCGCAGGCCTACGCCGAAGCGATGCGCCGACTCGATACGCTGACCTTCCGCCTGCGCCAGGGCGGCGTGTCCTACCCGCAGATCCAGCAGTCGGTCGCGCTGGATGAGTCCGACTTCAAGTCCTCCTTCACCCGCGACGAATACGAAGCGATGGTGCGCACCGCGCAGGAATACATCCGCGCCGGCGACATTTTCCAGGTCGTGCCGTCGCAGCGGCTGAGCATCGGCTTCAACGCCCGCCCGGTCGACGTCTACCGCGCACTGCGCGCGATGAACCCGTCGCCGTACATGTTCTTCATCGACATCGGCACGACCCAGATCGTCGGCTCGTCGCCGGAAATCCTCGTCCGCCTGAAGAACGGCCGCGTGGTGCTGCGCCCGATCGCCGGCACGCGCCGCCGCGGCGCCGACGAAGCCGAAGATGTCGCCCTCGAAGAAGAACTGCTCGCCGATCCGAAGGAACGCGCCGAACACCTCATGCTGATCGACCTCGGCCGCAACGACGTGGGTCGCGTAAGCCAGACCGGCAGCGTCGAGCTCGCCGAATCCTTCGTGGTCGAACGCTACTCGCACGTGATGCACATCGTGTCGCAGGTGGAAGGCGACATTAAGGACGGCATGTCCTACATGGACGTGATCAAGGCCACGTTCCCTGCCGGCACGGTCAGCGGCGCGCCGAAGATCCGCGCGCTGGAGATCATCCAGGAACTGGAACCATTCAAGCGCAACATCTACGCGGGCGCCATCGGCTGGCTCGGCTGGTGGGGCGACGCCGACACGGCGATCGCCATCCGCACGGCGGTGATCCAGGACGGCCGCCTGCACGTCCAGGCGGGCGGCGGCGTGGTCTACGACTCCGACCCGGCCGCCGAGTGGGAAGAGACCATGAACAAGGGCCGCGCGCTGTTCCGCGCCGTCGCCCAGGCCGCGAAGGGCCTTTAGGCCAGCGAAACACCACCACGACAGGGAGATACAGGGAATGCCGTTGAAGTCGTTGATCGCAGGCCTGGGCCTGCTTACTGTGTGCGGCACTGCATTCGCGCAGGCCAGCCTGCCCGCCGCGCCGCATATGTCGGTCAGTGGCACCGCCACCCGCAAGGTCGAGCCGAACCGGTTCACCATCAACCTGCGCGTCGATGTCGCCGATGCCAGGCCGATCCAGGCGCGTGCGAAGGTGGAACAGCGCATGGCCCAGGTGCTCGCCGGCTTCAAGGCACACCACGCCGTGGCGGACTCGGTGGACGCGAGCGCGATCAACATCGGGCCGAAGACCGAGTACCGCAACAACGAGACCGTCGTCACCGGCACGCGGGTCTGGCGCACGGCGAAGGCCACCTTCGCGAAGCTCGACGACCTGCGCGGCTTCATCGACGGACTGGATGCCGACGAGGAGTTGCAGGTCGCGGGCATGTCGGTGACCCGCAGCGACATCGACGCGATCCACCAGGACCTGCGCCGTGCGGCGATCGAGGATTCCAAGCGCACGGCCAAAAGCATGGCCGATGCCTACGGTGTACGCCTCGGCACCCTGTACACCGTGTCCGACACGCCGCAGGGCGTTTCCTACATGGCGGCTTACAGCACCGCCGCACCGCCCGCGCCGCCGGCACCGATGGCCCCGATCGACCTGCAGGTCGGCAGCATCGAGGTCAAGGAAAGCGTCTACGCTACCTACCTGATGGAACCGCAGTCCTGATGCACGCCACCACGAAAGGAAACGCCGGAATGCTTCGACGCCTGCTCCCCTTGCTCGCCCTGGCCATCGCATCGGGGCCGTGCCTCGCCGCCACCGACCAGCGACACATCGACGTGACCGGCCATGCCGAGCGCGTGGTCCAGCCCGACCGTTTCACCATCAATATCACCGTGAAGGTGTCGAACGCGAAGCCGGCGCTGGCGCGTATCGGCGTGGAAAAGCACATGGCCACGGTGATCACCGGCTTCAAGGCGCACCATGCGCTGCCCGAGTCGATCAATGCCACCGCGCTGTCGATCACGCCGCACTCGCATTACAAGGGCAACGAAGAAGTCGTCGAAGGCACCGAGGTCACGCGCACGGCGACGGCCACCTTTGCACGCATGGACGACCTGCGCGATTTCATCGACAGCCTGGACACGGCGGGCAATGAGTTGCAGATCGCGGGCACATCGATCGATCGCAGCGATGCCCCGGAGATCGAGGCGCAGTTGCGCGAAGAAGCCATGCGCGATTCCACCCGCCAGGCCGAGCTCGTCGCGAAGACCTACGGCGTGCGCCTCGGCGAGCTCTTCACCGTCTCCGACCAGGCCACCCCTGTCTACGAGGGCTACTCGGGGATGAGTGCGGCTAAGCAACGCCCGGCGCCGCCACCGCCCATCGACCTCCAGGTCGGTGGCATGAAGATCGAGCGTACGATGTACGCGACCTACCTGCTGGCGCCGTCGAACAAATGAAGAAACACGCGATCGTCGTCGCCGGATCACTGGCCATGCTGGCGGGCACGCAGCCGTCGGTGCAGGCGCGTGAGCCGTTCCGCGACGACGTCGCCTCGCGCACCCAGGCGCTGGCGCTGCTCGAGACCTTGAATGCTGACCTGCTCAGCCACCCCAGCGCCACGCTGACGCTGGAGCGCTGGTGTGGCGACCACGGGCTGGCGCCCGACGCGAAGATCGTCGCGCGCCGGGTGAAGGGCGAGGATAAGCCGCTGCCGGAGGATGGCCGCCAGGCGCTGGGCATCGGCCCGGCCGAACCGGTGCGCTATCGCCGGGTGCAGCTGGCCTGCGGCGAGCTGGTGCTGTCCGAGGCCGACAACTGGTACGTGCCGGCGCGGCTCACGCCCGAGATGAACCAGATCCTCGACAGCACCGACCAGCCGTTCGGCAAGGTCGTCCAGCCGCTGCATTTCCGCCGCCAGACGGTCAGCGCGGACCTCCTCTGGTCACCGCTGCCGAAGGGCTGGGAGATGGGCGCGCCGCTGCCAGCGGCCGGGAAGGGCGCCCTGGCGATCCCCCACGAGCTGCTCCGCCACCGCGCCGTGCTGTTCAACGAAGCCAACCAGCCCTTCAGCCTGGTGGTCGAGACCTACACCGAGGCCGTGCTCGCCTTCGGCCGGGCCCGCTAATCCAAAGCGCGTACCCCCTCTGGCCGAATTGCCGGCCGCCCCCGGCGCGGCGACCCTAGGGTCGTACCCTCGGGGGAGAGAGCGCCATGTCGATCGCCACGGCACCTGTACGCAAGGCTCCGGCCGCCCGGCCCGGGAGGTCGACGCCACTGAGCGCGCTGCTCACCGTGGCCAACACGCCGCGGCTGGGGCCGCATCCGAAGTCGCTGGACAAGGCCCTCGCCCGCGCCCAGCAGTGGGTGGAACTCTCCGACAGCCGCCGCCCCGACGCCATGTGGCTGGAAGCCGGCGCGATGATGCAGCGGATGGTGCCGCGCGCGGAATGGGTGCGCTACCTGCGCAAGATCCGCACCGACCGTGGATTGCTCGTCGGCCGCGAGTGGTTCGAGATGGCACGCGTCAGGGATCCCGTCGGCCTGCCGGCCGGGGACTACATGAACGTGATCTTCCTCGCGCATTACGCCAGGGCGGTGATCTTCGAGACGATCTCGCTGGCCCCCGGCGCCGACGGATGGCTACCGGTGGGGTACGTGATCCGGCCAGTGCAGCGCGAGATCACCTACAACCCCTAAGTGCCTCCCCTCTGTAGGAGCGCGCCTGCGCGCGATCCCAGGGTGCCAAAACATGTCACCGTCACGCGCTGTCGGTTTTTCGCGCGCAGGCGCGCTCCTACACGGAGGCGGGTGCGGTTGCGTGGCGGATGCCGGGCGCGTCGCGGAGAACGAGCCACGCGGCGTAGCCGAACCACGCGAACATCGGCACGGTGATCAGTCGTTGGGTGAGGCCTCGCGTCGCGGCAGGATCGAGCCCGGTCATCAGCGCCCACATGTAGACCAGCACCAGGAAGGCGACGACGAGCGACACGGTGTCGGTGCCGGCACGGCGTTCGGCGGCGAAGAACGCGGGGCACAGGATGACCGTGAGGCCGATCGCATAGAGCCCGTGCAGCGGGCTGCCCATGGTGAACACGCCGTTGGACACCATGCTGATGCCGAAGATGGCCGAGGCCAGCGCCGTGAACCGATAGCGCGCGCCGTGCTGCACGAGCAGGGCGATGGCGAAGCCGACGATCGACAGGCCAGCGACGATCGCACCGACGCGGCAGGCCATCGAGATGGACGGCGAGAGGAGCTCGAGCTCACTCATGTGCTGGCTGATCGAGGAATACCCGGGGACGAAGAAGCCGATGAGCATGGGGATGAGCATCCCCACCAGGGGTAGGGCGATGGCCGCCCTTAGAAGCAGTCCTGCCATGGAAATCTAGATCCGTTGTTGGAGGATGGTGGGGCGTTTAAGAGATGGTGGGACGGTTGGGCGGCCTGGATCGCGCGCGGGCGCGCTCCTACAGGGGGCGGTGGGCGGGGGATCAGGCGTCGGGGGCGGACGGGGTGTTCGCGTCGGGTTCGGCGGACGCGTCGGCGATCTTTTGTGATTCGGCCTGGGCGGCGTGGCCTGCCTGGGCGACTTTCTTGTGTGCGATGACGGCGCGCAGGTTGCGTTCCAGCTCGGCGATGTTGAGCGGGAAGTAATTGTCTTCGCGATCGCTGACCGACCAGCTGGCGATGCGCTGGTCGGTGGCGCCGACGCCGATGGCGTTGAGCGCGGCACGGACTTCGTCCGGCTTCAGGTCGGTGGCCTGCAGGATCAGCTGCCACAGCCAGTTCATCCGCTGCGGATCCACCCCGCGAAGGATCGGCGGCCGCGTGTAGTCGCGCACTGGCGTGTCGTTGTCAGCCATCGTGGTTCCTCCTGGATGCGGGTCGATTATCCATAAAAACCGCCACGTTGTTGCGCCAATCGCGCGCAGGCGCGCTCCTACGAATAGCGGGTGGAGAGGAACTTGAAGAAGGCGCGGAGGCCCTGGGCTTCGCCGCCGCGGGGGTGGCCGGGGCGTTCGCCGTCGTTCCACGAATACGTGTCCAGGTGCATCCAGTTCTGGCTGTCGGGCACGAAGCGTTCGAGGTAGAGCGCGGCGGTGATCGCGCCGGCGTGGCGGGACGGGCCGGCGTTGGCGAAGTCGGCGATGTACGACTCGAGCATGCGGCGGTACGGACGCCACAGCGGCAGGCGCCACATCGGGTCATGCACGGTTTCGGCAGCACCGATCACTTCGTCGGCCAGCTGGTCGCGGTTGGTGAACAGCGCGGGCAGCTCGGGGCCGAGCGCGACGCGGGCGGCGCCGGTGAGCGTCGCGAAATCCACGATCAGGTCGGGCGATTGCTCCACCGCGTAGGCCAGCGCATCGCACAGCACCAGGCGGCCTTCGGCGTCGGTGTTGTCCACTTCCACCGTGTGGCCCGCGCGGGTGCGGATCACTTCGCCCGGACGCATCGCGTTACCGCTGATCGCGTTTTCCACGGCGGGCACCAGCAGGGTGAGGCGCACCGGCAGGCGCGCCTTCATTACCATGCCGGCCAGGGCGATCGCGTGGGCCGCGCCACCCATGTCCTTCTTCATCCAGCGCATGCCTTCGGACGGCTTGATGTCCAGGCCGCCGGTATCGAAGCACACGCCCTTGCCGACGATCACCAGCTTCGGGTTGGAGTTCTTGCCCCAGGTCAGCTCGATCATCCGCGGCGGACGATGGCTGGCGCGACCCACGGCGTGGATCGTCGGGAAATTCTCGGCGAGCAGTTCGTCGCCCACCCACTCGCGCATCTTCGCCTTGTGCTCGGTCGCATGCGCCTGCACGGCGGCGGCGAGATCGGCCGGGCCCATGTCCTCGGTCGGGGTGTTGACCAGGTCGCGGACCTGGAACACGCCATCGACCAGCGGCTGCACGTTGCGCAGCACGGCCGGCTCGACCAGCAACTGCGCGGCGGCACGGCCACTCTTGCGGTAACGCTCGAAACGGTAGGCGCCCAGCGCCCAGCCCAGGGCGAGCAGCTCGCGGTCTTCGACCACGGTGTCGTCGGCCAGCTGGTAGATCCCCTCTGGCAGGCGGAAGGGCAGGCCACCCAGGGCCGACAACGGATCGCTGCGGTCCACGCCCAACAGCACGCGTGACAACCCACCTGCGTTATTCGGCAGGACGGCGACCGAGCCGGAGGTCGGACGGAAACCCAGTGAGGACAGCCACTGCCGGTGCGTGGCACCCAAACGCTGTTCGACGGCTGCGAAGGACGTCGCGTCCACGAGCTCGATGGGGGTGACAGAGCGCTTGCCAGATTTCCGGTCGATCAGTGGCGACATCAGGCCTCCCGTGCCTCGCGGCATGCCGTGGCCGCGTCAATGACTGTATTCAACCAGCCATATTCTAGCCGTCGTTGGGGGGCGACGCGTCAATCCAGTCGGCAAGAGCCGTCATATCCGTGAATTCGAGGTCTGGCGCGGGCCCGTGGGACCACGTTTCACCCGTGCGGTTGAGCCAGACGGTTCTCAAACCGGCATCGCGAGCGCCGACCACATCAAGCAAAGGGTCGTCACCGACGTGAAGGATCGCCGCCGGCTCGAGGCCCAGCGCGTCGGCCGCCGCCTGGAAAATCATCCGGTCCGGCTTGGCCACGCCCACGCCGTACGCGTTGAGCCGCGTATGGAAGAAATGGTGCAGGCCAATCACTTCCAGGTCGGCGTTGCCGTTGGAAATACTGACGATCGGCACGCGGGCCGCGATGCGTTCCAGTGCGGCCAGGCTATCGGGATAGAGTTCGACGTTGTTGCGCGCCGCGAAGTAGATGCCCCACAGGGCATCCACCGGCGCATCGTCGATACCGCAGGCCGCGAAGGCCTGGCGGATGGTGATCCGGCGTTGCTCGCTGAAATCGTGGGCGAGGTGCGTATGCTCCCTCGCCACCTTGTCGCGCAGCTCGCGCATGGCCTCGATCGGCCACGCGCTGGCGACATCCGGGTGATGCTGCTTCAGCCAGCGATCGACACACTGCTCGGCTTCGACGAGGGCCGGCAAGACCGGCCACAACGTGTCGTCCAGATCCAGCGACACCGCCCGGATCGAGGCCCTGTGTAGGAGCGCGCACGCGCGCGATCCCCCACCGTTCAACGCGCCGCCACCTTCAACACCTGGCCGGCATGCACGTTGTTGTCCTTCAGGCCGTTCATCGAACGCAGCTCGTTCACGTCGACGTTGTTGCGCTTGGCGATCGAATACAGCGTGTCACCCGCGGAGACCTTGTAGGTCTTCGCCGCAGCGGCCGCCGGCTTCTTCTCCGCCTTCGCGACAGCCTTCGGCGCTTCCGCCTTCGCGGCTTCGGCCTTCGCGGCCGGCCTGGCTTCAGCCACCTTCGGGGCCTCCGCCTTCGCCGCCGGCTCAGCCGCAGCGACCGGTGCGGGCTTGGCGGTGACCTTGCCTGCGACGGTCACGGCATCGCCGGTGACCTTGGCGAACTTGCCGCCCGCCTTCGCATTGTCGGACTGGGTGAAGGCTTCCGAACGGATGCCCGAGAAGCCCTGGTGCGCCGAGGTGGTGACGCTGGCGACGACGTGGGCGAACGGCGAGTTCTCGGCGGCAGCCAGCTTCGCAGCGGCAGCTTCCTGCTTCGCGGCAGCCGCGGCGGCAGCCTTGCCGGCCTTGGTGGTCGGGCCGGCCTTGGCGACCAGCGCTTCCTTCGCGGCTTCCGCGGCAGCGGCCGGGGCGGCAGCGGCGGCGACGGTCGGGGTGGTCATCGGCTGGCCCACGTTGGCCTTGGTGCCGACGGCCGAAGCGATCTTCGCGCGACGGCCCGCATCGCCCGAGGCGAGGGCGGTGCCATCGGCGTACGGCACCAGGCTGTGTGCGCGCAGCACCGAGCTACCGGCGGCCGAGGTCACGAACGCGAGGAATTCCTTCACGTCGGCAGCCTTCGGGCTGGTTTCGTTGCTGACCAGGTAGAGCTCGGTGTACAGCGGGTAGGCACCGCTGGCGACGCTGGACTGCGACGGCTTCACGCCATCGATCGAGAGCAGCTTCACCTTGGTGTTGCCACCGACGCCGGCGAGGGTGCTCGCACCGAGGCCACGCTTGTCGAGGGTCACGCCCTCTTCGAGCTTGGCCTGGTTGACGTACAGGCGCGGCGCGGCGACCGGCTGGTTGCCGCGGCCGAACAGCAGCTTGCGCAGGCTGTATTCCACGCCGTCGCCCGGGCTGGCCACCGCATAGAGGTTGATCGGCGCGTCTTCGCCGCCGAGCTCCTTCCAGTTGGTGATGTGGCCCATGTAGATCTCATGCAGCTGCATGAGCGAGATGTTGTTCACCGGGTTGGACGGGTAGGTGACCATCACCAGGGCGTCCCACGCCACTGGCGTGAAGGTCAGCGACTGCTCCGCGCCACCGATGCCCGGGCGAGCCGAGCCGGCCAGGTCGGCGGTGCCCTTGGTCACGGCATCGATACCCGACGCGGTGTTGAACGGCTGCAGTTCGAAGTGGCCCTTGCCCGCCTTCTCCCAGGCCTTGGCCACGTCGGTGACCACGCCGCGCGCGGTGGTGACATCGCCACGCCAGATCAACTGGGGGCCGGCGGCAAGAACGGTAGCGGAGGCGGTAAGGCCGATCAGCGTGGCGGTAAACAGTCGCGCGAGACGAAGAGACATGGACGGCTAGAGCTCCGGGGAAAACGGGGTGGCTGATTTGGGCCGCAATTGTGGGCTATACGCGGCCCGCGCGCACCCTCGACGTCGTTCAGCATCCTGCCGGGGGGAAACGGAACGTAGGCTGTAGGGGCGAACGGTCTCATGAGAAGGTGGGACGAAATGCGGGCGCGCGCGGGGTGGGGGATGGGAAATGGGGGCGCGGGGGCCGGCGGGTGTATGAGGGGGCGGGATGCGCTGCGCTGGCCTCGACGTATCTGTGCATGCCCCGTGCCCTCGGGCGATCGACGGGATCGCGCTCCCATTTCCCGTCCGCAACCCCCATCCCCACCCCCTGTCCCCAACCAATCACAGGACGGCGTAATACACCGCGTCATCCCGCACCACCGTCAACAACAACTGCCCCCGCCCCAACGTCCCGGCGGTAGGCAACGCCTTAACCCCCACCACCCGCCGCTGCCCGATCGCCGCGACCACGTCGCCATCCCTCAGCCCGGCGCTATACGCGGCACTGCCTTTCTTCACCCCGGACAGCACCACGCCGAAGGCGCCCTGGGCTTTCTGCTCGGGGCTGACGTCGGTGAGGGTGACACCGGCGAGGCGGGGGTCGACCTTGGCGCCATCGACGCTGGCGAGCTTGCTGGCTTCGATCGTGGCTTCGACGTCGCGTGGGCTGCCCTCGCGTTTCACGGTGAGCTTCACGCGGGCGCCGAGCGGGAGCAGGCCTTCGGTGTTGCGGACGTCCTGCGAGGAGCGCACGGGCTTGCCGTCGATGGCGGTGAGCACGTCGCCGGTCTGCAGGCCGGCGCCATCGGCGGGAGAGCCGCCGGTGACGCCGGTGACGACGGCGCCGTTGGTGTCGCTGAGGCCCAGCGCCTTGGCGATGCGCGGGGTGATGTCCTGCACCTCCACGCCGAGGTTGCCGCGGCGGACCTTGCCGTAGGCGAGCAGCTGCTTCATCACCGCGCTGGCCAGGTCGGTGGGGATGGCGAAGCCGATGCCGACGTTGCCGCCGCTGGGGGTGAAGATCATCGAATTGATGCCGACCAGCTCGCCGCGCAGGTTGACCAGCGCGCCACCGGAGTTGCCGGGGTTGATCGAGGCATCGGTCTGGATGAAGTTCTGGATGCCCTTGCCCAGGCCGGTGCGATTCAGGGCGGAGACCATGCCCGAGGTGGCGGTCTGGCCGAGGCCGAAGGGATCGCCGACGGCGACGACGAAATCGCCGACACGCAGTGCCGCCGAATCCGCCACGGGCAGCGCCTGCAGGCGCTCGGCGGGAATCTGCAACACGGCGACGTCGGTGTCCGGATCCGTGCCGATCAGCTTCGCCTTGAAGTCGCGCCCATCCTGCAGGGTCACCGTGATATCGTCCGCGCCCCCCACGACATGGTTGTTGGTCAGGACATAGCCCTTGGCCGCATCCACCACCACGCCCGAACCCAGGCTTTGCTCCACGCGTTCGCGTGGCACGCCCTGGCCGAACAGCTGGGCGATCACCGGGTCGTCGAAGTAGGCGTCGCGGGAACGGACGCGGGTCTTGGTGGAGATGTTGACCACCGCCGGCGTCACCTTGGCCAGCATCGGTGCCAGCGACGGCACGGGCTGGCCGTCGACGGCCGGTGGTATGGCGGCAAACGCGGGCGACGCCGCGGCTAAAAAGAGGGCGGCGCCGACACCCAGCAAAGTGGTATGCCGACAGATGGGAATGGGCATGGAAAAGCTCCTTGGCTGCTGTGCCCCGGGCACGTCTCACGCCGGTTTCGACCACCGGTTCGCGCCAGGGTTTCAACCCGTGAGACAGGTGTTTCCGACACTTTACATCGGACCCCTCCGAGCGTAAGGTTCACCCCGGCCGCAACCACAACATCTTGTGTTCCTTCGTTCGATAGTTACCAAGTGCTGGTGCTGCGGAGACTCAGGTTCAAGCTTCAAACCAGCGTCCTTTAAGGCTTTTCTGAAAGCCGGGCGCCAGGTGGAAAGGGATGGTCGATTTCGTCCGGGGGGAGGAGATCGACGGCGGTTGCGCCGACGCTACCAATAAGAACGGCCACCACAGGCCGAGTACTTGAGGACGACACATACATGAGCACCGCACGCGCCCAGGCCCTGGGCCTCGAATCTGCCATCCCGCTGCAGCCGGCTTCGTACGACATCTGGGACAAGAAGTATCGGCTGAAGGCCAAGACGGGCGTGCCTGTCGACGGTTCGGTGGACGAGACCTACCAGCGCGTCGCCCGTGCCCTGTCCGACGTGGAAGCCACCGAAGAGCTGCGCGGCCACTGGTTTGAGCGTTTCCTGTGGGCGCTGCGCCGCGGTGCGATCCCCGCCGGCCGCATCACCTCCAATGCCGGCGCGCTGGAACACAAGCCGGCCACCTCGACGATCAACTGCACCGTGTCGGGCACCATCCACGACTCCATGGACGACATCCTGGAGAAGGTGCACGAAGCCGGCCTGACCCTGAAGGCAGGCTGCGGCATCGGTTATGAATTCAGCACGCTGCGCCCGCGCGGCGCGTACGTGAGCGGTGCCGGCGCCCATACCTCGGGCCCGCTGTCGTTCATGGATATCTACGACAAGATGTGCTTCACCGTCTCGTCCGCCGGCGGCCGCCGCGGCGCGCAGATGGGCACGTTCGACATCTCGCACCCGGACGCCAAGGAATTCATCCGCGCCAAGCGCGAGGATGGCCGCCTGCGCCAGTTCAACCTGTCGCTGCTGATCACCGACGGCTTCATGGACGCGGTCGAGAACGACCAGGACTGGCCGACCGTGTTCCCGGTGCACGTGAAGGAACAGGGCGAGATCGACCTGACCGACGCCTCCAAGGTGGTCTGGCGCGAATGGCCGACCAAGCAGAACTACGTCACCCGCGACGACGGCCTGGTGGCCTGCAAGATCTACGGCCACATCCGTGCCCGCCACCTGTGGGACATGATCATGGTCTCGACGTATGACTACGCCGAGCCGGGCTTCATCCTGATCGACCGCGTCAACGAGATGAACAACAACTGGTGGTGCGAGCACATCCGCGCGACCAACCCCTGTGGCGAGCAGCCGCTGCCGCCGTACGGCTCGTGCCTGCTGGGCTCGGTCAACCTCACCACCTTCGTGCGCGATCCGTTCGGCCCGAAGGCCCGGTTCGACTGGGAGGAGTATCGCGAGGTGGTCCGCGTGTTCACCCGCATGCTCGACAACGTGGTGGAGATCAACGGCCTGCCGCTGCCGCAGCAGCAGCACGAGATCCTGTCCAAGCGCCGCCACGGCATGGGCTTCCTCGGCCTCGGCTCGACCCTGACCATGCTGAAGATGCGCTACGGCGCGGCCGATGCGGTCAGCTTCACCGAAGACGTCAGCCGCGAGATGGCGGTGGCCGGCTGGGAAGTGGCCCTGGAGCTGTCGAAGGAAAAGGGCCCGGCCCCGGTGCTGGCGCAGACCTTCGACGTCACCGGCGACATGCTGCGCAAGCGCCCGGAGATGGTGAAGGACGGCTGGAAGGTCGGCGACCAGATCAAGGGCTCGGTGCTGCACGCCAAATATTCGCGCTACATGCAGCGCGTGGCCGCGGTCGCCCCGGAGCTGGTGGCCGAGCTGGCCGAGGCCGGTGCGCGCTTCACCCACCACTCGTCGATCGCCCCCACGGGCACGATCAGCCTGAGCCTGGCCAACAATGCCTCCAACGGCATCGAGCCCAGCTTCGCCCACCATTACTCGCGTAACGTCATCCGCGAAGGCAAGAAGTCGAAGGAAAAGGTCGAGGTCTACAGCTACGAGCTGCTGGCTTACCGCGCCCTGATCAATAGCGACGCCCTGCCGTTCTCCGAGGATGCGAAGACCCGCCTGCCGGATTACTTCGTGTCGGCCGACGACATCAGCCCGAAAGAGCACGTGGATATCCAGGCGGCCTCGCAGAAGTGGATCGACAGCTCCATTTCCAAGACCGCGAACGTCCCGACGGATTACCCGTACGAGGACTTCAAGGACATCTACACCTATGCCTACAAGCAGGGTCTGAAGGGCTGCACCACCTTCCGTTTCAACCCCGCCGCGTTCCAGGGCGTGCTGGTCAAGGAAGCCGATCTTGAAAGCACCCTCTACCGCTTCGAATTGGAAGACGGTAGCGTTGTCGAACTGAAGGGTAATGACGAAGTGGAATACGACGGTGAAATGCACACCGCCGCGAACCTCTTCGACGCCCTGAAAGAAGGTTACTACGGCAAGTTCTGACCCCGCGGAGAGGGAAAAACGTTATGACGATCGAGAACACCATCGACGAGGCCGAGTTGCCCGCGACCGATACCAGCGACACCGGCGAAACCCCGGCGTCCGAGAACGAGACCGAATCCGCGATCCCCGGCCACCCGCCGCTGGTCGCGAAGAAGGTCGTCAAGAAGAAGCCGGTGGCGATCAAGACCATCGAGCCGGCACCGACGGCGGAAGCCAGCGAAGCCGTGTCCAGCAGCGAGCCGGACTACGTCGACGAACTGGACCTGCCGGTCGCCAAGCCCAAGGCCCCGCGTAAGCCCAAGGCCCCGAAGGCCGCTGCACCCAAGCTCGAAAGCCAGGCCGACATCGCCGGCGACGAAATCGCCGCCCACCAGGCCGACGAAGCCGCCGCCGCCACGGCCGCCGCCCCCGTCGCTGCCCCTGTAGGAGCGCGCCCCGCGCGCGAAAGCCAGCCCGCGAAAAAGTCGGCCACGAAGAAAGCCCCGGCCAAGAAAGCACCAGCAAAGAAAGCCGCCACCAAAAAGTCCGGCGTAAAGAAAACCGCGGTCAAAAAGGCAGCGGTGAAGAAGGCAGCCACCAAAAAGGCAGCCGCCAAGAAGACCGCCGTGAAAAAGTCCGTAGTTAAGAAGTCCGCGGCCAAGAAGGCAGCAGTCAAGAAGTCCGCGGTCAAGAAAGCAGCAGTCAAAAAGTCCGCCGTAAAGAAGGCAGCCGTCAAAAAGGTAGCCGTCA
Source organism: Bacillus sp. NP157 (assembly GCA_018889975.1). NCBI lineage: Bacteria > Bacillati > Bacillota > Bacilli > Caryophanales > Bacillaceae > Bacillus > Bacillus sp. NP157. The sequence continues at coordinate 4,550,616 of CP076546.1, forward strand.
AGAAGGCTCCGGCCAAGAAGGTCGCTTCCAAGAAGGTCGCCAAGAAAGTCGTAGCCAAGAAGGTCACGGCTAAGAAGGCTCCGACCCGCAAGGTCACCACAAAGAAGACCCCGGCAAAGAAGCTCGCCAAGGTCTCCAAGGTGGCCAAGGTCGCTAAGAAAGTAGCGAAAAAGGTCACGGTCAAGAAGGCAGCCGCCACCAAGGCGCTGAAGAAGACCGCAGCCCGCGTCGCGAAGAAGGCTTCCACCGCCCGCAAGGCGGTCAAGAAGGCAGTCGGCAAGGTCACCCGCAAGGTCGCCGGCCGTACCGCCCCCAAGAAGACGGTCCGAAAGGCCGCTGCTCCGAAAAAGGTCGTCGCCAAGGCGACCAAGAGGTCCACTGCCAGCAAGACCGGCCGTACGCCGGCGCGTAAGACCGCCGTCCGTGGCCGTCGTAAGTAAGTAGTAACCATCCGGCCCGGCGTGCGCGCCGGGCCGGATATCCCTCCGGGCGCGCCGCCACCGATCAGCAATAAGAGAAAGTCATGGCGATCAAGATCGAAAAGAAGATCAAGGGCTACCAGGTTGTAAAGCCCGAAGACAAGGCCGCCCCGGCCACCGCTCCCGCGCCCGTCAAGGAAGTCGCGGCCGTGGCCGAAGTGATCCAGATGCACGAGAGCCTCGAGCGTCCGGAAACGCTGGTGGGCAATACGTACAAGATCAAGTCGCCGCTGTTCGAGCACGCGCTGTACGTGACGATCAACGACATCGTCCTCAACGCCGGCACCCAGCACGAGCAGCGCCGTCCCTTCGAGCTGTTCATCAACTCGAAGAACATGGACCACTTCCAGTGGATCGTGGCGCTTACCCGAATCCTGTCCGCCGTCTTCCGCAAGGGTGGCGACGTGACGTTCATCGTCGAAGAGCTCAAGGCCGTCTTCGACCCGCGCGGTGGCTACTTCAAGGCCGGCGGCATCTACATGCCCAGCATCGTCGCCGAGATCGGTGGCGTGATCGAGCAGCACATGAAGTCCATCGGCCTGATCCACGACCCGGAGATGGACGACGCGACCAAGCGCCTGATCGCCGAGAAGCGTGCGGCCTACGAGAAGGCTGCTGCGCCGAAGGCTGCCGTTGCGGCGGCGCCGGTGGCTGTCGCCGAGGCGGTGGGTGATTCGCACAACAACGCGTCGGGCTTCCCGGCGGGTGCGACGCTCTGCGCCAAGTGCAATACCCAGGCGCTGGTGCTGATGGATGGGTGCCAGACTTGTTTGAATTGTGGGTATTCGAAGTGCGGGTGATTGGCGCGCACTAATGTGCCTTCGCGCTGCACGTAGTGTCTCAACCGAACGGCCCAGTGGCTCTGCCCCTGGGCCGTTTTGGTTACCGGAGTCGGCGCCTGCTCTACGCAGGTTGGAGGAGAGACGCATTGCTCATCGCAAAAGATGTCCTGCGCGTCGCCGAAAATGAGACGGCCGCTGGATAAAGTTGTTGCTCACGAAGACCTGTTCTCTGGGTCAAATGTGTGATGTATAGTCACACCTTAAGCACCCTTTAAACGAGTGAGCATGAATCCGTCCGAAGAAGAACTTGACCTCGTCCGCCGTGTCGTGGGGGTCTACGATCAGAAGTTCGTGGCTGAATTCTTGAGCTCTGTATCGCGTGGTGATTGGTGCCGCGAAACCATCAATCGATGGCTGAATGGCAAGGCCTCTCCGAAGCTGTCACATGCTGAATTCGTGGCCCTGAAGAATCTTCTTCCTACGCCGCCTGAGCGTACCGAACACACGTTCGATTTTATTGACTTGTTCGCGGGTATCGGTGGTCTGCGCCGGGGGTTCGAGGCGCTAGGCGGGCGGTGCGTCCTAACGAGTGAATGGAACGCGCCGGCAGTCAAGACTTACAAAGCAAACTATTACTGCGATCCGGATTCGCACGTGTTTAATAGCGACATTCGGGAGCTAACCCTCAGCTCTGACTCCGACGTGAGCGAAGACGAGGCCTATGCGTTCATTGACAAGAACGTCCCCCGGCACGACGTTCTGCTTGCAGGTTTCCCATGCCAGCCATTCTCTATCGCTGGCGTCTCAAAGAAAAATTCGTTGGGTCGCGCACATGGTTTCGAGTGCAAGACGCAGGGGACTCTTTTCTTTGACGTCGCGCGAATCATCGCGGCTAAACGGCCTGCGGCATTCTTGCTTGAGAATGTCAAAAACCTGAAAAGCCATGATAAGGGGCGGACTTTCAAGGTCATCATGGAAACACTTGATGAGCTTGGGTACTGGGTTGCGGACGCCGGTGGCGAAAGATCGGATGATCCGAAGGTCGTGGACGGCCGATCTTTTGTTCCTCAGCACAGGGAGCGAATCGTTCTCGTCGGTTTTAGAAAGGACCTCGGCGTTCACGACGGCTTTACGCTGAAGGACATCAAGAACTATTTCCCAAGCAAGGCACCGGTTTTGGGTGACATTCTCGAGCCTACCGTCGATGACAAATATATTCTGACGCCCAAGCTTTGGGAGTACCTCTTCAACTATTCCATCAAGCACAAGGCCAAGGGAAATGGCTTTGGCTATGGACTGGTCGGTCCGAGGGACGTGACCAGGACACTTTCTGCGCGTTACTACAAGGATGGTTCCGAGATACTGATTGATCGTGGGTTCGACCCCAGCAAATCATTTGCTGGGAAGCACAACCAGGCGCACCGGCCTCGCCGGTTAACGCCGAGAGAGTGCGCACGGCTAATGGGGTACGACAAGGCAGGAGCGGCGGCGTTCCGCATTCCAGTGTCTGATACGCAGGCTTACAAGCAATTCGGTAACTCCGTCGTAGTTCCGGTGTTCGAGGCGGTGGCTAAGCTGATGTATCCCCGGATCATGGCCGCACGAGCTGCAGAAGCAAAGTATTTGCGACAGCCGAGGAAGGACCGAAAGGTTGCCTGATATTCACGACGTTGAAACCCGCTCCCGTAACATGCGGGCAATTCGGGGCAGCGATACGAAGCCGGAGCTAGTCGTTCGGAAAGGTTTGCACGCGCAGGGCTTTCGTTATGTTCTGGGTGGCCGCGGCCTTCCTGGGCGGCCTGATCTGGTGTTGCCTCGGTACCGATCTGTGGTGTTCGTCCACGGTTGCTTCTGGCACGGGCATGGCTGCTCACTCTTCCACTGGCCAGCCTCTCGGTCTGACTTTTGGCAAGCGAAGATTTCAGCCAATGTTGCGCGAGACGAACGCGTTGTGCGTGCCCTGATTGAATTGAAATGGAATGTCGCTACCGTTTGGGAGTGCGCGATTCGAGGCAGGAGGAGAATCGGTGCCCGTACCGTCATAGAAGGTCTAGGTGAGTGGCTTTCGGACGGGGCGCCTACGCAGGTGGATTTCGGCGAGCGAGTCTCGTCCTAGTTCCGATTGAGCTTCGGCTTGTACAACTGAGTTGTCGCCACAGGGGGTGGTGAATGGAAATACTCGAAACATTGGAAGTGATTCCGGACCCGGTATCGCTAATTGAGTCTATGCGTGCGGTTGGATATACGCTGGAAGCCGCCGTCGCAGACATTGTAGACAACAGCCTGTCCGCGGATGCAGCGCGCATCCACGTTAAATACGATGCCGTCGAAAAGCCCTTCGTGGCTATTTTAGACGATGGGTTCGGTATGAGCCCGGATGAGCTGACAAATGCAATGCGCCATGGAAGCTCGAATCCGGCGGACCGGCGAGCAATCGGCGACCTTGGTCGCTTCGGGCTCGGACTCAAAACAGCGTCGCTCTCGCAGTGTCGACGACTGACCGTGATTAGTAAAAAAGGCGGAATTGTGAGTTCTCGCCGATGGGACCTCGACGTCGTGGCGCAGCTCGGTGCCTGGGCCGTCGTTGTGCCTCAGCCAAGTGAGCTGCGCGCTCTACCAATGTACGCGAGGCTCGAAAATCAGACGTCCGGGACGCTCGTGATCTGGGAAGATCTCGATCGCATGATCGCGGGGGCAAAAGATCCTGCCGCGGAGATGACGGCGAAGATGGGGCCACTCTTCGAGCATCTGGCGCTGGTCTTCCATCGATTCACCTCCGGCGATTCATCGAACGCCGCAATCGAAATAACCGTCAACTCATTGCGGTTGCCCGCTCGCGATCCGTTTCTTGGAACAAATCACTTTCGACAAGCACTTGAAGGGCAGGTTATTCGCCACGAGCGAGGGTCAGTAAGCGTTGTTCCCTACATTCTTCCGCCAGTTCACAACTTGACGCCCGAGCAAATCTCGGTAGCTGGTGGTAGGGAGGGTCTGAGGGGCACGCAAGGATTTTACGTCTACAGAGGCCGTCGTCTTGTCATCTGGGGAACTTGGTTCCGCCTTGTTCCAAAAGACGAGTTTTATAAGCTCACCAGGGTTCAGGTCGATATTCCCAATTCCTTCGACGATCTCTGGGCCCTTGACATCAAGAAGTCTGCCGCCTATCCGCCTGATGTTATTCGCGATAGGTTGCGGCAGCTTATCCCCCACTTCGCCGGCGTGAGCAAGAAGACCATTACGTTCAAGGGGAGGCGAGCCAAGTCGGCTGTCGCCGATCCGCTGTGGACACGTAGTGAACTTCCCGGGCGCCGAGTCGCATATACGCCGAATGTCGACCATCCGCTGCTTATGCAGATTGCGGAGGCGATTCCGCGCGATAAGCAGTCTTCATTCCAGATCCTTCTCGATCTTCTCGGAAGGTCGCTCCCCATCGAATCAATCTACGCTGACATGAGTTCTGACGATGTGCAATCGACCGACCCAGCTCTTGCCTCAGAGCTTTCGCTAATTGCATCGCAGTTGATGAGCATAAGCGGAATGACACTTGACCAGATCCTCGAGATGGATCCGTTCGTTCACCACATGTCACTTCACGAACATATGAGAAGGGAGATCGAAAATGTTTGATGCATTCGTGATGGCGGTTGGCGCCATAAACGGTCGCCCCCTTACCGACGAGCTGCTGCATGAGGTGATGCAATTCCTGAAGAGCATCCCCGCGCTAGGCGAAGCCGATCTTCCGTCTGTCCAAAGGAGGCTCGAGGCAACCATCGGGGTGAACATGATGGTTGGAGATGGAGTCACCGATGGAGCTGTGGCCCCGTGGGTTGAAGATCGAAAGGCCTCCACGGATTGGATCTACTGGGACTCGTACTCAAAACAGCTACGGGCATCCGGTCTTCCTTCGTCTGTCGTGCGCACCCTTGATGAGGATACGGACAATATCCTGACGCAGTGTGGGAACCCTGCGTCGAATTCTGCGTGGCGGATTCAAGGCTTGGTGATGGGGGATGTGCAGTCGGGTAAGACCGCAAGTTATTCGGGCCTCGTCGCAAAGGCGGCTGATTCTGGGTACAAGGTTATCGTACTTTTGACCGGTACGATCGAGGATTTGCGATCGCAAACACAGGAGCGCCTCGACGAAGGGTTCGTTGGTCGCGATAGCAGGCAGCTACTGCGCGGAGAGGTTAGCGGGGCGAAAATCGGCGCTGGCCGATTCCGGAGCCAGACGCCGAATGTACTGACGTCGATCGACTCGGACTTCTTAACCTCGAATATGGCAGCGCTGCGAGGAATACCGCTAAAGAACATCAACGAGCCTGTTCTTCTGGTTATGAAGAAGAACTCAACGGCCCTTCGTAACCTGTGCACATTCCTAGACGGACAAGCGGGCGCAGCGGGAGACAAGCTCGCTATCCCACTTCTTGTTATCGATGACGAGGCTGATAACGCCTCTGTGAACGGGAAGAAGGATGAAGATAGTCCGTCGACGATCAATAGCCTGATCAGGGCCGTCCTGGGCAGGTTTCATCAGGCTACATACGTCGCTTATACAGCTACGCCATTCGCTAACGTGTTCATCAATCCAGACCCCGATGGTACCGATCTCTTCCCGAAGAACTTCATTTACAGTCTGAGCGCCCCTACCAGTTATATCGGGGCTTCGGCAATATTTGGTGAAGATGGTGACTGGACCGATCAGGTTGTAGATATCGACGACGCAGATTCTGTATTTCCTGCGAAACACAAAAAGACCCTTGAAGTTTCGGAATTGCCTCCGTCGCTTCTGGACGCGGCAAATGCGTTCTTTCTTTCGTGTGCGATTCGGGACTTAAGAAATGAGCCCCTCAAGCATCGTTCAATGCTTGTGAATGTGACGACGTTCACGGATGTTCAGATCCAGGTGTCTGAGCTATTGAACGCTTACCGCTATAGCATGATTGAGATGGTAAAGCAGTACCTTGCCGACGACGATCTGTGGCATGGCCATGATTTGTTGCGATCACTACACGACACATTTGTCAGTCGCTACTCTTCAGTTCAAGTAGAGTGGAATGAAGTGCGAGCGAAGCTTTATGACTCGATCGCTTCCGTTAAAGTTGTGACCGTAAACCAGCGGACTGAGCGAGCCGAGCGCTTAAATTACGGCATGTACGAGGCTTCAGAGAAGGGGCGTCGCGTCATCGCGGTCGGTGGCATGACGCTCTCGCGTGGGCTCACTCTCCAGGGTCTATGTGTCAGCTATTTCTTCCGCAGCTCAAAAGCGTATGACACACTTCTTCAGATGGGTCGATGGTTCGGCTACAGACCTGGCTACGACGATCTGTGCCGGATCTGGATGACCGATGAAGTTCAGAGGTGGTTTCGTCATATCGCAGAAGTAGTTGCCGAACTCCGCTCAGATATCCGTCGCATGCACGCAAATAACCAGCCTCCAAGCCAGTTCGGAATCCGCGTTCGCTCGCACCCGGATACGCTGCTTGTCACTGCCGCTTATAAGATGCGAAATTCGGAAGAGGTTGATGTCGACCTTTCATTTAGCGGGAAATTGGTGTCGACACCGGTACTTCCTCGTGCGGTCGATGTAAATAAAAGAAACGTTGAGGCAACAGCCCGCTTCATTGCCTCGCTCGGCTCGTCAGCCACTGACGGAAGTCGATATATATGGTCGGGAGTGCGTGCCGAAGATGTAGCTACGTATTTGCAGAGCATCGTTATCTCACCGCTCAACTCTTCGTTCATCGCGGACGCTAAAACTGGAGAGTCGCCGCTCATTGACTTCATCAGGAGCAGTGGCATTGATGACCTCGCGAGATGGGACGTTTGCCTTCCACAGGGGGAGGGTGCTGTCGCGTCGACCATCGCAATTAAGAGTGTCGATGGAGCAGCAGCTTCGCCCCGCCGGCGTCAGCGCCAGTTCGAGGGATCGCCAAGCCGAGTTACAAGCTATCTCAAGGTGAACAAGCAGCGAGTCGGCGAGCCGTCGGATGAGCGCGTCGGCCTGACAAGAGATGAGGTGGAACGTGCGGAAAACTCATGGCGGGAGCTCAATCCGGGATCGGCGGCTAAAACAGTCCCCGGCCATGCGTATTCCAATCATCGCACCCGCCCGTTGCTGACCATCCACGTAATCGAGCCGAAGGATTCCCAGGCATCAGAAGAAAAACGTCGGACATTGCCGACATCGTCTATTGAGCCTAAGACGCTCATCGCTATCAGTCTATCGTTCCCAGTCTTCGACGGCGACGTCAGCACGTCAGTTCCGTATCGACTCAATAAGGTTTACCTACGCGAGATCGGCCTCATCGAGGAAGATAATGATGGCGACGATTGACCAAAGGTGGTCAGAACTCCGCGAAGAACTGACGACGGGCATCGGTTGGTCCGATGGCGATTCTTACCGCATGAGGCTTTTTGATCAGGACGGCCAGCACGCTATCTTTGCTGCGATCGATGGCATGGGGCGATCAATGCTTGCAATTGGGAGCTCGGCAAAGCCACAGGCTGTGTACTTTGACACGGCTTCGGTGGACTGCTTCCGAAGTCAACGTGCGGATGGCACTTGGCTCCTTTTGATCAGGCTAACGGATTCATCGCTCTCCGAAGTGTTCGCTAACCTCTGTGGCGATCTCGTTGATGCGATCTCGCAATCGTTTGATGAAGCGCAGCTTTTGGATGCTACTCGCAGTAGGTTAGAGCTGTGGAAACGACTTTTTGACAAGTCGGCTGGCGGCATGTTGGCCGATTTTCAAATCCAGGGTCTCATCGCAGAGCTTCTCGAACTTAGGTCACTCATGTTGAGCGAGGTACGGCCTAGGGGCGAGATCCTTATGGCGTGGGTAGGGCCAATTGGAGCGGATCAAGACTTTCTCTTTTCCGACTTCAGTCGCGAGGTTAAGTCGATAAGGCCTGGTGCAAAGGTCGTTTCGATAAGCTCCATTGGGCAGCTGGACGTCGTCACGGGCCTGACGCTGGTTGTATACACGTCGCGTCGAGCAGACCCGCACGAATCTGGCGCCATCACATTGAATAGACTCGTGGCTGAGATTGAGGATTTGGTGGGTGCAAGATCGGTAGACCTCGCCGTTTTTAAGGATCGCCTCTTCGAGGTCGGGTATGTTGAACAGGCGTCCTACGACGAAGTTGCTTATACGATTGTCGCAAGGGAAGAGTTCATCGTTGGCGATGACTTCCCTCGCATCACCCGTGCATCAGCGCCGCGCGGGGTGGCGACAGTCCATTACGAGCTGTTGCTTGAAGAGATAAGGCAAATTACTCGGGGTTAGAGATGGAAGAGACGGAATTCTTTGATGAGCTGCGGCAGATGGTAATGCTTCGTGCCGAGTCTGACGGTTTGGTAGATTCGCTCGCGTTTGTTGCCGAGATCGGTGAGCGCTTAAGCGAGGATCCGGTTTTTGGTGAGCTTAAGGCTGCTGACTACTCCGGACGGGATAGTAAGGGGCGTGAATTTAAGATTCATGGTTTCACGGAGTTTGACGATTCCGATGGCACGCTTTCGATTGCTATTGCGAGATGGCACGCAGACGACAGCCCGGCTACGTTGATGACTCCGGAGGTGGTGGAGCTTCAGGCACTAATCCACGGATTCGTTGCGGCGTCCCTGAATGAACGGCTCAGCGAAAAGGTCGTGGAGTCCTCGCCCGCTTACGAACTATCGTCCACAATAGACCAGAGAAGAGATGAGATATCGTGCATCCGTTATCACCTGTTCTCGAACCGAAGCCTCGCGAAGCGATATAAACGGGAGTCGCGATCCGAGATTCGGGGGATTCCGGTTGAGTTGCATATTTGGGATCTTGAACGAATAAGGGCTTTGTATGCCTCGGCTAGGGAGCGCGAAGTTGTAGAGATATCGCTCGCAGACTTTGGGTCGGAAGGTATTCCGTGCATTCTTGCGTCTTCTGCAGAAGGTCTGACATCGTACCTTTGCGTAATCGGAGGCGATCTCTTGGCTGACCTTTTTGAGCGCTACGGCAGCCGCCTCCTTGAGGGGAATGTCCGATCGTTCCTCGGAATGAAGGGTGGCGTGAATCGCGGCATTCGATCAACCATCCAACATAATGCACCGCTTTTCTTTGCGTTCAATAACGGAATCGCCGCCACTGCAGCATCTGCAGTCATCTCCACGAACAACGGATTGCCAGTGGTTGTAGGACTTTCGGATCTGCAGATCGTTAACGGCGGGCAGACGACGGCGAACGTTCTCCGAGCGAGGAAACAGGATCGTTTACCGCTGGCCGGGGTTTCTGTTCCCATGAAGCTCACGGTTGTCGAGTCTTCCCAAGCGAACGATCTTATTCCTCAGATTGCAGAGTTCGCAAACACTCAGAATAAGATCGCCGTAGCCGACTTTTTTGCGAACCATCCATTTCATCGAAAAATGGAGGAGATATCGCGACGATTGCTTGTTCCCGCGCAAGGCGCTGCTAGGGTTCAAAGTAAATGGTTCTACGAGCGCGCCCGCGGCCAGTATCAGAACGAGAGAATGTACCTTTCGAAGGCCCGCAAAGCCTCGCACGATCTTGAGTTTCCGCCGAAACAGGTCATCAATAAAACGGATCTTGCCAAGCTGGATAGTGTCCTCTCGAAGCGACCGCATTGGGTCTCCCTGGGTGCTCAGAAGAACTTCGTGAAATTCGCTGGCCAGTTCTCCAGTAAAGGTGTTAACAAGGATGCCGATTCATGGGCTGATCTTAGCCCTGCGTACGGCGATGACTACTACAAACGAATTGTCGCGATGAGCGTTCTCTGGAATCGAGGAGAGGGGATCGTGGCTGCCGGGAAAGCCACGTGGTATCGCGGCGACTACCGCCCTCAAATCGTTGCATATGCCTGGGCACTGGTGTTCCTGTCGATTGAGCGCGCTGGTCGAGAGGTGTCGCTCCTAGACGCCTGGGATCGCCAGGCGATCGATTCGGACCTCGAAAACGCCTTTCTCAGGGCAGCAGTGCTTGTCCAGGATGCAATCCTTGACCTGCCTGTGGGGTCGTCGAACGTTGGCGAATGGACCAAGCGGGAGGCTTGTTGGTTGAAGGTTTCTGAGAAAAACCTCTCAGTGCCAAAGATCCTCGAGAGGTGGTCGCGCAGTAGGGAGGAGAGGCGCCAGCAGAAGGTGGAAGAGCGGAAGCGGGGAATCCAAGACGACGGAATTTCGGCACAGGCTCAGGTAGTAGCCTATGCAAAGTCAGGGTATTGGGCGGCACTCGCAGAATGGCCACGCCTGGCTGAGGGGGTGTTCGGGCCTGAACTCGAGCTGCTCTCACGAGCGGTGACGCCTCAGAGTGTATTGCGCATTCAGTCTCAGAGGGATTGGGTGCGCCTCCTTGAGATCAGTAGGCGATGCGAAGCGGACGGCTTTCGCTTCCTGGAGGCCGTTTAGATCACCCGTGTCCGCGACGACTCCATGAGCGATCCTCCTAGGTACCGTGGAATGCGGTCCCCCGGTAGACGAGGTGTTCCATTGTTTCCATCAACAGCCGCTTCGCTGAAAGGTGCGATTTTGAGCCAGATAGGGAGACTGGTCGCTAACAGGGGGTGGGAGACTGGCATGAATTTCTGGGTGAAGTCCGCACCTGCTAGCGTTGTCGGTCACCCGAACAGGTCAGTGGGCTCCGCTGAAATTAGCCATGGACGGCTATGCTTAACTTCGTCACGGAAGAACTGAGCGAAAGAGATCACATTTTCATCCTTTGCGTAGTCTGTTTCCCGAGATTCCTTGAGTGTCTCGGGGACAACAAGGCAAATTCCCTGCGATTTCATGTCGGCGATAGCGTCTGCCGACACTCTGTCGTCGACTGTCGCCAGGAAGATCCCTCCCGAGAACTTTTCGTGCGAAACCTGTTTCCATCGTTCCCGGAGCGTTGTTTTCGCTGAGAGGACAATGCCCCTTCTGTCGCCGACCACTCGTAGCGAAAACGCGTTTGGTAAGACGAAGTCCGGGCGACGCCCCCCCGTAACGGCTTGGGCCTCGAAGTCAACCTTGCCGTCACGCAGAAGTCGTTCGATGTGGTGCTCGAACGACCGGCCCGCACGAGACTTCCTGTGCTGACTCGCGCTTAAAAATGTGGCCGTGAGTTGCGGATAGCCGCGTACGATCAGCTCTGGAAGCGTGCGAGAGTCGTCCGTCAGAATGCGGAGTACGTCAGCTGCGCGGTGGCGTATCTCAGCTCGCTTATACAGGCTGTACTCGATATCCCGGCTTATTCGCATGATCGCGTCTCCGGGTCGATCGATAGCGAATGGGTTCAGCGATCCGAGTCCGCTTTCCTTTAGATACTCAGTCTGTGCCATGGCGGCGAGGCGATCTGACGCCGGAAGACGCGCTTCTGATGCAATCAGGTGGTGAAGCGTGCCTGACGCAAGCGCGGCGGTCAGCTCTCGGATCAGGACTTCATCATGGTCATCGGGCTTTGCTAGCTGGTTCGCCGGATAAAAGAAGGAAAAGTGGAACCATGAGTCGATATCGAAAAGTGTCTCGACGAGTGCGGCCTCTACTCCTGTTGAGTCCAATACCGCACCCCAGTACTTTCGGAAACCGTTCTCAGCTCCGTCTTCGCCGAGTAAAAAGATTGAGGCGGGCGCCAGGTCCTGGAAGGGCTCCTTCGGGAGGCGTGTCAGGTGGCCTTCGGCCCCCTTGCCTGAGTAATGAACGAGACGAGACCGAGATTCGTATCCTTGCCCGAGCCACTCGATGAGCACGTCAGCGTCGAAAATCTCAGGGGTCGCGACGTTCCGATTTTCGGTTTGTGGAAAGAAGTCGGAAATGCGAACTTCCGAAGGGATGTAGACGCCATTTTGTTTGGTAAACCCGTGGCCAAGCGCGGCTTCCGCCGCCTTAGTCTCGGGGGTATTGGCCCAGGTCCGGTCATTCCGCGCAAGCTTTTTTATCCACAGCCGCTTCGTTCGAAGGAGCCTATCATGCAGCGTTTCCCAGCCAAGGTCGGTCGTCACGTCAGTTCCTTCTGGAAAGCAGTTAGAGGCAGAATACTGCTGTAAATAATCGGAGGAATACCGTAATGATGCAAGGCGAAGCGTCAGCAGTCCGGTCTGGCCGTCGGTCCATAGTTCGTTGAAAGTCGTCAGTGCGGATTGCGGCTACCTTTCCTGGTTTTTTGAGTAAGCGGCCGATCGGAGGGGTAGGGCGCCGCCAGAACGTTCCTTCCATAGCCGAAACGAGATTTCCCGTTCCCTGATGCCCGGACTGGGCGAAGCGGCGACAGATAGTTCGGCCCGGTACCTCGTCAACACCCCTCTTTTTGGCTGGTCGGGTACGCGAGCTGATTGGTGCTGAGGGGTGCCACCGGTGGCCGAGCGGGAACAGCCGACCGGGTGCACGTTCGGAGTTGACCTACAGCTACGGAAATGCGAGTCGACGTGGCGCTCATATCGCACCGGCTCCAATCCAGGTATGCGACGATTCACGAACCGATCGCGCCGTGCGATTGTGCTGGCTGGTAAAGGGGGGCGGTATGGGGCCTTACAACGGATACTCAGGGCGCGAGCGAGACCGGAAATATCAAGAATGGAAACGCTTGTACGCGCTGGGCGAGATTCCGAGGAGGGTGGGACCATGCGCTCTGTGCGGTGACCCAGAACGCGACGTAGAGCCTCACAGTGAGGACTACGCTCTCCCTTATCGATGGGATCCGCCGTTCGAATTCATGGTATGCCGCCCTTGCCATGGTCGAATCCATAAGCGGTTCAACGATCCTGACACATGGCGCGATTTTCGAGACCACGTACGAAGGGGTGGTTACGCCGCTGAGTTCTCTATGGCTGGAACCATCACTGAGAGGCGACTTGCGGCGGAGGCCAGGGCGCGAGGGGAAATCTATTCCTGGAAGCCTTTGGAGGGTAGGGAAAGGCGGCCCGGCACGGATTGGTGGGAGACGCTGACTCTTTCGGCAATGTCTCTTGATGACGCGAAGTCTCGGCCGCGTTGATTGGCCCTGTGAACCACCACTAGCTCGACCGTTTAAGCGCACTTCACAGCACAGTTGTGAAATATCCCATGCACGATTCTTGGGCGCATTGGGTCACCCGTCCCTGCCGGGATGCCGTTGCCTGCCTGAGTGCGACCGATACGATTGGTTGCCAAGGACCTCTTCAGGGCGATGCCGGGCCTGCACTTCCGGCTCAACCCACACCCCCGCCGTCGTTGGACCTGCCGCCGGACTTCGTGGCGCGCCCGGTGAAGGACGCCACTATGCCTCACGGTGTAGGCCAGGGCACTATTGCCGGTGGCACGGATGTGCAGAGCGGTTCGCCCGCCGAATCACAGGCCGTCGTCACCCGAGCGCCTGGCACCCTGTCTACCCGATGGGCCCCATGCGACTCAGATGTATCTCTTCGACCTGCACCGGCCCGAGCCGTCAGGTTCTAAGCACGTGGTCGCAGTCGGTATCGTCGGGCCGTATGAAGCGAGCCTGACGCATGACATCAGCGCCACGGGTGCCTTAGGTGAACCCGGGATCACTCCCCGTCAACGTGCTGTTCTTTTTGCCGGAAGAGCTGGTTCTTCAGACGACGGTTTCGCAACGTTTGCGTCCGGAAGTGGGCCAGCGCACCGAGGCGTAGATCTCAGATGGGCGCCGGCGGGGGCACGTGCCCATTGACGATTTGCGTAGCGCCCCGGGCCCACGTATCACCCTTCCGCGCAGCGGTCAGCAGTGATGACGTGCCCGATAGTTGCCACGTGAATGCAGGTAGATCCCGGGCAGCCACTGATCGATGCGTCGTCAGACATTGAGCGATGAACGCGGTGGCGCGCCCGGCCAAGCCGGGGTCACCGTCCAAGTCCACCTCACCGCGACCGCGCGCCCTGTATCGCAGGTATCGAGGCTCCCCCTCATGAAACGGCAGTCGAACCGGAGGGATGGGCGCGATGGGATGACTGCTTTCGGCGGGCAGGTAATGCGGCCCGAGGTCGAGGAGGTAGCTGGACGTCTCCAGCCAAAAGTGAGCAGCGTTCGCCGACTCGGTATTCCTGAAGCCCTGCCAGCTCGTGGTGTGCCAATCGGGGGATACTGTAAAGCAGGCCATGTCGCCAAAGACCATTTCCGCGCTAACACCCTGGACCCGGAGGAGTTCGCGCATGCCCAGCGCGGCGTACATGCATCGCTTCCAGTAACTATCGGAAAACATCTGCCGAAGGGTGTGGTCGACGATGGAAAAACTGCGGGTGATCGAATCAATCGAGGGCATGGACGCAATCAGTGATGGAGGCGTAAGGTGGGGGCGGCACGGGGCTACTTTAACCGTCGCAGCAGTTCACCCTTCTTCTTGAAGTTGACCGGGAACTTGGTCCGGTGTCCCTTTGCTTGCGTGTTCTCAAGGACGCCCGTTTCGATCAAGTCGCCCACGCCCGTCATATATTCGGAGAGAAAGAAGTCGCTGTGCTCGATCAGATCGGCCATCACGGCGGCGTCTACCTGCAACTCGCTTCCGACATTCGGAAAATGCGCCATCCAATCCCGCCTGACCTGGTCCAGCGATACCTGGCGCTCGGGCTCATGGGCGTCGGCCGAAAAGATGTCGGGCTGACCTTTCTTTTTCGCAAGGGCATCCAGACGGTACTGCAACTTGAGCCTGGCTTGGGTCCGCGTCACTTCCTCCGCTTCCTGATGAAATGTCGTTAGTCCTGTCGGATTGGCGGTGGTATAGACCAAGTAGAAGATCACCTTGTCCTTGTCGACGTACTCGACCGGCAGCATTGCTGTGCGAAGTCGCTGCTGGTGCGCACCGGCGCAGGCCTGGACGAGCTGGTCGCGGTAGCGGCGCATGAGCGCGCGCTTTCGGTTGCCGGTTTCCGCCAGCGCCGCGTCCCAATCACTGCCAAACACGGCCTCGAGGTTCGCCCTCTGCTCCGGATGGCCAGTGGCTAGGTTAAGGAAGTTCCACATGACGTTGATGAGGAGCTCCGTCTTCGGGCGACGAAGGAGCGGAGCTAGGCTGCTAGCCTCAATGATTCCTTTCCATCCGAAAGGGTCGACGAAAACGAAAGCAAATTCGTCAGGCTCCAGCCACTTCAGCACGTCGGCGATGCTGCTCTCGAACGACTTACGCCACACTTCGGGTCGGGCGATGCTCGCAGGCGCCGTCTGTACGTATCCCTCAAGGAATTCGGCACGCTCACTGTCGGTCTCCATGAAGACCGACCGAAACCGCACGGGCTTGTTCAGCCGTTTCTGCAGGTTATCCTGGCAGCTGACCATCGTGCGGATGGCGATCCCGGGCGAAGTATCAGAAAGATCAGCCGCCGTTGACTTCCACGGTCCAGCAAAGCCGTCGATGTACGCGATCTTCGGTGCCCATTGGCCCACGATCATCAGGAGCCGCTCTAGGTAGGCCTCGAGGATGGTGTGTTTGACCAGTGAGTGTTCACGCTCGGGATATTGCTGGAGGGCCTCTTGGGCCGGACGTGGCTTCATGCTGCATCCTTGTCGAAAGGGGGCGGTCCTTGTTCCTGCTTTTGCGTTACGACGCGGCGGCCGCCACCGCGTCGGGCATTCCATTCCATTGTCGACCGTCGAGTTCCCGCCCGTTGGCCTTTTTCGAGCGGCGCTTACCATCGGCCCCCCAACCGCCCCACTGCTTGAAGAAGAAGGTCGCGCCCTGCGACTCGCACTGCCGGCGAATCGTGCGCGCCCATTCCGGACTCATCGGCCGGGCTTTCGGACCAGATTCTCCGCCGACGATGACCCAGTGAATACCGCTGAGATCCAGGGTACCGAGATCCTCCAGCAGCGGCTCGCAGGAAAGAAAGCGGATCTTCGCCGGGATGTTTCGCAATGCGTCGATGCGCGGCACGCCGTGGCGGCGGTTCTCCACCGAGACTCCCAGCCAGACGTTCGATGGCACAGGTCGGCGAGCGAAGTACTTGGCCAAGCGCTCGTGCCGCTTGGTCAGGATCTGGTAGCGGTGCTGCGGAGTGCTCGCGATGACAGCCATGACCTGATCCAAGAAGCTATCCGGGATCCGTTCGTGGAATAGGTCGCTCATCGAGTTGACGAAATAGATCGTGGCCTTCTTACGACGGGTCGGTTCATCAAGCCGATCGGGCAGCAGATTCAGGCGAAAGCCATTGCGGTACGCATCCAGGCCCATGGCCTGCAGGCGGCGGGCGAGCGTCTCGGCATAGCAGTGCTTACAGCCGGGCGATACCTTGGTGCATCCGATGGTCGGGTTCCAAGTCTGCTCGGTCCATTCGATCCGTGAGCTCGTGGTCATATCAGCCCCTCCCTCCCACCTATCATAACTATCCAAGCGGATGGCCGCCTAGACCGTCTTCCGGGTAACCGTGTTGCAGCATCGGTTGATCAACGTTGCCGGTGAGGCCCAGACAATGACCGCGGCCTCATGATTGCCTTCACGTTAATGAGTCGCAAGGCTGCTCGACTGAGAATCGCGAACCCGGCACCACAGGCTTCAAAGGGGTAGCAAGGTCCATCAAACGCCCTCATCCCCCGCATGATCCCCTCACACCAAGGGGAAGCCAGATGTGCCACCAGTCCACCGCGCAGTTTGGTTCACCGAAAGCCACTCATCGGAAGAACTCTCTTCGGGTGATGTCGCTGCCGCTGAAGGCATCTCCTCGTTCCTTCTGGCTCACTTTTTTCGTGCTGCCACCGGCTGTTCGGTCGCCCTCCATATCAGTGTTCGCAGTCTAAGCCATGCGGCCGCCGAGCTTGCCGCCGGCGCAGCTGACATCCTTCCGCTAGCCATTGCTTCGGCTACAGCTCGAGCTAGGCATTTCCCGTGCGTTCCGCGATGCCTTTGGCCTCCGGCCGGAGGAGGTGCGCAAGTATGGTCATCGCGATGGCCTGACCCTGATTGCCCTTATGCGCGTCATGGAATAGCCGGTAGCCCACTCGCCTGTGTTGCGTACGGAAGTCATCGGCCCGCTGCTTCTGACCGGCTTCGAGCGATCGTACATGTCCAGCGAAACGGCAGGCATCCCGTCTCAGCGCCTGCGCACCGAGCAATCCCTGGACCGCCCCGTTGCACCTACGGCTTGTGCCGCGCGACGGATGGGGAAGGGCGGCTGGATTATCTCGCCGGCTACGAAGTGGATAGCTTCGGCCTGGCCCCCGACGGCTACCGGCGGCTGCGCTTGCCTCGCCAGCGTTATGTCATGGCTCGCCATAAAGGGCGCATCGTCTCGGCGGTGGTGACTGTGTCGTACGATGCAAGCGGCTACGGCCAGTCGGGCAACGCCGACGCGTGCAGGGACTGACGTCGTACAGTTTGCCCGCAGCAGCCATCGAGATCCGCGTCTTAGTCTCCACACAAGGACCCCGTGTGATGTCAGCCAAAGCCTCTCCACTCAAAGCCCTGGCCCACGCTACGGTGGCCGCCGTGCTCCTCACGGCTTCCATGGGCCACGCCCGGGAAACCCCGCCACCGTGGCTTCGCAAAGACATCGTGCCCTCGCTCATGATGGAAGCCGTGGACCAGGTCTCTGGCGACAGCATGCTCAATGCCACGCCGGCCACCTACGATGTCGCGACCCAGAGCTGGTCGGTCACGTTCATGCCCGTAAACGGCACACCCTTCATCGGGACGCTCGACGAAACGACAGGCAAGGTCTGTGCGCACCGCCCCAACCAGACCGAGTGCCTGGGTACGGGAAGCGCGAAGATCAGCCTCGACCTGGCAAAGGCATCCTACGCCCGGCAGGAAGAGGGCAGACGCAACCCCGCGCCCGACATGTCAAACCTGTGGCTGACCGTCATCCGCTACGCGCAGCCACCCGAGCACTTGCCATCGGGCCCGCGAACCATCTACCTGGTACTCAAGGACACGAACGACGATCGCGTTGTTCCGGCCGCCTCGTTAATCGACAGCATCCACATCGACGGCGTGGCCTTCGAAGCCGCCAGCAACGCTCCCGACACCCCCCATCTCTCGTGGCTGGTCATCGGTCAGCCGTTACCCAGGCCCGATGGCGACTACGACGTCACCTACGGCCAGATGAGCGGCATCGGCGGCCAAAGCTCGACACTGCGTATGACCCACACGACCGCCGCCTGGCGTGTCGTCTCACGGCAACAGGGCGACATGATGTGATTGCGTGGTCCTGTGCCGTTGGGATGACGCCGTCACTTAATAAGCGATCGGTCTTACGACTCGCTATTTGGCTAAGCGTTGTGTCGGCCAGCCACGCTACAGCAGCTTGCTACAGCGGTCATCCCGATATCCGCTCTGAGCGGCGCGACAGCGAGTTTGTGATCTTGGGGAACGTGACATCAAGCAAAGATGTCATGTCCAAAGATGAGCCCGAGTTTGTCGATCAGACGGTCTACACCGTTGCCGTACTCCATAGTTTCAAAGGCAAGCCAGCACGCAACATAAAGATCAAGTCGGTCAACACATCGACGCGTTTTCCCATGGATATTGGGCAGACCTATCTCTTGTTCGTGATGTCGGATACCGACGGCGGCTACTTTGTCGACTCATGTGGAAATTCGGGAGCGACTGCCAAGAAGAGCGACGCTGAGAAGGAGCTCGAGTCGGGCCAGTGAGCGATACGCCCCTCGGTCTGAAGGGCGCGTCCCGCGTCGCGTCGATGCCAGTCGTCCAGGCTGCGATTGCCGGATGGCGGTAACAAGGGAGGACCTACTCCTTCCATCGGCCCCGAGCGGCGGAGGGGCCCTTGCAGTATTAAATCTACATATGTTGAAATGACCCCATGAAGCGCACCCGCCAACCCTCAGCCCAAATGGACAAGCTCCTCGCCGTCCTGGTCGAGCAGCCCGGCCAGTGGTTCTACGGCTACCCCCTGATGAAGGCCGCAGGCCTCCAATCCGGAACGCTGTATCCGTTGCTGGTCCGCATGGAAGGGCAGGGTCTGGTCGAGTCCGAATGGCGCGAACCTGAGCAGCCTGGTCGTCCGCCCCGGCATGCCTATCGCCTTACCGCGGCAGGTGTGACCCTGGCCCGGGCCTCGGGCCAGCGCGATGCCGATCCGGATGGGGTCCTGTCCACATGACTCGCTGGCTTGCCGTGTTCCTGATGAAGCGTGCGGCGCGCTGGTCGCGCCATCCCTGGCTAGGCGAAGCCATGCTGGCCGAGTATCAGGAAGCCGACGCAGACGGCCATGGGCTGCGCTTCGCCGTGGGTTGCCTATGGGCGTCAGTGACGACAGCCATCGAAGGCCGCCAAGCCTTCCCGACCTGGCTCCGCATCGCAGTAGCGATCCTCTTTTTCGCGCCCTTCGCCCTCTTCGAACTGGGCTGCAGCTGGAGCGCCATCCGCTTCATTGCGACAGGCCATGAGCACTACTACGCCACGCTCATGCAGGGCAGTCAGGCCCAGCAAGCCATCGCCGAGGCCTATCGCCGTGCGACCCCTCTGCTGACCTTCCTGCTCATCGCCATTGCCGCCTGCCAGGCTGCGCTGGTCTGGCTCCTGGCAAGCGGTCGCATCGCAGCTGCACGCCAGCTCGTGCGATGCACCCTGCTATGCGGCCTGCTCGTCTCGGTGGTCGCCATGACCCTTGGCATGCACTCAACCGCCTACCTGATCTACCTGGGCATCCCCCTGGCGCAATGGGCCATGGTCCGCTGGATGGACAACCGCGCCGCCCGTTGAACGCGCTTCTTCCCAACGAACGATAAGGACGATCGATGTACGCAGGTATGGTGATACTGGCCCTGGCCGCAGCCACGGCAGCTACCGTTCCCTTCGATGGAAGCAGGCTCAGGGCAGGGGACACCTGCTACGACATCACGGTCAGGGGCAAGACCGTAGGCAGCACCCGGCAAAGCATCAAGGCCACCGAAACAAAGGGGCGCCCTACCTGGGACATCACCGTCCATCAGCTTCAGCCCAGCAGCGGCTTCGACATGACCGACCACTTCATCGTCGATCGCACCACCATGCGACCGCTGTCCCTGGAAAGCGATCGAGGCAAGGAGCGAAGCGAGAAAGGCTGGCACCGTATCCGCCTGGCCTACACGGACCAGGGCGTCACTGGCACCCGCGAAACCTCGACAGGCACCACCCCCATCAATGTCGCCTTCGACCATCCCGTATGGGACGGCAACCTATGGGGCCTGACCTTCGCCGCACTTCCCCTGAAAGAGGGCGCCACCTTCACCGTCCCCGTCTGGCAATACGACAAGGGAGCCGGTCAGTTCACGATCAAGGTCGAGGGCAAGGAAACCGTCCACACCCCGCAAGGCGACGTCAGCGCATGGAAGATCCTCGCCGGCGACTCACCCGACCAGCCGGTGCATTACAAGATTGCGGTGTCACCGCCGGCGGAGTTGGGGTATGAGGCGGGGCCGTTTGCGCAGGTGATGGGCGCTTGTGGGAAAGGCGCAGGCTAGCCACTCCGAAGGCTCGCCGCCTAAAGTTGCCGGCGGCGTGGCCGTTAAGCCACTTCAGGGAATCGCCAGCGGTAGGGAAGCGGTGCTGTTTTCAGACTGACACCACCTGTCGCATCGGCGATCCAGTATGCGGTCAACGCACTGGCGAACGAGGTGGCACAGGGATGAATGACCGAGAGCACGAGACGCTAGCCCTTCGGCTGGCTGAAATCCTGCTTCGGCTCAACCAGGGAGATTCCCTTGGTCGTCAAGAGCTTGCTGATCAGTTCGGCGTCAGTGAGCGCACGATATATCGCGACCTCAACCGTTTGGCGAACATCGTCGAGCGACGCCAGGACGGTCGTTACCAGATCGTTCCCACCTACCGCGGAAAGTTCAGCTCTTCTGACCTGGACTTCTTCGCCCGACTTGCCGGCGTAAGTGACCTCTTCCCGCCGGGAGAGCGGCGAAACCTCGCGTCCCTGCTCGATACCAGCAATCCCGCAATCTTCCTCGTAAAGGGCCAGCAATACGAAGCGGTCCCTCACGACGGCACCCTGTTCTATGGCCTCGCTGCCGCCATCCGCGGGCAGGTTCGCTGCCGCATCGCCTATGCCGGGCGGGAGCGTGTCGTCGATCCGTACCGCCTCGTCAACAACAAGGGCATCTGGTACCTCGCCGCTACCCAGGACAATGAGCTCCGGGCGTTCGCTCTAAGCCGCATCGATTCATTCCACGCTACCGACGAGGACTTCCCGTCGAGCGCAGCTATCCAGCGCTCGATCGACGAGGAGGACGATGTCTGGTTCAGCGGCACGCATTTCGAAGTGGTCCTCAAAGTCGCCAGCAGGGCCGCGTACTACTTCCAACGCCGCAAGCTGGTTCCCCGTCAGGAGATTACCGATGAGTCCGACGGTGAGCTGACGATTCGCGCCACGGTGAGCCATTCGAGCCAGGTTCTTCCGATCGTCCGTTACTGGATTCCACATGTGCGACTCGTTGAACCCGCGTGGCTTCGCGACGAACTGATCGCCGAGCTCACCGGATACGCGAGCTGCTGACCCGCTTTTTCACAAGTCAAATCGAAAGAAGGATTGGAAACCATGTTCAAGATCATCGGCGCCACGGTTGTTTACGGGTTTGCAAGGGCCTCGTGCGCCTTCTCCAGGTGACCTCCATCAATACGGCTGCGGAGTAACCCATGTTTCGCGAACCGCATAAGTCGAGCGCAGAAGCTACCGCTGCCAAGGCAGCCCAGTATTGCCAGTTCTGGCCCCGAGCGGCCGCCGAGCAGATGTTGAAGCTCGTTGAAGAGTGCAAGCTGTCGGACGCACTCCTTGCCGATGTAACGGCCACGAATCAGGGGCTCGGCGTCAAGGCGGGCTTCGCTGCGGAAGTGCTGCACAAGGAGACGTTCAACCTTGACGCCATCCTGAAGGATGATTCTGTTCGCGCGTTCACGGACAAGTGCAACGAAACGCCGCTCAGGTCGAATCACCCGACACACGATATCGTGCTCGTGGACGGGGGTGAGACTGTCGGAAGCGCACAACTGAAGTACTACAAGGATGCCGACACGACTGCCAAGCAGTTCCGCGAGCTTGGCACGGATGGATCGCCGTATTACAAGGACACGGAGTCCATGGTCGGTCCGTCGGACCAGCTGCAAGGCATCAAGGACGCGGCACGGAAAACGGAGCTGAAGGAGCAGGCGAACCGTTCGCCGGTAGCGGATGCAGCAAAGGACGTTCAGGCCAAGGCAACTGATCGCCTCAGCCACGACGGCGTCGAGTCGAAGCCGCTTACGAAGAATGAAGCCGAGCAGCTTGCAAAGGGCGACGACGCGGCACGGCAGAAGCACGAGGACATCCAGGGCGTCTACAAGACAACGTCGACTGTCCAGCAAAGTCTACGGGCGGCAAAGTCGGCGGCGATCGTAACGACGGTGGTCGCGGGTACGATCAACGTCATCAAGGCGCTCGACGACGTGCGTAGCGGTCGACTCGAGCCAAAGGAAGCAGTCGCACAGGTCTTGAAAGAGACGGGAATCGCTGCGGCGGATGCCGCGCTTAAGGCAGGTGCGGGAACGGCAGTGGTCAGCCTGACTGCCAAGGCGCTTCCGAACGTATTCAGCGGCTCCGCGCTCCAGACTGGCCTGGCGACGGGCGGAATTGCCGGCGCGACGATTTGTGCCGTCGACCTTGCCGAATGCCTCGTGCTTGTCGCCATGGGGAAGATGACGCCTGCACAGCTTGAAACGCGTACGGGGAAGAACATCTTGCAGACGACCGCAGGCGTTTTCGGTTCTGCCGTAGGCGGCGCGGTGGGCGCGCCAGCGGGCCCGATCGGCGTCTTGGTCGGCAGCTTCGTGGGCGGCATGATCGCCTCTGTAGCTGCAACGGTTGCCATTGAAAATGGCATCGAAAAGCCATTCAACGAATCTCTTGCCAATGCGACGAACATGATCGACGCGCAGACTCTCATGTCTCGCAGTGTGGATTACCTGGTTGTAGGGCAGCGTGTCTACGGCCAGTTGGCTGTGGAACTTGCCGTGTCAGAAAAAGTATTCAGCGAGCGCATGGTCGCTATCCACGACGCTTCCGCGACCACTCGCAAGCGTATTGAAAATCTCTGAGGGACGTACGGACAATGTTAGCCAAGAATGAACTGAGCTCTGGCGAGGTTGAGCAGGTCGACGCCCTTATCGCGCGAGCGAAGGCGAACCATAATCTCGCCCAGCAGCTGGCCGTGGATGCGTTTAGCTTGCTCCGTCAATCCGAGCTGGGCCACGGAACGATCGCCGACGCGGGGTTTACTCGTCGCTTTTATTTTGCAGTGACTGGCAAGCAGCATGAACTTATGCGTGCGGGGCAGGGCAACCTTATCCAGATGCAGAGGATCGCCTTTGGTTACCTTGCTGCGTTGCAGGACCAAAATCTCCTGCAAGCCCATGCGGTTGCCGTGGTCCGTCGGGATCTTGACGACCTTGCGGTTGGTCTCGAAGAAGTTGTGGGGAATGTCTCTGCCCTGATTGAGGCATTCGATCGTCGTACGACCGACTTGCGCGAACAGCTTGCATGTCTGAATTGGCTTGCTCGCCTGGAATTGTTGGACCTGGCACATCAGGGTCCGTCCATGCGCGCCATCCACCTCGTCTTCGACTACGTCGTAGCCATGAAGAAGGCGGGTATCGGCTTTGATGCGATCGAGAGAAGGGACGATCTCGAAGTCGCATTCAAGCGGTCGGGCGTAGACCCGCATCGATCCGTCGGACTGGATGAGCTTTTCCTTGAGATTGAATCAGATACGTCGGTGAGCGCGCGTTCCGTGTCTTCGCTTGCCGGTACGTTGGGAGCGATCAACGGATCACTCGTATTTGAGCGTGTGCCTTCGTTGGCGGCGCATGCGTTCTATTCCTTCGAGTCTGTATATCCTCAGATTGAGGCAGTTCGCGATGTTGTGGACGGTGAGCTTGGCGATCGTGCGGTAGCTAGCGTAATCCGGCGGGCCATCCGTGGAGCGAGCGATAGGTACACGATCCTCGAGTTCGCCAGGGAGCTTTGCGCAGCGCTGTTTTTTGCGCTCGACGTGGCGGCGCCAATCCAGCTGAGCCTCCCGTCCGAACACTTGGCGCTGGAGCGGTCCGACCTCTCAGCTTCTCCTGAGCCAGTCCGCGCTCTTCCAGAGTCGTCCGTGGACGAAATCCTTGGCAATCTCGTCCCGATCACTCGCCACTCCTACCTCGCCTCGGTGCAGGACGTGGAGGGGCGTAGGAGGTACATCGAATCTCTCGCCATCGTGCTGGCCCCGCAAGAGGCTATCGATAAGGAACAGCGAAGCTATCTCGCATCTCTTGGGCGTGCGTTTGGTTGCCGGGACGTCTTGCGGGATACCGAGATCCGAATCGGAGCTTTGGATCAGGAGTATGTGGAAGAAGTTATCGAGCTGGTGCGTGAGCCGACTGCGTGCATGGCCTGGCTCACGGACGCGGCATTCCTCCTTACCCTGGCAGATGAGCGCCTTGCGTCGTCGCGGGCGAAGATCGTCGCGATCGGGAAGGCGTTGAATTTGCCGGCGTCATTCGTGGGAGAGCTAATTGATCAGGTTGGACGCCTTGCTGATGAGTCGTCCGTCGGCGAGTTGAACGACCTGATCAAGACCATGTCGGTGCACTCCATGGCGTGGAAGGTGATCGTTGATTTTCGGAAGGTTTCCTTCCGAGGTGCCTTTGAAAAAGAACTCGCCGGACTCGTCGAGTCCGATGGCGTCGAGCTCGGTAAGCTTCGTGACGAGCTTCGTGCGCTGAAGGGTGAAGTGGATGAATGTGGCGAATTGTCAGGAGAGGTTTCGGATATTTTCCGAAAGAACTTCAGCCGAAAATTCGTCGTCAGTAGCTTCGACTCCCTCAAGGCGAAGGTGCGCGCACACGCGCTCACGCTTGAATCAGGTATGGCGCCCGCCCAGGCTTCTCTGGTCGCCTTCGGTCTTGTTGATGCAGAGTTTCCGTCAAGTTCGGACCGGATCCCTGAGGGGTCCAAGGACGTCGAGGCACCTGCGTGGAAGGGCGCGATGACGAGCGCGGTGAAGCAACTCGAATGGTGTCTGGATGAGCTCGTATCTCAGCGGGCGTTGCTGTCCAGGCTTCTTGGCGAGGTGGAACGCGGTAACTGGTGATTAGACCCGATAAGCCAATCGGATCCATAGGTCATTAAGGCGGGGAAGAGGTCAGATCTTCCCCGCGATGCCGGGTTGCTCCGCCCGCGCCTTTGGTTCGTGGGCGGCTGCAGTCGGCGCCTCCGATCGGTACGCCCGATCGAAGCTGCTCTCGCTCAGTCTTGGCGTATCGATAGCACCAGCTTCCCTCGTGCCTTTCCTGCCACGCTGACTCCCAACGCCTCCCGCCACTCCCCAAGCCCAAACGTCCGCGCCACAGGCACGCAGAACTTCCCCTCCGCAGCCAGCTTTCCGTATGCGCCGAGCACATCCCAACGAAGCCGGAACCCACCTTCCGCCTCCACGTTCTCCGCACCTGTCCGTGCACCGGTCTTCGCCGCGCCTTCGAAGTCAGCAATCGTAATCACGCGCTTCGCATCCCCATCTGCAAGCTCGATCAGATCAGGCAACGCACTGCTAGAAGCAGACGCCAGGTTCGCCGGCGCCGAATCAATGACGGCATCCAGCGGCTGATCCATGAGCTCACGCACCCGACCGACCATGCCATCGCCGTGCCCGGTCACGACCGCACCGAACTCACGCAGCTTCTCCGCGAATGTATCGCCCGCCGTAGCGATCACACGAACCCCTTGCAGCAAAGCCATCTGCACCAGGGCAAACCCCACCATCGTGCCGGCGCCATGCACCAGCAACGACTGGCCTGCCTTCGCACCTGACCAGGTCAGGTACCGCGCCGCCGTCTCCACCACCATCGGCAAGGCCGCCGCATCCACATGCGACAGCCCGGAAGGAAGGCGCTCCCAGTGGTTAAGCACGGCCACGTCCGCCGCACCCGCGCTGGGATAGTGGCGAAACTCCGCCGGTCCATAGACCGCATCGCCCAGGGCCACCCCGGTCACGCCGTCGCCAACGGCAATCACCGTCCCCGACACATCCAGCCCCACGCCACGCGGTAGCCCACCCGCCTGCAACCCGCGGCAAAGCGCCCAGTCGGCCGGGTTCAAGCCACAGACATGGACCTCCACCGCCACATGGCCCGGACCCGGCACGGGCACCGCGGCCTCTTCCAGGATCAGGACATCGGCAGGCTCCCCATAGGCATGGAAGCGAAGCGCACGCATCGTCTGGGCGGTCATGGCATCTCCGGATTAGGCTAAAGTCAGTGACTGACACGATAGCCACAATGTCAGTCACTGACAATAGGACTCGACTCCCGTGCCGACACCCCGGACCAACGCCCGCCGCCAGATGCAGGAAGCCGCCCTGGCGCTCTTCCTCGAGAAAGGCTTCGAAGGCACCACCGCCGCCGAGATCGCCGCCCGTGCCAGCGTCACCGAACGCACCTTCTTCCGTTACTTCGCCGACAAACGCGACGTCCTGTTCGACGAAGAAGAACTGCACACCCGACTCGGCAGCGCCGTCACCGAAGCACCCAACAAGCTCGCACCCCTCAAGGTGGTCCTCTGGGCCTTCCAGGCCACCGTCCCACTGTTCGAAGCCAACCGCCCCCTGTCCGAGCCCAGCCAGGCACTGATCGCCCGCACACCCGCACTCCGGGAACGCCAGCTATCGAAAGCCGCAGCGGTAACGACGACCATCGCCGAAGCACTCCACACCCGCGGCGTCGAACACACGCTCGCAAGCCTCACTGCCGCCACCGGCATGGCTATCGCCAGTCATGCACTCGGGCAGTGGTTCAGTGATCCGACGGTGTCGTTGGTGGAGCGGTTCCGGGATGCATTCGGTGCGGTGGAGGCGATGTCGAAGGCGCCACGGTAAACGAGCCCGTGGTGCGCCCACTCGCTTGGGAAGTCAGGCTAGACTTTGCGCAACGGAGTGACCATGCCCGTCGGCACGGCGTTTTCATCATCGGAAGGAAGGATTCCATCGAATGCGACTGCGCATAGTGTTCTTCACGGGTTTGCTGGCATGCCTGTCGCTGACTTGCTGGGCCCAGGACCCCAACGAACCCACCGACGTGGACGAGCAAAGCCGGTACCTCGGCCTTCGCCACTCGCTCGACACGTGCATCGACCAGAGCCAAAGCGTCATGCCGACGCTGATCGCCTGCGTAGACACCGAGTTCGCCTACCAGGACAAGCGCCTGAATCGCATCTACGCGAGGCTGATGAAGTCACTGTCGCCTGACGCACGAACGGCGCTACGCGACGAAGAACGCGCTTGGATCAAGTTCAAACAGACGACGTGCGCAGTCCCGGATGTACCCGGGCAGGGGCAGATCCTCGACGCAGCCTCATGCTCGATGATGGAAACCGCCCGAAGGGCGAGGGCGCTCGAACACCGTTAGTCCTTTCACTATCTTCTTCGGAGTCAGCCATGACACGGATTTCCCGCCTGGTGATCGGCGCTCTCGCCATCGCGAGCATGCATGCCTTCACTACATCAGCAACCACGCCGCTACCCGTGCAGCCAGAAGTCATGGCCGCGGCACCGGCAGGAACGACGATCCTCTCGTTCTTCCCCAGCTCCGGCGGTCAGCCAGCCGACACCGCAGTGGCCATCTTCGAGACCGATCCCGACAAGGACGACGTACGTTATCGAACGCTGGTGGTCTTCGGCGCAAAAGACGGCAAATACGTCCCGGAATTCTCGAACGACAGGATCATCGGTTGCTCGAAGTGCACGCAGTTCCACGACGATCCCTACTGGTCCGACAACGTGAAGGTCACGCCAGGCCACATCGTGATCGAACAAGGCGATAGCGGGGAAAAGTCGAGCACGACGTCGATCAGTCTCATTCGCCGTGGTGGGGTCTGGAAGATCGAGCGCGCCGTTCGTGACACCGTAGAGGGCGGCGATGGTGAGTCCCATCCCGAGAAGCTGTCGCTGCCGGCGTCGGGCCTGGCAAAAGACCTTGACGCAAAGTGGAACATCCCGGTCTTCTACAACGCGATCATCGTCAACAACGTGACAGGAAAATTCACCTTCCAACACAAGGCGCGCACACCCGACGCGGTGTGGGACGGCGTGAAGGGCCGGTGCAACAAGCAGGACTGCTCGGTACTCGTCCAACAGCAAGACGGTTGCATCTCTCTTGTCCAGGATGCGGCCGCCCGATCGTTCGGAGCCGGCACGCCGGACCATCGAAACAAGGCCGCCGCATCCGACAAAGCCATGGCTGCCTGCAAGGCCGCCGGCGGCCAGAAGTGCGAAGTGATCCGCACGGATTGCACGAAAGGCATCTGATCGCTGGCGCCGTCGTAATCCATCCCGCCGTTTGCGCCCTCGTCCACCCACAGCAAGAACCATCAAATCCCCCCACCCCCAACCCCCGTATGATCTCCTCCCATCAAGGGGAGGGCATCCATGGCCGTCGTCCAACGCGCCGTCTGGTACATCGAAAGCCACTCAGGCGAAGAGCTCTCGCTGGGCGATGTCGCCGACGCCGCGGGTGTCTCCGCGTTCCACCTCGCACGCCTGTTCCGTGCCGCCACCGGCTGGTCCGTCGCCCGTTACATCCGCACGCGCCGGCTCAGCCAGGCCGCCGCGGAACTCGCCGCCGGTGCACCGGACATCCTCCCCGTAGCCCTCTCATCCGGCTACGGCTCCCACGAAGCCTTCACCCGCGCATTCCGCGATGCCTTCGGCCTGCCACCGGAAGACGTCCGCAAGCGCGGCCACCTCGACGGCCTCGCGATCCTTGCCCCCGTGCGCGTCATCGACGAGCCGATCAGCCTGGCACCCGAGCTGCGCATCGAACACATCGGCCCACTGCTCCTCACCGGCATCGAAGCCTCCTACCTCGGCAGCGACACCGCCGGCATCCCCTCGCAATGGCAACGCCTCCACGCCGAACAGTCGCTAGGCAAACAGCGCTACACCTACGGCGTCTGCAGCGCGACCGACGGGGAAGGGCGCTTCGACTACCTCGCCGGCTACGAAGTCGACCACTTCGGCCAGGCCCCCAGCGGCTACCGACGCCTGCGCCTGCCACGCCAGCGCTACCTCGTCGCCCGCCACGAAGGCCACATCGGATCCATCCCAAGGACGTGGCACGCCCTGCTCGGCGAATGGCTACCTGCCGCCGGGTACACCCCCATCGATGCCCCCGACTTCGAACGCTACGACGCCGCGTTCGATCCCAACACCGGCTATGGCGGCGTCGACATCTGCGTCCCCGTCGCATGAGCGAAGGCAACCCATGAAAACCCGCATCCCCAGCCTAGTCGGCCTCATCCTCCTCGCGCTCGCGGGCCCAGCCATCGCCGCCGTCGGTGAAACCCACCGCACCACGACGACGCCCACGGCAACGCTACGCAACGCCGACGGATCCCCCGACGTCGCCATCACCGTCTGGTACCCCGCGCAGGACGGCGCGAAGGAGACACCCCTGGTCATCGGCCCGGACAACGCCCCGCTGTTCGCGACGGGCAGTGCGGCCGCGGACGCAGCACCTTTAGCGGGACACCACCCCGTCGTGCTGCTCTCCCACGGCTTCGGTGGCACCGCACGCATGATGGCGTGGTTCGGCACGGCACTGGCCCGCGCGGGCTTCGTCGTCATCGCCGTCGACCATCCGGGAAGCAACGGCCGCGGACCGATCACGGCCAACGGCGCCGCCTGGTGGTGGGAGCGCGCCGAAGATCTCAAGGCGGCATGGAAGACCATCCTAGCCGACCCCACGCTGTCCGCACACATCGATGGGAAACGACTCGGCGTGGCCGGGTTTTCCGCAGGCGGATTCGCGGCACTGGTTGCCGGTGGCGCACGCGTCGACGTCCAGCACTTCGCCGACTTCTGCAAGGCACATCCCGATGACGGCGTCTGCGCACCCCAACTCGAAGCCCCCGAGCTCACCGCACGCGACATCGGTGGATGGCTGAAGGACCCCGCCATGCAGGCACGCTTCAAGGACGCCGCAGGCGACCACGCCGTCCCCGGTGTCCGTGCGGTGTTCGTCATGGCACCCGCCATCGTTCAGGCACTCGCCACGGACTCCCTGCGCCACATGCAGGTGCCCGTATCGATCCTTGCAGGCAGTGCGGATACCGTCGCACCGCCGGCCACCAACGCGGACGTCGTCGCACAGCTGGTGCCGGGTGCGAAGGAGCAACGCCTCGACGGCGTGACCCACTATGACTTCCTCGGCGAATGCCTGTCGGCGGCGAAGAAGGTGGTGCCGCAGTGTGCGAAGGCGGCGCATCAGGCGCAGGCTCATGACGCCGCCATCGCAGGGGCGATCAAGCTCTTCGAGGCAAGCCTGCGCTAAGCCAGCTCACCCCCGCACCACCGCCACATCAACCAACCAAACCACCCCAAACCGATCCTGCAGCTTCCCATACTGCGGCGACCACGGTGCCGGGCCCATCGGCTCGAGCACCGTGCCGCCTTCGCCCAGTGCGTCCCACAGCACGAACGCCTCCGCTTCGCTATCGCAACGCAGCGAGACGAAGAACGCGTTCTCGCCGGCATTCCACGGCAAGGCGGCCTGCACGTCGTACGCCATCACCCGGAAACCGCCTTCGGTCACCACCTGGCCCCACATCACATGCGACGGGTCGATGGCCTTGTCTCCCTGGCCGACGTCGCCGTAGCTCACCGCGGTCAGTTGCCCGTCCAGCGCCTGCTGGTAGAAGGCGAGGGCTTCACGGGCCTGGCCACGGAAGTTGATGTGGGTGACGGTCTGGATCGACATGGGCGAGCTCTCTTGGGCGGTGGAAGGAATGTGTGCTTAAGATACGGACCCCTCCTGCCAGTTCCTGTCAGCTGAATGTCCCGTCCCGACCGCCTGCTTCGCCTGCTCCACCTGCTGCGTAGCCTGCCGCCACCGGTGACGGCACAGCAGCTAGCCTCGTCGGCGGATATCTCGCTGCGCTCGGTCTACCGCGACATCGACGCGCTGCGTGCCAGCGGCGCAGAGATCGACTCGGAACGCGGCTACGGCTACACGCTGATCAACGACGGCACGCTGCGCCCGCAGACCTTCACCCGCATCGAGATCGAAGCCATCGCGCTGGGCATGGCCGAAGTCCGCCACATGGGCGACCCGGCACTCGCAGCCGCCGCCGAAGCGGTGCTGGCGAGGGTCGCGGCAACGCTACCGTCGAAGACCCAGGAACACATGGTCCACGCGATCTCGCACGTGCGCCGGTTCGACAAACGCTATAAGCCGATCCCGGCGATCGACGTCATCCGCGAAGCCTGTTGGGACGAGCGCGCCCTGTCGATCGACTACACCGACCGCAATGGCGACGTGACTCAACGCACCGTCTGGCCATTGGCCGTCGTCTACCTCGAACAGACGCTGGTGCTGCTGGCGCGCTGTTGCCTGCGCGAAGGCTTCCGGATGTTCCTGTTGAACCGGATCGACAGGGTGGAAGCGACGAACACGAGCTTCCGGCCGAGGCGGGCAGGCTTGTTGAGGAAGTATCTGCGGGAGTTGAAGGAGCAGCACCGGCCCGATAAGCCGGAGGCCGCGTCGCCCGGCTGAGCGGCGCGGGCGATGGTGTGACCGGGCAAGGCGGGGTCAGGGTGCCGGGGCGGTACTGCTCGTCGCGTACAACGGGCCTTGTGCAACGAACCGCGCCCGCGACTCGCAGGTGGCATGGTCATCGCAGAATGTCGCCACGCTCACCGTGGGCTGGCCATCGACCATCGAGAAGACCTGGCGGATCGCCATCGCCTGCGGCGTGCCCAGGTCGGTGAAGGTCCAGCGTTCGAGTAACTCGCCTTGCGGGGAGCGAACCGAGTAGGTCGTCACGAGCGAATCGCCAGGCGCCTTGCCCTTGCTTCGCTGCATGACATCCGCCAGCAGGGCGTCGACCGTGGTGAACTTCGCATCCAGCGGGACGACGTTGTAGTGCGGATGGTCGTAGCCCGCCGGCCAGTTCCTCGGCACGTTGAGCGGACTGGGCCGGAAGGAGACGGGCACGATGGCGGTACCACTGGCCGGCTTGCCATCGAAATGACCGGGCCGGAACTTCCATTGCCTGACCACCCGCATCGCGGCCTCATCGAGCACCGCCGAGCCCGACGACTGGTCGACCTCCACGTTCTCCGCATTGCCGTTGGCATCGATCCTGGCCCGCAGGCGCGCCGTGCCACCCACGCCATACAGCGCTTCGAAACCCGGGTAGGACGGCGCCGTCCGCGGTACGCCCATGTCGACCTGCGGCATGTCACAGGTGTGGCCTGGACCATGCCCGTTGAGGCAAGGCGGCTGCGGAGGCGGTGGGGGAAGCTGCGGCGGGAAGAAGATCACGGCGGGTCCTCGGTGGGCTGGCGCATGGTCTGGTTGGCTGGCTTTCGCGGGGCTTTCTGGCGACGCTTTGCTTCCTTAAGGGCATCCTGCAGGTACATGTTCACACCATCGAGCCGCAGCTTCATCGAGGTGGCAGTCCACATCAGGTAGTAGGCGAGGCCGATGGCGAAGATGAAGATCCCATCGATCAAGCTGATATTCCTGCCGGACATGATTTCCCGCCCCTGGTAGTACACCGCGGCGACGACGGGGATAAGGCCGAGCGATGGAATGTTGCCCGCGACCATGGGGTATTTTTGCGCCATGCGTGCGGCACGAAATTTGGCCATCACCGCATGCCGCTCGAGGAGCTCCATGGGTTGGCTGACCAGCCACTCGCGGATCTTGAAATGGTGGGGAAACTCGAAGTCTAGCTGCGACATAAACTCGGAGACCGTGCGCCGGATGCTCGTGACCTCACCGCGTGAATACCAGGCCTGAGTGCCAACGCCAGCCAGTTCGATCACGAGAAGCGCGCCTATAATCCAGACCCGTGGCATCGGTTGAAGCGGAAGATGCTGGACGACAAGGGTCAGGACGAAAGCACTGAAACCAACGATGGCGCCGATCTTCGCCCGAGGCTGCGCCGGCCTTCCATGGTCGTAGTCGGGAATGGCCACGATCCAACGATTGAGTTCAGCGAACGTCAGGGGTGTGACCGGGTCGCTTCCGTCGTCTTCGAGCGCTGTATCGATCGAGCTTTCCACGCGTGTCACAGCGCTCATTCTTCCTCCGTCGCCTTGGCCAGGAACGCGGCCCTGAGATTCACGATGAAATGGATGACGATCGGTAGCAGCAAGCTACCCGTCAGGACATAGAGCAGGCAAAGAACACCGCCGAGCAAGCCGGTCGCCAGCACGCCCATGGCTCCCTGGTAGACGTGGACCAACCCGAAGACCACCGCGGATACGACCGCCACGCCAAGCAGCGCCAGGACGCCCCCGGCAAGCGGTGATAGCGACACGCCGCGTGCGACGTGGAGAATGGCTTCCATGCGTTGGATCCCCTGGGTGGACAGGCGTGCCGGGCTACCCAGCGTCGCCGGTGGTAGCGTACGGGAGCGGGAGTTGCTTCGTAAACGGGGTTGGGGGTTTCGTCCTCGTGGCCGAGTGCTGGCTGAGACGATTCGATTGCGCACTTCCGGCAGTTCGCACTGAGAAATGCGCCGCTGCTGGTAGCGAACGTGAGAGTCATCTCACTTTTCTATGCTAATCATGAGGATGCTTGATGCCCTGCGCGAACGTTGCGTACACTCGCACGTCAAGGATTGTCGATCTGGAGGATCAAGAATGGACCTTTCTGCCCACGACCGCATTTTGGCAGGGCCGCTTTACGGAACTGAGCCCTGGCCGCTGCGCTTCAATACGCATCAATTCAGCGCCGTCTGCTTCAATACGTTGGCGTGCAGCATCGTCTACAACCGATTCGAATTTGGCACTCGCAAAGTCGATCAGTTCGGCGTATCCAGCGACGCCGCTTCAGGACCTTTGCCTTCCGGCGGCTTGAATTACGCTTGGAACGGCGCTCACACCATTCCGCCGAAAAACGGAAAAACCTTCCCGGGCCCAGTCGACATCTCATGGACATCGATGGATGGAGAAGATCTCCATGCTGTCGTCGACCTTGACGAGATGTTCCGTGAGCGACTCGTTCTTCATCATGTGACGCGCGATGAGGTCAAGGAGCCGTGGCTTCGCGCAAAATCTTTTAACCCTGTCAGTCCGCACATACTTATCGAGGTCAATGACAGGACCGTCAACGTCTACATGCAAGCAACAGTCGCTACTGAGGCGGAGCAGATCCAAGGCAATCCGAACTCACATATCCGCAGCGACGTGATGCTGGCCTGGAGTCATCGTTACTGAGCAGGGAGTGCTCCGCATGGATAAGATTAAGATCGCTGCCGATGGTGCGCCGGTAGACCGCGGCGGCCACAACTACGTCGGTGCTGAAACGTTAGCCCAGTTCAAGGACGCCAGCGAGCAGCTATCTCGCTTCAAGGCGCCTATTTTCCTGCACGCCAACGACATGACGGAGCGGCTCTATGTCGTTGCGTTTGATGGAACCGGAAATAATCAATTTGAGGATCCCGAGCACGCAACGAACGTCGCGAAGATTAGCAATGAGCTGACTCAGGCAGTCAAGCTTGATCCGCACCGACTCCATGTCAATTACATCGAAGGGCCCGGGACGCGCGGAGAATGGCTCGACCGGAAGCTCGACACTATCAAGGGGTCCTCATTCGAATCCAACATTACGCAGGCTTATAACGATCTAGTTATAAGGGCTAATCGATGGATGGTTGAAGATCCGGACGCCAAGATTCGTGTTCAGTCCATCGGCTTCAGCCGCGGAGCGAGCCAAGTCGCTGGGTTCGCTAACCTGCTTCACGGCAATGGTATCCCCGACCTATCGAGCGAAATAATCGCGGCGGATGGTACCAGGGGTTTCGAACGATACTTCGTTGCGCCCGGAAAGACCCCGCAAGCGGTCCTTCTGTTTGACCCGGTGGCCACCGGGGCTCCAATGGAGTTCGATCGAAGGCTGCCCTCTTCGGTAGTATCAGGTTTGCAAATCACGGCGAAGAACGAACTCCGTGCGACATTTCCGTCGGATCAGTTGATCCGTCCGGGTCTTTCGGAGGACGGTCGCTTCCTCAACATAACCGTGCCTGGCGCGCACTCTGACGTCGGCGGCGGGTATCTCCGTAACGGCCTGTCAATTCGCTGCGGAAATCTGGGTCGTGATTACTGTAATGCATTTCATGAAGTGCCGAAGCTCACGAAAGAGTTTGAGCCGACAGACCAGCGATTGAATGTCGTGCATCGGTCGTGGGAAGGAGAGCATGTCTTCCGTCTTGACCCAAGGCAAGGAGTGCGCGGGTTTCCCAGTGGGACGAATCAGATACTTGCTCCGAGCCATGTCGACGGTGTCGGGCCAGCGCCCCATGGGCCCGCGGCCATGAACCCTTCGCTTTCTATGCCGATGCGCAACATCCCGATCGGAAAGCCAAATCTGGAACCAGTCGGAGTATCGGACGTTCGCCCGACAGCAGGCCAACTTGCCGAGGCAGGGCGAGCGCCGAGTTACGCCCCTGCGATCGGCAAGGCTGTAGGCCTCGGCCTTACCGCAGTGGACATCGTCGATACCGGCCGAGCCGTTACACATGCGGCAGATACGGGGAACGAGACTGGCGCGACATCCCAGATCGTCCATTTTGCTGGTCGCAATGCCGGCGGTTGGGCCGGCGCGGCAATGTTCGCATCGGCCGCGGGCGCGGCCGGCATCGAGACGGGTCCGGGAGCCTTGATCGCTACTGGCATCGGCGGGATCGTTGGTGCAGTCGGCGGCGCACATCTCGCTGACGAATACGATATCTACCGGTCGACTCATCAGGAGGATGCTCACGGTCGAACCTGGGAACTCGATCCTGAGCATGGCTGGGCGCGGAAGCTGCCACCGCTTCCAGAGACACCTCATGGTGAGATCATCGTGGCCGATGCCGCGCTGTCCCGGCGACTCTCTTATCAGGCAACCAATACGGCGACCGAGATAGCGCTGTCCAAGGAGTATCAGGCCAAGGATCCATACAAGCAGCCACCGGCACCGACCGACGCACCCGTGGCCCATGCGACCTACTGGTCACGTGACGCGGAGAAGCACACCTGGTCGCGTGAAGTCACCGACCTGATTCTCGAGCACGACATAAGGGTCAAACACATCGAGCACGCCACCCCCGAGAAGGCTGCGCAGCTCGATGCCAGCGCGTTGGATACGATTCGACAGAACGTAGCTCAGTCTCCTGTCGGCGTCGCGGAACGCTACATCGCTGCCTACGAACAGAACGGCTGGAAGGAGCTCGGTGCAATTCCGCCTGCGGTCCAGGATGTGCTGCGCGCGCCTCGTGACCAGGTACTTGCATCGGATGGCCATGCCTATACGCATGAACCCGGTGACACATGGTCTCGCGAGCGCTTGATCGGAAAAGCCGAAGCGCCCGAACGCTTGCATGGTGAGTTGGCCATCGCTGA
Source organism: Bacillus sp. NP157 (assembly GCA_018889975.1). Lineage (NCBI taxonomy): Bacteria > Bacillati > Bacillota > Bacilli > Caryophanales > Bacillaceae > Bacillus > Bacillus sp. NP157. The sequence continues at coordinate 4,587,174 of CP076546.1, forward strand.
AACCATGACGCAGGAGACGCGTCTTCGAGTCAATGAAGAAGTGGCCTCCATCGATCGTTCGCCTGCTGGCAAACCAGGCACGCCGCCGAGCCTGGATGCCGCCACCCATCCGGACCATGCGATGTTCAACCAGGCCCGATCGCATCTCGCCGAGGTCGACAAGGGCTTGGGCCGAGCGCCCGACGAGTACACGGACAACATGGCTGCCGCACTCACCGTCCAGGCAAGAAAAGACGGGCTGTCACGCATCGACCAAGTCGCACTGTCTGACGACGGCAAGACCATGTGGGCAGTCCAGACTCCACCGGGGCGAACAGATCACTTGTTCGATCTTCAAACCAAGGTGCCGACTTCTGAAGCGATGACGTCGATGGAGCAAAGCTCTGCCAAGTGGCCGCAGGCCATGCAGCAGTTCCAGGCCAACGAGCAACAGGCGGCTATCGACCAGCAGCAGGCGCAACAGCAGCGGCAGCAGCAGGATGCGATGGGGCATGGGCGATCGATGTAATAGAGAGTTATGGTTTCTCCCGAAACCGAACAGATCGAAGGCAATCCCAATTCGCATATTCGATATGACGTGATGCTGACCTGGACTCATGGGTATTGACCAGTGGATGCGTCCGACGACGGCTCCAGTGCGGCTATCACGGCTAGCTGATATGGAGGATCACCCATGCTGACTTACAAACCCGATCCCGCGCTTGCCGGACCCTTGTTTGGCAAAGACCCGTGGCCACTGAGGTTCCATACCCACACGTTCAGCGCCTGGTGCTTCAACACTCTCGCTTGCAGCATCGTTTACAACCATGCTGAATTCGGAACGCGACATCGCGATTACGAAGGGAATATTCGGGACAAGCCTTCAGGTCCCATCCCAGCGGACGATTGGCGCCAACGTTGGGAAGGCGGTCACGGTATCGTGCCGTACGACGGTAATACCTTCCCCACAGACGTCGAGTTGAAGTGGACCTCGCTCGATGGGTCCGACCACGCTACGCGTCTGGACCTCGATGAGATGTTCAAAGAACGCCTTATCGTGCACAGGGTCGCGAGGGAAGACGTGCTGGAGACCTGGCTGGATGTGAAGTCCATCAAGCCCGTCAGCCCTAGCATTTATGTCGAGGTCGACGACAGAACGATCAACGTTTACATGCGGGCGATGATTTTCTTGAAGAACACCGATTCCACTGGTCAACCACGATCCAGGATGCAGGACGAGTTGATCCTCGCGTGGACCCACACTTACTGAGCTAGAGAGTCGGGAATGGACTTGTCTGGGACCTATCGAATTCTTGCAGGGCCACTTTACGGCACGGAGCCCTGGCCGCTACGTTTCAATACCCATCAGTTCGAAGCGGTGTGCTTCAACACGCTGGCATGCAGCATCGTCTACAACCACTTTGAGTTCGGCACGCAAAAGCAGGACCGTTATGGCGTCATCACCGATTCCGCTTCCGGGCCACCGCCTTCCGACGATTGGAAGGCGATGTTGGGAAGTAGCCACGGCATCCCGCTGAAGAAAGGGAAGACATTCCCGGGGCCGATAGAAGCTCGCTGGACCTCGCTGGACGGTACCGAACATCACGCAACCATCGATCTGGACGAGATCTTTCGCGAGCGCATTGTGCTTCATCGGGTGAAGCGTGATGAGGTGAAGGAGGCCTGGCTTGTTGCGAAATCAACTCACCCAGTAAGTCCTTTGATTCTCCTCGAGATAAACGACCGGCTCGTCAGGGTGTATATGGAAGCCGTAGTGGCGACAGAGGCCGAGCAGAAACCCGGCAATCCTAACTCGCATATCCGGCACGACGTGATGCTGGCCTGGACTCAGGTCTTCTGAGCTCCGTGCGCTGCCAGCTCGGCTATCCTCCAGCCTTCACCAGCACGGATTTTGCAATGATAAGGACTTCGTTACTGACAGGCCTTGCGCTCTCCGCGCTAGCCACCTCTGCCCTCGCTGCGGAATCTGCCAAGGTACCGTCGGCGCCTCCCGAGGTGATGGCGGAAGCCCCCGCGAGAGCCGGCCTCATCGCCTTCAAGGTGAGTGGCGTGCAGCCCAATGCCGACGCCGTTGCCGTCTTCGAGTCTTCGCCTGATGCCAACGGGAGTCGTGCACGCACGATCGTCGTTTTCGGGAGAAAGGACGGAGCGTTCATTCCGGACTTCCGTAACGACAAGCTCATTGCCTGCTCAAACTGTGGTCAGTTCCACGACGATGTCTTCGACGTTTCGTTAGTAAAAGTGGTCGTCGGGCACATTCACATCGAGCAGGCTGATTCCGGTGAGAAGCAGTCATCCACGACCATTGACCTGGCCAGGAAATCCGGTGCGTGGCGTGTGGCCAGTGCGACCAGGCAGACATTTGATGCCGGCCGCGGGGCACCCAGGGACGAAAAACTGAAGGTCCCGCCTTCAGGTCTCGCAAGTGAGATGGACGCGAGGTGGCAGTACGTCCCGTCCTACAACGCCATTGTCGTCAACAACAAGGATGGCAAGTTCAAGTTCGTGCACTACTACCACTCGCCCGACCTGGTCTGGAAAGCGGCTGGACCCGATTGCAACCCGATGGACTGCAAGGTGCTCGTCCAGCAACAGGATGGCTGCATCTCGTTGGTACGCGACGCGTCGCTTCGTAACTTTGCGGCCGGAACCCCTGATCCACTTGACCGAAAGGCTGCACTGTCCAAGGCTATGGATGGGTGCAGCGCCGCCGGTAGCCAAGCGTGCAAGGAAGTGAATACGGATTGTAACCACGGGGTTCTTTAGAAGGTTCGGCCGAGCCTTGCACCACAGCTTGGTCGCAACGCGTTAGGGGGATACCGCTATCTTCACGACACTCGCAATGTTTCTCCTGGGGGACCGGCCCCGTACCTATTCGCCCGAGAGCTATGCCCTCAACCAGAAGATGAATCTGATCTTCGGCGTGGTGGTGGTAAGCGTGCTGCTCATAGGTGCCATCGGCTGGCTCGTTGATCGCTTCCGGACCCGCCATCAGCGGGGGAGGCATGCCGCGCTCCATCGAGTCCGGAGCCGCCAGGCACTCGACGCCGCTCCCAAGGCGACCCTATCCTCTCGCCAAGCCCCCAGGACCGGCGGGCATAGGGAAAGCCCATGAGCACACCGATCGCTCGTACCCACGGCCGGACCATCCGTCCGATGCGGCCGCTGACGGCCATGTGCCGCCTTACCGGCTTTTGCCTGGCCGTCGCCCTGTGCAGCGCCACCCTTTCCTTGCCCGCCCACGCCGCCAAGCCTAGCCCCGGCGCCTACACCGGCAAGCTGAAAAACGCCCCCTACCGCATCGACATCCCCGCCAACTGGAATGGCGACCTCGTCATGCTCATGCATGGCTACCAGCCGGTAGGTGCTCCCGTTACGGATCCGATGACGGCTGCCGATTCGACACCTGTCTTCCTCAACAAAGGCTTCGCCGTCGCCCAGAGCCAGTTCTCGTCGCAAGGCTGGGCGGTAAGCGACGCCATCGCCGACAACGAAAAGCTCCGCCAGCACTTCACCAAGACCTACGGCGCGCCGAAGCACACCTACGTCTACGGCTTCTCCCTGGGCGGCCTTGCCGTCGCAGCCACGGTCGAACGCTTTCCGCATGCCTACAGCGGCGCGATGATCACCTGCGGCTTGACGGTCTCCAGTCCGGACTTCTTCGACCAGGGCATCGTCACCCCCCTCGTCGCCTTCGATGCGTTGATCCCGGGCGTCATCCCCGACCTGGCCGCAACCGACTCCCCGCCGGGGATCTCACCCGACGACATCGCCAAGGCCGTGCAAGCGCATCCGAAGGAAGCCGCCGTCCTCGCCAAACGCCTGGAAGAAAAGCCGGAAACCCTGCCGACGCTGGCGCTGTACTACATGGGCCTGCGCGAGATCGAAAAGCGTGCCGGCGGCATGCCCGTCGACAATCGCAAGGAAACCTACGAAGGTTTCGGTGACGACGCCACGCTCAACCGGAAAGCCCATCGCTACACGGCACCGGCCCAAGCGATCGCCTATGCAAAGCAGAACGTCACCCTGACCGGCCACATCGACGTCCCGGTCGTCATGCAATGGAACACCTTCGACCCGACCATCCCGGCGCGTTTCCACGGCGTATACCCGGCACAGGTAAAAGCCGCCGGCGCCGGGAAATGGCTGACCGTGCTCGATCCGGTAGGCGAGGGCCACTGCAACTTCACCGACGAGCAGACGGCCACGGCGTTCGATACGCTGGTGCGCAAGGCCGCGTCCAAATAGATACCCATCGAAAGCGTAAGGAAGCCAGCATGGGATGGTTCGATAGATTCAGGTCGTCGCAGGGCAAGGCATCGTCAAAGGCTGCCGAGCGAATGGAAGCACCGCGCACCGTCGACGTCTCGACGATCCGCTATTCCATGCCCACCGTCGCCGCCGATCCGATCACCTTCCTTCCCGTGCCGGCGGGCACGAAGGGGCCTGGCTTCCATGAAGATCTCTGGTGCCAGACCGAATTCGTCGCCGCCTCCGGCCTCGAGCGCCTGAAGGCCGACCTCGCCGAGTTCCAGGTGTTCGAGGCAAGGCATCGCGTCGAGCACGGGTGGACCGCGATCTATGCCCGTAGCCGCCCGAGGAGCGTCATCGTTCCCGGTGCCGATGTGCTGGCGACGATCGAGGGGCTGTTTGGCGTTTCGAGGCTCGCCCCGCCCGTGCTCACGACATCGTCCGCTGTCCTTGGCCAGGTCGAAGGCGGTTTCGCCCTGATGCCATCGGAAGGCGTGCTACTGCACGGCCTCGTCGACGACAGAGGGATCACCGCACTCGGTGCCATCCTGAACACCGACGACGACATGGCGCTCACCCGGGTATTCACCCGCCTCAATGCGAGGTTCGGCCTGGCACTCGTCGACTGGCGCTTGCAGTTCGTCCTGGTCGATGTCGGGGCGGACGGGATGATCGGCATCTGGCGGCCGCAGGCGAGAACCCCATAACTGGTAGGGATGGATTACCCCGCCCGAAGTCCTGCCTGTAGCGCGGGTACATCGATAGATTTTCTATCCCAGCCCCCAACAAATCCTCGTTTGTCGCGGCCCCATGCCGGTGGAACCATTGCAGTCGTCCTTCACTGCATCGGGTCCACCCACATGGCACAGCTCTTCCAGGGCAAGAAACTCCTCGTCGTCGGCGGTACCAGCGGCATGGGGCTTGAAGCCGCACGCATGGCGGTGTCCCAGGGCGCGACGGTGGTCGTCGTCGGTAATCGCGCGGACAAAGCCGAGGCGGCGGTGCGCGAACTCGCCGCGCTCGGCCCGGCCACCGCGCTGACGGCCGACCTCGCCAGCGACGAGGGACTAGCCTCCCTGCTCGCCACCATCGACGCGCAGCACGCCGACATCGACCTCCTCGTCAACGCCGCCGGCGTCTTCGCGCCCAAGCCCTTCCTCGAGCACACGCCGGCCGACTACGAGCGCTACATGAAGCTCAACGAAGCCACGTTCTTCATCACGCAGAAGGTCGCCGCCCACCTCGTGGCACGCGGTCGCCCCGGTGCCATCGTCAACATCGGTTCGATGTGGGCGAAGCAGGCGATCGCCGCCACGCCATCATCCGCGTACTCGATGGCCAAGGCTGGCCTGCACGCCCTGACCCAGCATGCGGCGATGGAACTCGCGCCCAAGGGCATCCGCGTCAACGCCGTCTCGCCCGCCGTGGTGCAGACGCCGATCTACGAAGGTTTCATCCCGAAGGACCAGGTCCACGACGCACTGCAAGGCTTCAACGGATTCCATCCGATCGGCCGCGTCGGCACGGTCACGGATGTCGCCAACGTCGTGATGTTCCTGCTATCGGACCGGGCAGGGTGGGTCACAGGCGCGATCTGGGACGTCGACGGCGGTGTCATGGCCGGCCGCAACTGACCCGAGGCGTTATGCCTAGCGCGTAGCCTCGCGGTGCAGCCATGCCCTGAAGGCGACAAGCTTCGGCAACGTGGCGCTCTCGGCGCGGTAGACCACGAAGTAGGCGAGCGGGGAGACGAACTCCACGGACGGGCAGAGCTGCACCAGCCTGCCACTCGCCACGTCGTCGCCGGCCATGACGCTACGGGCGAGCGCGATGCCTTGACCGTCGATGACGGCCTGCAGGACGGCGGCGGAATTGTTGATCTGCAAGCCACGCGTGACGTCGGCGCCTTTCACGCCGGCCTGCTCGAACCATGCGCTCCACGAAGGAAACCCGGCGTGCGTATCCAGGGACAGATCGTGGATCAGCGTCGCGGCGGCGAGGTCGGCGGGCGTCGTTGCGGCGGGATGCGTTTCCAGCCAGCGTGGCGAGCACACCGGGAAGACCCGCTCATCCATCAGCTTTTCGGCGACGAGCCCGGGCCAGTTGCCGCGGCCGTAGCGGACGCCGATGTCGATGCCTTGTTCGGCGTAGTCCAACAGGCGCTGGTTGGTATCCAGCCGAACATCCGTTTCGGTGGATTCATCGCGAAAGCGCTCCAGCCGCGGTATCAGCCACTTGGCCGCGAAGGCCGGACTGACCGCGACCGTAAGCACGCCGCCGCTCGCCCCTTCGCGCAAACGACTCACCCCGACCGTGAGTCGGTCGAAGCCAGCGCGGATGTCGGGCAGGGCGCGTTCCGCCGCCTCCGTCGGGACGAGGCGAAGCTTGCCTTTCGAGGTCCGGTGGAACAGCGGAACGCCGAGCCATTCTTCCAGGCCGCGGACAAGCTGTCCGATAGCCGCGGGCGTGACGTTGAGCTCCGCAGCCGCGGCCGAGAAACTCTGCAATCTTGCCGCCGCTTCGAAGGCGCGCAGGGCGTTGAGGTAGACGGGGGCCTTCATGGCGATGGGTCAGGCGATGCCTCGGTAGGGATCATCCCGCGCTTCCGGAACGTCGCCAGGTCCTCCGGCAGCACATGCGGCAGGAACGGCGCAGGGTCGAGTCCGTAACGCCTGAACAAGCCGATCAGGTCGTACGCCGTCGACGGCGTGACGAACGGTTCGCGCAATGAAACGTGCAACCCGCCGGGCCCGCCCTTGACGCTCAGCACGCCATCGAGGCTCTCGAGCCAGGTGAAAAAGTGCTTTTCATCCAGGTAGGAGAAGTAAGGTTTCTCCCGGAAGACGAACGAAGCCCTTGCTTCGACGTTCGTTGCCGGTGGTCGAAACACCTCGGCAACCGTCTCCTCCCAATCGCGGGCAAACGTCGAATCGCCTCGCTCCGGGTCGGTCACCCAGCCATCGATCACGTCGCCAATCGATTCATAGCCACGCTGGAACTGCCGACGGAGAAAGCCGTAGACGATCTCGTATGCCGCTTCCGGGCTGAACACCCTTGGCGCGGAGTCCGCCGAGTCGACCAGCGCCGCATCCACCTCTTCCGCCCAATCGGTCTCCACGCCCGGATCCATGGGACGTCCTTCGATAGGGATCATGCCGCCAAGCAATCCGGGCAGGCTGGGCCAGCCGTACGCCTTCATCTTCGCCAGGAAGCGATGACCCGCTTCCAGCGCCATGGGTTCGCTCAGCATCCGTTTGCCTTGATCCGTTCGTTCGAACGAAACACGCGCCGCAAGGATGTCGATGATGTCACCAGACTGCATCTCGATGAGGAAGCGCGTCGCTTCGCCTTCCTGCACCTGCGTCAGCGAGTTGATGGCGGAACTCGGTCCCCAATCGTCAATGCGCGCCAGCGCGATGCTGACGAAGTCATTGAAAACCAGCTCGAATGCCTGCACCGGCCAGTCATCAAAAAGCCGGATGCGGGCTACTTTTTCGGTCCAGTGGACGATGACCGAGGTGACCCTGGCATCGTGGAGGTTGGGCAGTTCGATCACGCGTGGTGTCCTACGTGGCGTGCAATGACACCCGCGAGCTTAACCGTGGGTCCGGGCCGGCGCCACGATGCAGCGTGACGCCGCCCCGAAAGGAGGACTATCCGACCACCAAGGTCGTATCCGCAATCGTTTCCGCGAAGCCTCCGCCGAAGACATCGACCGGTGTCTGGAAGCCCGGGCGAACCTCCCCGGCCAGCACGCGGCGCCCGGCCTCGGCGGCGGCCATCGCGGTGAACGTATAACCATTGACGGTATCCAGCCGCGCGACGCGACGCTGGCCATCCGCGTCCACCGCCTCCGCCACGGCCTGATAGCGATGCGCGAGTCGTTCTTCCCGTGACGGCCCGGGCGGCATCGCGGCGAGGTCACCCGACGGAAAGCCCTGGCCTGTGATGTGGACGAACGTCTCGATGTTCGGCGTGCCGGTGGCCTGCCACACGGTGAGGAGGTCAGGTAGCGAGACGGGAAAACACGGCACGGGCCCGTCGCCGAAGTCGAGATCGACCAGGTCGGTCGCATCGCGCTCGACCAGTACCGCGTTCTCGCGCTTCATCGGCGCCTGGCCGATACCCTCCAGGGCGCTGATCGCCGATCCGCGCGACATCGGTCCCGACACGCGCAGGGCCAGCCGTATCGACTGCGGCGCGACCATGCCCTGCACGGCACGCGCCGCCAGCGAGCCAAGCATCGCCACGCTGCCACCACCGCCAGGCATCAGCATCACGCCGGCGGCACACGCACGCTCCGAGAGGTCTGCCGCGTGCGTGTAGCTCACAAGTTCCGCCGACGTGTCGATGTAATGCACGCCATGACGCAAGGCGGCCTCCATCAGCGGCGACGCGGTCCGGAAGAACGGCCCCGCGCCATTGAGCAGCACCCCCACGTCGGAGAGCGCGTCATCCAGCGCAGCGACGTCGTCCACTGCCGCGATGACATGAGGCACACCGAGGGCGCGCGACATCTCTCGAAGCGCCACCGCGTCACGCCCCGCCAGAAGCAGCGGCACACCCAGCGCAAGCGCATGCTCCGCCACCAGGCGACCGGTGTAGCCGGTCGCACCATAGATCATCAAGGTCTTCATCAATCGTTACCCACGGAAAGAAATTCATGGTCAAGCATGTCGATATCCTCGCGTGTCAGATGACGTAACCGCCGCTGACGTCGATCGTCTGGGCGTTGACCCACGCCGCATCGTCACCGAGCAGCATGGCGATCACCCGTGCGGTTTCGTCGGGCTCGCCGACGCGGCCGAGGGCCGTCTGTCCCGCGAGCAGGGTCTCGAAGTCCGGGGTCAGGCCGCCGCCCAGTTCGGTGCGGATCGGGCCCGGCGACACCGCGTTGGCACGGATGCCACGGGCACCGAATTCCTTCGCCATGTAACGGGTGAGCACATCGAGGCCGCCCTTGAACGAGGCATACGGCGCAACTCCCACGAAGGCACTGCGCGTGGTGGCGCTGGTCACATTGACGATCGCCGCGCCTTCGCCCATCAGCGGCAGCAGACGCTGGGTCAGGAAGAACGGGCCCTTCAGGTGCACGTTGAACAGGCCGTCGAACTCCGCTTCCTCGACATCGCTGATCGGCTTGAACAGGCCGTAGCCCGCGTTGTTCACCAGGCCCGCCAGATGGCCGCCGTTCCATGTGCTGGCCAGGTGGCCTTCCACGGCCTTGCGGAAGGCATGGAAGCTGCCGACGTTGCCGACATCCAGTGCGAGGGCGACGGCGCGGCCGCCTTCCGAAGCAATCTGCTCGACCACGGCAGCGGCGGCCGCCGGGTTGCTGTTGTAGGTGAGGATGACGCCGTAGCCGCGACGGGCGCATTCGATGGCGGTGCTGGCGCCGATGCCGCGGCTGCCGCCGGTGATGACGATGACTTTCATGGGAAACACCTCGGGTTGGGATGACTCCACGTTAGGTGCCAGGTGCTTCCGAAGCCTGCCTGTTCGCGGCCAAGACCTGCCTGATCCTGCTTTCCGGCTTGCGCCGGCGGGTGGCATGGCGTCTGATGGAAGCCATGAATGAGCCCCTGACCGAACTGCGTCGCCTTGCGCGACATGCGGGAAATGCCCGCACGGAGACCGGCATCCCGCGCGTGGCCATGGTCCAGGGCAAGATCCCCGAGCACGCGCTGGCCGCCGTCTACGATCCGATGATCAACCTGATCCTGCAGGGCGGGAAGACGATGACGGTCGGCGACCGCACGCTGCACTACGACCCCGCGACCTATTTCGTGATGACGGTGGACCTGCCTGCGGTGGGTGCGGTGCACCCGGCACAGGACGGCAGTCCGTACCTCGCGGTGAGCCTGACCCTGGATGCCAACATCATCGCGGGCCTGTTGCAGGACCTTGGCCCGTCGATGCCCCCGGCCACCGCATCGGCTGGCATCGCCGCATCGTTCTCGGTCGCGGGCGTGACACCTGCGCTGATGGACGCCTGGGTGCGCATGCTCGGCCTGATGGAGCATCCCGGCGACATCGCCGCGCTGGCTCCGGCCTACGAGCGCGAAATCCTCTATCGCGTGTTGCAGGGTCCGCACGGCAACCTGCTGCGTGACCTGGCGACACCGGATTCGACGCTGGGCAGGCTGCGCACGGCGATCCAATGGATCCGCGAGAACTACACCCGGCCGCTACGCATCGCCGCGCTGGCCGAGCGCGTGGCGATGAGCGAGTCCGCGTTCCATCGCCATTTCAAGGCGGCTACCGCGCTCAGCCCGTTGCAGTACCAGAAGCAACTGCGCCTGATGCAGGCACGCCAGCTGTTGATCGTGCAGCGCATGAGTGTCACCACCGCGGCACTGGATGTCGGCTACGAAAGCGCGACGCAGTTCAGCCGCGAATACGCGCGTACCTTCGGCATGGCGCCGTCGCAGGACGCGGCTCGGATCATCAAATCCCTGCGGCGCTAGGGTGCTGCGTCGCTGTTGGATTTCGCATCGTAGTCGCTGCGGGCGTGGAAGACATCGTCGGCATGTCGCACGGTCCAGTCGAACAAAACGCGGAAGGGCTCTTCCAGCGTGCGGCCCAGGGGTGTGACGCTGTACTCCACCGCGACCTGGGAGCTGGGGATGACCGTGCGCGCGAGGATGCCGTTGCGTTCAAGGCGGCGCAACGCCTGGGTCAGGGTCTTCTGGGTAACTCCGTCGATGCGGCGTTTGATTTCGTTGAAACGCAGTGGCGTAGCGCAAAGCGAGGCAAGGATCAGGATCGACCACTTGTCGGCGATCTGGTCGAGCAACAGGCGGCTGGGCTCGCTTCCAGGCGTCTCTTCGGAGGTCTCGGCAGGCACGTCGGGTGGCATGGTGGTTCCCTCAAGGTAACCTGATGTCATCAAAGTGCGTTATTTACACCAGGTATCGTTTGAATACCATGAAGCATCACTTCCCATGAGCTGCATGCCATGAATCATTCGAATGACACTTTCTTCAATCAGGACGACGCCATCGTCGCCGCCGACAAACTTGCCGCCGTCGATGCGCTGTATCGCTATGCGGCTGGCATCGACCAGCGTGACCCGGGCCTGATGGCTTCCGCACTGGCTGTCGATGCGGTATCGGATTTCCGTCCGGCCGCGGCGAAGGCGGGCTTCGACTATCCCGTGCTGCAGGGACGCGAGGTGATCGCCGGTGCACTGGCGACCTCGCTCAGCAGCGTGGATACGACGCACACGGTGAGCAATGCACGCGTCACGATCGACGCAGGCAACGCTCGCATCGATGCGCTTGTCGAAGCGCAGCACGTGCCGCGCAGCGATCCGTCGAAGCATTACCTGATGAAGAACCGCTATGACGTTGCGCTGGTTCGCGAGGGGAAAGCCTGGGTCATCCAGCACGTCGTGGTCGACAACGTGTGGCGTAGCGGCGATCCGGCGGTGCTGGCGGGCATCTGACGCTTCCCTGCCAGGCTTAGGCGGCCTGTGGCTAACGCGGCCGGTAGGGCCCCTCGACGCCAGCCCCGGCCAACCTTATGCTCGGCGGCACGCCCCCAGGAACGGCGGGCATAGGGGAAGTCCATGAGCACACCGATCGCTCGTACCCTCGGCCGGCATGCCCGTTGGCCCGCGCTGGTCCTGGCGGCCTTCATCGCCACGCCAGCCCTCGCCGACGACCCGCCCATCCTGTCGCAGATGGATGCCATCGACCTCAGCAGCCGCGTCGCCCGCCAGGTTCCCGGTGTCACCGACCTGGTGATCGCGCCGATGCCGTATGAGTCGGGCAACCATCGATGGGTGACCCTGTTCAAGCCGAACACGGGCGAAGGCTTCATCGTCACGCTCGACGAGAACACCGGCGATATCTGCGCCCTGTTCGAACACCATGACGACTGCGCCGCGAAGGGCAGTGCCAGCGAGGCGATCGCCAAGGTGAAGGCTGACACCGCCGCGCGCGAAGACGCGAAGCTGCATCCGCCACCTGACCTCGAAGACCTCTGGCTCACTGTCCTGCTCAAGGTCGCACCGAGCACCAAGCCTGCGCCGAACAGTCCGGAAAGTACGTGGTATGTCAGCGTGAGCACCGGTGGCGACAAGGCGGTCGACCTGCCTGCCTCGGTGATCGCGAAGGCGAAGATCGAAGGGATCAGGATCCTTCCGGCCAGCGCCGCACCGAAGGACACCGTAGGCAACGGCGGCATGCAGGGCGCGTACCACTACGGCATCGGCGTGCCACTGAAGCGACCGGATGGGAACTACGACGTCACCTACGGCCACTACTGCGGCCCGATGTGTGCCGGTTCGACCACGCTGGTGATGGAACATGGCACCTACGGCTGGCGCGTCGTGTCGAGCCGGAGTAACTGGGTTTCCTGAGGCGGCCCACGCCCCCGTTGCCGGAAACCCGCACGCCGCAGGCCCAGGCCTGCGGCACACTCGTCAGGTATCTCGTCGGAGTGATGCCATGCAAAGGATCGTCACGTTCCTGCTGTTCCTCGCACTGGCCGTCGGCACTGCCGTCGCGCAGGAGAAGCCGAAGGCGTGGCCGGATGAGGCGACGCTACGGCACCGACTCACCATTCCTGCCGGCTCGAAGCTTGTGTTGCGTGGGCGCGACGGTTCGCCCATCGACCTGAAGACCTTCCTCGACGGCGCGAACGCTGATGACGGTGGCTTCGGCTGGACGCCCGACCTGGGCAACGGCATCACCGTGCTCACCCTCGAAAGCACGCCCTCGAAGCCGAAGAACAAGTGGGGCGACCTCGTCATCGGCGATCCGATTCCCGCCTTCGATCTTGTGTCGAGCAAAGGCCGCAAGGTCAGCTCGAATCGCTTCGACCACGACCTCACCGTCGTCAACTTCTTCTTCTACGAATGCACCGGCTGCGTCGCCGAGATCCCCGCGTTGAATGCGTTCCACGTGGCGCACCCCGAGGTCGGCGCCCTGGCAATCACCTACGACGCGAGGGAAGGCCTGGCCCATTTCCAGAAGGCATATGGCCTGCAATGGGAGATCGTTCCCGACGCCGTGACCTTCATGCGCAAGGCCAACATCGCGATGTATCCGACGCTCGGCATCGTCGACGGGCACGGCCGCCTGCTCGACCTGCAAGGCAGTTGGACCCTGCATCCGCCGGGCAGGAAGCTGGCGGCGGATGACGTGGCGCGTTGGGTGGCGGACGTGAGGCAGAAGCAGGTGCAGACGCGCTAAGCCATAGCTGGGCGCGCCTGGCTATGGCCGGGCCGCATGGGCCCGATGCCGTCAGTGTTGCTGTGCCTTCGCGTGCACGCCTGCGACATCCAGCACGCGCTGTCCGAAGTCGCTGAAGCCTTCGCCCGGCTGCTCCTGTGAACCTTCGGCGTCGATCTGCCGGACGGCGACGATCCTCGCCGACGGCACGACGTAAATGTACTGGCCGCCATCGCCATTGCCCGACACCGCGACCATCGGTCCCATCGTCTTCTTGAACAGCCGGAAGGGACCGATGCCGCGGCTGATCAGCTCTTCCTGCAGGGCATCCTTGTGGTCCGGGCCGAGCGCCTTGGCGATGCCTTCGTACATCGCGTCGGTATCGTCGAAATGCGCGCCCTTCAATCCTTTCTCCAGCGTCGCGACCGTTGCCTCGGGGACTCCGCGTTCGCGTAGCACCGCGATCGACGCCGGGTCGAAGTCGAAGTGGCGAAAGGCGGGATCGAGCCACCAAAGCAGGCCGAACTGGTCGTCGAACTGCGGCTGCTCGAGCGCGTCGATCTCTGCCGCGGGCAACAGCTGCTTGCCGTGCCACTGTCCCTTGTCCAGCATCAGCTGCCCGATCTTGCCCAGGTCCGCCGCGGTGAGGGGCAGGCCGGCCATGCCGTAGGGATGGCCCGCCTTGTCCTTCTCCCAGGGGCCGGGCTGGATGCCCATGTCTTTGAACAGCCCCTCGCGGAAGAATACGTCCATCGGCTTGCCGGACGCCTTCTCGATGATGCCCGAGAGCAGGTTCACCGCCTTGTTGTTGTAGCTCGTGTACGCAGGCACGTCGATCTCGGCGGCGAGCGCAAGCTGGATCGCGTCGGGCGCCGGATAGATCTCCTCGGTGGCGTTGCGCACGTTCTGTATGCCCGACGTATGGTTCATCAGCATGCGAATCGTGATCTTCGCCTTGCGGCCCTGTTTCCACTCCGGATAGAAATCCGCCACCGGCTGGTCGAACGAGCTGATCTTCCCTTCGGCGACGAGCTGCGCAATGCCGATCGCGACCACCGACTTGGTCACCGACATCAGCTCGATCGGGCCGGGTGCCTTGCCACCCTTGTAGTAATGGCCGATCTCCTTGCCGTCCTGCCAGACCACCACGGCATCGCTGTGCGACGACTCGCTGCGTTTCAGCAGCTCTTTCAGCGCGGCTTTCTGGTAGGTCGGGGAGGGCGCGGCGATGGCCGGCGCGGTAACGAAGAGGCCGATCACGGCCACGGCGAGCAGGTTGCGCATCAGTCACTCCTTGGACAGACGGCTGACGCTAGGGAAGGGCCCGGAAACTGTCAATCGCCCGGTGGTCATGCCGGCGCGTGCAGCCGCGCCACGAAGCCAATCCCGTTCCCTGAGATCGCGGCGGCGTAATGTCCGCGCCATGACGACCCTGACCTGGCCACCGCGATCGACCGACCTGCTCAACGGCCAGAGTCCGTACCGCTACGGCATCGATGCCTCGGGGCGACGGGTCGCCTTCGTGCGTGAACTCGCTACGCAGGACGGTTACCGCGTCAGCCTGTTTCCCGATGGCAACCACGACCATGCCGTGGAGGGCAGGGTGCGCACGGAGGCCTTCGCGATCAAGATGGCGACGCGGTGGATGCAGCGGCGGCTTCGCCCCGAAGCCCCGACGC
The DNA here is from genome assembly GCA_018889975.1 of Bacillus sp. NP157. NCBI lineage: Bacteria > Bacillati > Bacillota > Bacilli > Caryophanales > Bacillaceae > Bacillus > Bacillus sp. NP157. Next base: position 4,602,283 of record CP076546.1, read on the forward strand.
CACCACCGCATGCAACCGCGCCGCCAGCGCCTTGCGATCCGTGTCCGGCGTCACCGTGACCGGCGGATGGAACACGACGCGCACGAGCGCACCCGACAGGCGCAGGAAACGCTTCACGTGTGCACCCGCGTCCATGCCGCCGTGGAAAGCGTAGATATCGCGATCGGCACCGGCCGATAGCGCATGCCCGTCGACAGACACGACATCCAGCGTGAACGGCTGCAACGTCCACGCGGCTCCGGTGCCGTCCTTGTCGATGAACAGCGAGAACAGGCTCGACTTGAACGGCGCCACCTGCTCGCCGGACGACGTGGTGCCTTCGGGGAAAAGCACCAGGTCCTGCCCCGCCTGCATCTTCGCCGACAGCGACGCGGCCACGTTCGCGGCATCGCTGCGCTTGCGACTGATGAACAACGTCTGGCCCAGCTCGCCGATGAAGCGCATGCCGGGCCAACGCTCCATGTCGTCCTTGGCGATGAAGCGAGCGCGTAGCAGGCTGCCGAGCACCAGGATGTCGAAGTGCGATACGTGGTTGCCGACGAAGACCGTGCCGCCACCCTCGCGCGGCGTGCCGACGACGTCGACGCGAATACCCATCGCCGCGCGCAGGCAGCGGAACCACAGTCGTGGCAGCACCGATGTCGCCCGGCCGTTCGTGAAACGCTGCACCACCCATTGCAGGGGCATCAACAGCACGCTGGCGAACACCATCGCCGCGATCTTGCCGCCGGCACGGAACGTCGAAAACCCGGAAGGCCTCTTGGATGACACTGGCACGCTGCACCTCGATGGGCCTGGGACGTATCCGCTGCAACATAGCGGGTTTTGGCGACGGAGGTGGTATCGGGCGAGGCCTTCATGGGCACTTGCCGATCCCCGCAAGCCGGCATACAGTGAACCACATGGTTCAGTATCAAGACCGCCTCGACATGACCTTCGCCGCACTCTCCGACGTCACCCGGCGCGGCGTGTTGCAGCAGTTGGGCAGCGCCGATGCCTCGGTCAGCGACCTGGCCGAGAAGTTCCACATGACCCTGACGGGCATGAAGAAGCACGTCACCATCCTGGAGCAGGCGGGCCTCGTGACCACCGAGAAGGTCGGTCGCGTACGCACCTGCAAGCTGGGGCAGCGACGGCTGGAAGAAGAAGCCGCCTGGATCGAACAGCACCGCCTCCTCTGGAGCACACGCTTCGACGCACTGGACGAGGTCATCGAACGCCTGAAACGCGAGGAGAACACCCATGCCAAACGGAAACGCAAGTAGCCCCACCCGCAACCCCACCCAGGTGGAACGCAAGGCCGAGCGCGAACTCGTCGTCACCAGGACCTTCGATGCCCCCGTGCACCTCGTCTTCAAGGCCTGGAGCACGCCCGATCTGTTCAAGAGCTGGTGGGTGCCGAAATCCGCAGGGATGGACCTGGTCTCGTGCGAGATGGACATCCGCACCGGCGGCACCTATCGCCTGGTCTTCAAGCACCCGAACTTCCCCCAGCCGATGGCGTTCTTCGGCACGTACAAGGAAGTGACCACGAACACGCGCCTGCAGTGGACCAACGAAGAAAGCGAAGACGGCGCGCTGACCACCGTGACCTTCGAGGAACACGGCGGCAAGACGCTGGTGACGCTGCACGAACTCTATCCGTCGGAAGCCGCGCGCGACGAAGCCATCGTCGGCTCCGCGGAAGGCCTGCCCGAGCAGTTCGCACAGCTGGATGAGTTGCTCGCCAGCGGGGCGTGATTCCCGGTGTTTAGTTAGTCGACGCCCTGGCAGCGCACGCCGCGCGTTGCCAGGGCGTCGAGGTCAGCGCCCCTCGAACACACCCTTGGCCACGGGGATCGCCGAGAACACGTTTGGCCAGCCGACATGGAAGGCGAGGTGGGTCAGCACTTCGGACGCTTCCGCCTGGGTCAGCCCGTTATCCATCGCGCGATTGAGGTGGTAGGGGATCTGCGCGACCTGTCCGTTGGCGATCAGGGCGGCGACGGTGACGAGGCTGCGATCGCGTGGCTTCAGGTCGGGACGCAGCCACAGGTCCTTGAACAGCGCCTCGGCGGTGTAGTGCACGACACCTTCGGAGACCGGGCCAGCGCTCGCGTTGACGGCGGTGGCGCGTCTGGCTTCGGCTTCTTCGTCCAGTGGCAATAACTCCGGACGTGCCGGCGGCAGCTGCGTCGCGTCGATGCCTCGCGCGCTGAACACCTCGTGCGCGACCACCACGGCCGCCATCGCATTCGGCCAGCCCGCGTAGAAGGCCAGGTGGGTGACGATCTCGGAAAGCTCGGCCGGCGTCACGCCATGGTCGAGCGCACGCGCGAATTGCGACGGCATCTCGATCAACTGCTGGCGCGCGATCAGCGCCGCGACGGTGACGATGCTTCGATCGCGACGGCCCAACCCCGGTCGATGCCACACGTCGTCGTGCAGGGTCTCGCTGGTGTAACGCGCGAGCGCGGGAGAGACCGCGCGGATGACGTCCAGGGACGGCTGGGCCAGGCAGCCTGGGATCGGGGTGGTGTCGGGGATGGTCATGGTGGCTCCAGGCATGAGGCGGGGACGGCCCGCCGGGCTGGCAGGCGACCACCCACCTTAGGCGCCGGCGCGTGCCCGATAAATGCCCGCGCGTCGCTTGGACCTATGCGTGCCATTCATCAATGGAGGCAGGCCTGCTGGCAGATGCAGTGCGCCGACCCCGGCCCCTCGACGCCACCTTGACGAACGTGACGACGTTGACGCCCCGTTCCCATCGCCACGGCCACTATCCCGCCCATGCCCGGCGATTCCTTCCTCCGCAGTCCTTCGACCCGCATCCACGAACTTCGCCGCAGCGGCCTGCTTGACCGGCCCGGCGATGAGCAGTTCTCGCACCTGACCGAACTGGTTCGGCAGATGCTGGACGTGCCCGTGGCCATCGTCTCGATCGTCGATGAACATCGCCAGGTGTTCGCGGGGCATTCGGGCATGCCCGAGCCCTGGGCGTCGTTGGGCGAAACGCCGATCACGCATTCGTTCTGCCAGCATGTCGTCGACCGTGGCACGGTTTTCGTCGTGCCGGACGCCATGGCCGAGCCGCTGGTTCGCGACAACCTCGCCATTCCCGACCTTGGCGTCGCGGCCTACCTCGGTGTGCCGATCCACATGCCCGGCGGTGAACTGATCGGCGCGCTGGCGGCGATCGACACCGTGCCGCGCGAATGGACACCGCAGGACATTCGCCTGCTGGAATCGGTGGCGGTGATCGTCGACAAGGAAATCCGCGTCGGTGCCTCCGAGCGGAAGTTCCGGACCCTGTTCGAGCAGATGCGCGAGGGGTTCTATGTCGGCAGCGTGGTGCGTTCGCCGGACGGTACGGTGACGGATTTCCTCTTCGAAGAGGTCAATCCGTCGTTCGGCCGCCTGACGGGCGTGGACACGTCGCGTGCGAACGGCACCCTGCTCAGCGTGGTGTCGCCTTCGGCCCTATCCGAACTGCTTCCCGTGTTCGAGCGCCTGTTGCAGACCCGTACGCCGGTCGTGCATGTGAGCCCGTCGACCCTGCGGGTAGGGCGCTGGTTCGAAACCCGCATGACGCCGCTGTCCGGTGAGCGGCTCATCGGCTTCTTCAGCGACGTCACCGAACGGCGCAAGGCGGAAGAGCTACAGGACGTGCTCAACCAGGAAATGAGCCATCGGCTGAAGAACACGCTGATGATGGTCCAGGCCCTGGCGATGCAGACCCTGCGCACCGTTACCGAGCGCGAGCCGGTACAGGCGCTGGAAAAACGCATCCATGCGCTCAGTTCGGCGCACGACATCCTGTTCCGCCGGAACTGGCACGACGCACCGGTGCAGGACATCGCCGAAGCCGCGTTCGGCCGGCTGTGCATGGAAGGCCGCGTCGACTTCGAGGGACCCGACTTCGAGTTCGGCGCAAAAGCCACGCTGTCGCTGTCCCTGCTGTTGCACGAGCTGATCACCAACGCCGTGAAATACGGCGCGCTGTCGAACGATACCGGTCGCGTAACACTCAGCTGGTCGGTCGACGCCGGGCACTTCCACATGGTCTGGAAGGAATCCGGCGGCCCGGTCGTCGTCGAGCCCGCACGCAAGGGCTTCGGCTATCGCCTGATCCGCATGGGCCTGGGCTCAGGCAGCGTCACTACGGAGTACCGCCCCGAAGGGTTTTTCCTGGAGCTTTCCACTCCGCTTTTGCATTTGCAGCAGGCATGAATTCCATGGGTCACGTAGCATCCGCCAAACCCGTCGTCCTCGTCGTCGAAGACGAGCCACTGATCCGCCTCATGGCGATCGAACTGATCGAGGACGGCGGTTTCGAGGTGGTCTCCGTGGGCGATGCGGGCGAGGCCGTCGCCGTGCTGGAAAAACGCCTGGACATCCGCATCGTGTTTACCGACATCGACATGCCGGGTGGCATGGACGGCATCCGCCTTGCCGCGGTGATCCGCGAGCGCTGGCCGCCGATCGAGATCGTGGTGACGTCGAGCCATATCCATGTGGCGCAGGGGGATATGCCTGCGCGGGGGGTGTTTATGTCTAAGCCTTATGATGGGGAGCAGTTGGTTGCCCTGTTGCATACGATGGCGGATGGCCGGGCGGGTGTGGCGCATTGATGGGACATCGCGCGCAGGCGCGCTCCTACAGGGGCGAGGCGACCCTGCGCGCGATGCCTTGATTCAAAACAACGCCGCCGCCTTCCCAATCGCGATATAAACCCCGATCAAAAACGGCACCCCCACCAGCGCCCAGGCCAGCACGCCCACCACGCCGAACGCCCCGCGCGCCGCATCCTGCGCCCGCGCCGACACCTCCGCCGTCTCCCGCTGCAACGACTTCTCGTGCGCGAGCTCGGCGTCGGTCATCAGGTCTTTCTCCTTCACCGGCTTCACCAGCAGGTTGCAGACCATGCCTACCAGCAACAGCACGGCGAGGATGTATAGCGTGCGGTCGTAGACGAGGTTTTTCGCGACACCTGCGTTGAGCTGCGCTTCGCGCACGGCGGCGATCAGGAACGGACCGGCGACGCCGGCGACCGACCATGCGGTGAGCAGGCGGCCATGGATCGCGCCGACCATCTGCGTGCCGAACAGATCGGATAAATAGGCAGGCACCGTGGCGAAGCCGCCGCCGTACATTGACAGGATGATGCATACCGCGAAGACGAAGGCCGCGGCCATGCCGGCGTGGCCGAGCGAGGGCAGGGTGCAATACAGCACGATGCCCAGGGCGAAGAACACGAAGTAGGTGGTCTTGCGGCCCATGAAGTCCGACATCGATGCCCAGAAGATCCGGCCCAGGCTGTTGAACAGGCTGATCAGTCCGACGAGGCCGGCTGCGGACGCGGCGATCGCGGTTTTCTGTTCCGGCGTCAGCGTCACCGATGCATCGAGCCCGAGCAGCCTGCCGCCGAACACGTCCTGGAACATCGGGCTGGCCATCGCCAGCACGCCGATGCCGGCGGTGACGTTCATGCACAACACCACCCAGATCAGCCAGAACTGCGGGGTCTTCCATGCGCGGTTCAAATGCACGTGGCGATGGGTGATCAGCTTGTTGCTTGTTTCCGCCGGTGGGGTCCAGCCCAGCGGACGCCAGCCGGACGGCGGCACGCGGAAGCCAAAGGCACCGCACAACATCACCAGCAGGTAGAGCAGGCCCATCACCAGCATGGTCGCGGCCACGCCCGGCACGCCGCCTTCGCTGAAGTGCTTGATCAGCGCGACCGCGATCGGTGCGCCGATCAGTGCGCCGCCGCCATAACCCATGATCGCGAAGCCGGTGGCCAGGCCGCGCCGGTCGGGAAACCACTTGATCAGCGTCGATACCGGGGTGATGTAGCCGAGGCCCTGGCCGATGCCGCCGAGCACGCCCGCGCCGAGGTAGACCAGCCACAACTGGTGCAGCTTCACGCCCAGCGCCGCCACCAACAGGCCACCGCCCCAGCACAGCGCGGAGATCACGCCGGCCTTGCGCGGCCCCGCGTGTTCCAGCCAGCCGCCCCAGATCGCCGCGGAGATGCCGAGCATCGCGATGAAGGTTTCGAAGATGTGGGTGACCGCGGGAACGGTCCAGTTACAGTTGGTGGTGAACAGCTGGTCGAAGAAACCGAGCTGGGCACAGGTCGCGATATCCGCGCCGGGCAACAAGGTCGACATCGGCAGCCAGAACACCGAGAACCCGTAGGCCATGCCGATGCACAGGTGGATGGCGAGGGCGGCAGGTGGAACCAGCCAGCGATTGAAACGCGGTCCAGCGATCGTGTTCTCGCGGCTCAACACAGAGCCCGCGCCCTCTACTGCCTGATCCATGCATTTTCCCCCAGGTGGTCGCACGGCCCGACGGCCGGTAATCCAGCGCGGCCATCCTCCCATGCCCGGAGAGCGTGTCAATACGACGTTGGCCGATGGTGCAGCCTGGCCTCTGTAGGAGCGCGCCTGCGCGCGATGGGGTCTGCGACAGGGGTGATCATGGAGGACATGATGGAAACCACCATGATGGGTTTCGCGAGGAGATGTCGCGCGCAGGCGCGCTCCTACAGGGGTGACGTGTACCGCAGGGCTTCGACCAGCGCGGTGAGGGCGGGCGCGCCTTGCCGGCGGTTCGGGTAGTACAGGTGGTACCCGGGGAACGGTTCGCACCACTTCTCCAGCACGCTGACCAGCGTGCCGGCTTCGACATGCGGCCGTGCCATGTCCTCCGGGACCATCCCAAGCCCCAGCCCGCGTAGAGCAGCATCGAGCATCTGCGTCCCGGTGCTTGCCGTGACCTGGCCTTCGACCCGCACCTTCACCTCGCGCCCGTCCTTCTCGAACTCCCACACCATCAACCCGCCCAGCGTCGGCAGGCGCAGGTTGATGCAGTTGTGGTCGGTGAGCTCCTGCGGTGTCTTCGGCCGTTTGCGTTTGGCGAAGTACGCGGGCGTGGCGACCACAGCCATGCGTTCGCTGGGGCCGATCGGTACGGCGATCATGTCTTTGGCCACCTGTTCGCCGAGGCGGATGCCGATGTCGAAGCGCTCGGCGACGATGTCGACCAGCTGGTAGTTCACCGCCACTTCCACCGAGATGTCGGGGTACTGCGGCAGGAAGCGTTCCAACGTGGGCCAGATGATCTTGTTCGCGGCGTGTTCGGCCGTGGTGATGCGCAAATGGCCGGCGGGGCGTTCGCGCAGTTCGCCGAGCGCATCGACTTCGGCTTCGATCTCTTCCAGTCGCGGGCCAACCGTGCGCAGCAGGCGTTCGCCGGCTTCGGTCGGGGCGACGCTGCGAGTGGTGCGGGTCAGCAGGCGCACGCCGAGCCGCGCCTCGAGCCCACGGATGGTGTGGCTGAGGGCAGACTGCGAGGTGCCCAGCTTCGCGGCGGCGCGGGTGAAGCTGCGTTCGCGGGCCACCGCGATGAAGGCCATGATGTCCTGGATGTCCTTGCGCATGCCGTGCCCCGGGGTGCCTGTGCCAGCACGCAGGGTAGCAGCACTTATGCGATGAATTCATAAGTACATGCCGTTTCAGACGACTAGTGGGATGGTCGCGCGAGGCCTAGATTGGTGTCCTGCGGCGGTCCCATGGCTGCCACCCCGACACTCCCACCTCTCCGAGGCATCTCATGAAAACGCGCACCCTGGGCCATAGCGGCCTCGACGTCTCCGCCATCGGCTTCGGCTGCATGGGCCTGAACTTCGGCTACGGCACGGTCACCCCGGAAGCCGAGGCGATCGACCTGATCCGTGCCGCCTTCGACCGTGGCGTGACGTTCTTCGACACTGCCGAAGTCTATGGTCCGTTCACCAACGAAGTGGTGGTCGGCAAGGCGCTGGCGCCGATCCGCGACAAGGTCGTCATCGCGACCAAGTTCGGCTTCGAGATCGATCCGGACACGGGTAAGCAGAACGGCCTGAACAGCCGCCCCGAGCACATCCGCAAGGCCGCCGAAGGTTCGCTCAAGCGCCTCGGCATCGAGACCATCGACCTGCTGTACCAGCACCGCGTGGATCCGTCGGTGCCGATCGAAGACGTCGCCGGCGCGGTGAAGGAACTGATCGCCGAGGGCAAGGTCCGGCACTTCGGTTTGTCCGAACCGAGCGCCGATACGCTGCGTCGCGCGCATGCCGTGCAGCCGGTGGCGACGCTGCAGAACGAATACTCGCTGTGGACGCGCACGCCGGAAACCAACGGCATCCTCGCGACCTGCGAAGAGCTCGGCGTGGGCCTCGTCGCGTACAGCCCGCTGGGCAAGGGCTTCCTCACCGGTGCGATGGGCAAGGATACGAAGATCAGCGAAGGCGACTTCCGCAAGATCCTCCCGCGCTTCACGCCCGAAGCGATGCAGGCGAACCAGGCGCTGGTCGACCTGTTGAAAGACCTCGCCACGGCGAAGGGCGCGACACCGGCGCAGGTCGCGCTGGCGTGGTTGTTGTCACGCAAGCCGTGGATCGTGCCGATCCCGGGGACGACGAAGCTGCATCGGCTGGAAGAGAACATCGCCGCGGCCGACGTCGTGTTGACGGGGGCGGAGTTGGAGGGGATCGAGAAGGCGGCGGCGGATATTGCCGTTACCGGTGAGCGGTATCCGGAGCATTTGATGAAGATGATTGGGCGTTAAAAGAAACGGCAATCGCGCGCAGGCGCGCTCCTACAGGGGTGCGGCGATCCTGCGCGCGATGGGTTTCAACGCGCGTCACGCACCCACCGGCTCCAACGCCTCCATATCCACATACGCCGCACTCGCCTCATGCAAACTCCGCAACGGCACCATGTCGGCGATGTCCGAGATCTGGCTGTTGATGTCCTGGAACGTTTCGTCTTCCCAGCACAGATCGACCTGGCCGCAGTCGTCGAAGCCGGCGACGTAGACGATCTCGCCGTTGGCGGCTTCCATCAGCCATGGCTGGCGCTTCGCGATGAAGCCCAGTCCACGGACGTGCATATGCTGGAAATGCAGCAGTGACAGCAATGCCTCGCGCTGCCCCGCATGTGGCCGGAAGGCCACCATCAAAATTCGCGACATGCGCGGTCCCCTGTTTTCCCCGGGTCGAACGATAACGAGGAGGCCGCGCATGTCGCAACCGGCGCGCCTTCACAAACCTTTCGCATGGTCAGGCCAGCGGGTCGGCGGAGTGGTCGTCGTCCAGCCACAGGTGCGGCTTGTTCGCGGACCACTCGATGTTGCGCGCGATCTCGTCGGTGATTTCACCGCCGACCATGGTGTCGGCGAGGGCGAGTGTCGACAGCCCGAGGAATTCCGCTTGCGAGACGAAGCCTTCGATGCCTTCCACGCGCAGTTCGTGCAACACGGCCACGAGGTTGGTCAGGCGCATCAGCGATGCGCGTGTCGGTGGTGCTGGTATCAATCCCATGACGTCCTTCACGCCCCCCGGCGGTGATGGATGAGTACTGCGACGACATGCGCCGTCGGGATTGACCATCGCACCGGGATGTTGCGGTTGCAAGGTTTTCGCTGTGAGCAAAAAGGGCTTTAGATCCGCGGAAACGGCAGCTTGTGAAGGGCGCTGTTTTCGCTGGTGGAACGAGGCGCGCGCGGCCTAGTCGGCCGGGCTCAACCGGGTCTGCATATAGCGGACGAAGGCCACGGTGAGATCGCTGGCGACGCGACCGGTGGCGGTCAGGGCATGCAGGGGCAGGGGCTCGGGCTCCCAGGCTTCGAGCACGGGCGACATGCGCCCGGCCGCCATCGCGTCGTCGACCAGGTAGAGCGGCAGCTGGGCGTAGCCGAGCCCGCCTTCGACCGCGGCGACCAGCGCGGCGACGTCGGCAAAGGCGACGCGGACGTTGCGCCGGTGCGGGCTCATGCCGCGGAAGTGCCAGTAACCGGCGTTCTCGGCGCCGTGGCCCAGGCAGTCGCCGTCGTCCAGCTCGCCGGGGTGGTCGGGTATGCCGGTACGACGGATCAGTTCGGGGCTGGCGACGGTGACCCGGCGCAGCCGGCCCAGCGCGCGGGCCACCACGTCGGTGCTGTCGGGCAGGGAGTCGCGCAGGCTGAGGATCACGTCGGTCTGCTGGCGCAAGAGCCGTTCCATGTCGCCGCTGCCGATGCTGATGGCAAAGCGCGTACGCGGATGCAGGGCGGCGAAGTCGGAGATCAACGCGGTGGCCATGGGCGAGACCAGGCCGTGTGCCTCGATCCGGATCATCTGCTGGGATTCGTGCGCGGAGACCGCCGCCTGCTCGGCCGCGCGGGCGGCCTCGCACATCGCCGAGGCATGCTGGTAGACCCGCTGGCCGACGGCGGTGACCGCGAACTGGCGTGCGTTGCGATGGATCAGGCGGGCGCCCAGTCGTTCTTCCAGGGCCAGGATCCGCCGGCTGACCAGCGAGCGGGTGGTGCCCAGCCGGGTCGCCGCCGCCGAAAAGCCACCCGCCTCGACCGCCTGCACCAGCAGGTACAGGTCGCCCAGGTTATCGATCGTGTCCATCCCCGGTGCGTCGCGCTCGCTGGAAGTCGGCACATGCATAGGCGGCAAATCCTACCCGTATCGGTTGGCGTGGTGTCCCTGGCCCGCCGACACCCCGCGGCGGGTCCATTGTCCTATCCGTGATCGCTTTGAGAACCGGCGCGAGTTCGCGCTTGCGCCTTGATCCCTGTCACGATCGGGAAAAATTCCTAGAAGTTTTACTTAGACGCAAACGGCGCGGTTTTATGTAAACCATCATTAGTTGCCGGAAGCGCGTATCCCGCCCGCCCCAACGGATCGCAGGCCTTGCCGTTTTCGACCACACGCCGATCCGACCTGCCTGGCGGCCATTGTCACGCCTAGCATGACATAAGTTCCTGCCCCGCCCCCTTCCCCGTTGCACCCGCGATACATAGCATCGCGAAAAGTGCTGTGACTTTCATCACAGCTTCTTCACCGAACTGAACCGCCTGCGCTCTCCGGACGCGGGATGGACGCGTTCGGCTCGTGGAACGGCCCGTTTACGAAAGGCGCACCATGTCAGGGAACAAGTCGAAGAACCCCTTCCGCCCGCGCGCGCACCGCTACGCGCTGGAGCCCCGCCAGATGTACGACGGCGCGGCGCTCGTGGAAGCCGCCCGCCACGCCGACCCGGCCGAAGCGGCGCATGACGCCGGCAGGTTCCACAGTGCCGCCACCGAGCAACCCGGCCATGCCGTGCAGCCGCCCGCGCAGCCCGCGCCGGCGCCGGCCGCCGCCGTGGCTTCGGCAGACACGCACGCGGCATCCGCCGCCGAAGCCGCCCACGCGACCCCGGGCGCTTCCGCCCCGGCCCCGGCCGCACCGGCCAGCCACGAGGTCTACGTCGTCGACGAAAGCGTCGCCAACTGGCAGTCGCTGGTCGCCCAGCTACCAAAGGACAGCCAGGTCGTCGTCATCAACGACAAGTCCTCCGGCATGGACCAGCTCGCGAACGCCCTGCGCGGCGAGCACGACATCAGCGCCATCCACATCATCAGCCACGGTGCCAGCGACTCGATTTCGCTCGGCACCGACACCGTGACCGCGGCGAACATCGCCAGCTTCTCCAGCCAGCTGGGCGAAGTGGGCGCGACCCTGCGCACGGGCGGCGACATCCTGGTCTACGGCTGCGACGTCTCCAGCCACGACACCGCCCTGGTCACCCAGATGGCGACGCTGACCCACGCCGACGTGGCCTCGTCCACCGACGCGACCGGCGCGGCCGCGCTCGGCGGCGACTGGGTGCTGGAAAGCAGCACGGGCCACATCGAGGCACGCACGCTGGCGCTCGACTACGACGGCCTGCTGGTCGCGCCGACGGTCGACACCACCAGCAAGACCCTTACCGTGTCCGAACCGAGCACGCTCAATGCGACCGGCGCGGACCGCGGCACGCTCAGCGGCTGGACGATTACCGACGACGCGGTCGGCGGCGATGTCATCACGGTCAAGGCCGTGGTCGGCGACACCGGCAAGGGCACGCTCACCTCCGGCTCGGGTGGCACGGCCATCACCGGCGGCCTCAGCTTCACCGGCACCCGCGCCCAGTCGCAGGCCTGGCTCAACCAGCTGACCTTCGTGGCGGCCGACGTCGAGCTCGGCAACACCGCGGCGAAGACCACCATCACCGTGACGGTGACCGACGCCGAATCGCTCTCGGCGAGCAGCTCGGTCGACGTGACCATCACGCCGTCGAACGATCCGACGACGATTTCCGACGCGACCAAGACGGTGCAGGAAGTCAGCAACAGCGGCGGCCCGAGCACCACGGTGATCGGCGTCGATACGCTCAACGCGATCGATCCGGAAGTGTCGGCTGGCACGCAGACCGCCGGCCAGATCGTCTACAGCCTCACCGCGCTGCCGCAGTACGGCTATCTCGTGCTGGACGGCAACCGCCTCGGCGCGGGCTCGATCTTCACCCAGCAGGACGTGATCGACGGCAAGCTGTCCTACGTCCACACCGCCACCGGCGCGAACCAGGACGTGGGCGATGGCTTCAGCGCCCGCGTGAACGACGGTGCGACGCCGCTGGCCAGCTCGGCCAACGTGCACGTGACCCTCAATGTCGCCCCGGTGAACCAGCTGCCCACTGTCGGCGGCGAAGGCGATGTCTACGAAGGCCAGCCCGCCAACGCGCAGGGCACCGGCAACGTCGGCCAGTGGATCACCGCCGATGCCGGCGGCGATCCGGGCGACACGACGCTCCAGGTTACGATCACCGCGCTGCCGACCCACGGCACGCTGTATTTCAACGGCACGGCGGTGACCGCCACCGGGCTCACCTTCGACTACTCGCAGCGCAACCTGCTGACCTATAGCAACGACGGCGTCGACGGCGTCACCCAGGACAGCTACGGCGTCCGCGTCACCGACCAGGGCGGTGGCACCGGCACGCCGGGTTCGACCGACGGCACCATCGTGCTGCACGTCAACGCGGTGGACGACGATCCGGCGCTGATCGCCGCGAGCACGCGCGACGCGACCGTGACCCAGGCCGGCAACGGCACGGCCGGTGCGTATTCCGTGGTGCTGACCACGTCGATGATCGGCGCGACCGACGTCGACTCGCCCGAGGCGAACGTCAGCTTCGTCACCAGCCAGGCTGGCCTCACCCACGGCTACCTGCTGCTCAACGGCCAGGAGCTGAAGGACGGCGGCGTGTTCACCATGGCCGACGTCCGCGCCGGCCGCGTGCAGTACGTGCAGACCTCGGGCGCCGGTGCGAACCAGACCGACACCTTCAACTTCACCGTGGTCGACAACACCACGGCGCTGCGCTGGAACGCCGACGGCACCCCGTTTACCCGCATCGGTGGCGACTACACCAGCCAGCTGCAGTCCGCGCCGCTCAACAACTACAGCTTCAACATCCACCTGGTCGAAACCCAGAACGGGAACGGCGGCAACTTCCCGATCCACGACCCGGTCGGTTCGCACAATGGCTCGACCTACGCCGGCGTCGATCCCAGCGGCAACGCGCTGGGCACCGTCGACGAAGGCAGTGCGATCATCCTGCACGGCACGACCACCAACGGCCAGCCGACCAACTTCTCGGTCGACCCGGGCCTGAGCTACACCGCCAATGGCGTGGATCCGTCGCAGGTGGTCTACACCTTCCTCGGCTTCACCAACCACGAGGTCAACGACAGCGCCGGCACCATGCAGAAGCTGGTCGGCACCACCTGGGTGAACGTCGGTGTCTACGGCACCTTTACCCAGGCCGACCTCGATGCCGGCAACGTGCGCTTCCAGCACGACGGCGACAGCGAAAACTTCCACGTCACCGCGAACTTCTCGGTGACTGCGGGCCTTGTGACGATCCAGAACGGCGTGAGCACGACCGATACCTGGACGCCGTCGTTCGACATCTACGTCAACCCGACCAACGACGCGCCGGTGGTCACCGGTTCGTCGAATACGGTGATCGCCGAAGGCGATACCGCGTACCTTACCCGCGGCCAGCTCGGCATCAGCGATCCGGATGACGCGACCAGCCAGTCTTACCTGGAAGGCTCGCCGACCCTCGCCAAGGGTGGCAACAACTACGCGTACAACAACGACGCGACCGGTCCGAACGCGCTGAAGTTCATCGTCACCAGCCTGCCCGCCGGCGGCACGCTGCAATACTCCACCGACGGTGGCCATAGCTGGGCGAACGTCGCGGTCGGCCAGCTGATCGATGCGTCGATCATCACCGATGCGACCGGCACCACCGGATTGCGCTTTGTCAGCAATGGCTCGGAAGTGCGCAACACCAGCTTCACCGTCGAGGCGCAGGACCGCTGGGGCCAGCGCTCGGCCACGGCCGGCACGGTCGGCATCCAGATCACCAACGTCAACGACGCGCCGTCGATCGCGAAGGATCCGACCCTCGCCGATCCGACCGTCCCGTCGGACTCGCCGAACAACATCGGTGGCGCCCCGGCGAACGAACCGCTGACCGTCGCCGAAGGCGGCTACGCGCAGATCACCTCGTCGATGCTGCAGGCCTACGATCCGGACAGCAGCGCCACCCAGGTGCAGTACGCGATCACCACCGCGCCGACCCACGGCAACGTCGCGATTTCCACCGATGGCGGCGTGACCTTCCACATCCTCGGCAAGGGCTCGTCGTTCACCCAGGCCGACGTGAACGCGGGGCGGATCTACTACCTCAACGACGGCACCGAATCGACCGGTACCGTGTACTCGGATACCCCGGGCGACAAGTTCAACTTCACCGTTTCCGACGGCGATAAGGAACAGGCCGGCAACGCGTTCTGGATCTACACGACGCCGACCAACGATGCACCGACGGTCACCGCGCCGGCCGGCCCGGTCGACCTCGACAGCACCAATCCGCAGTACAACCAGGTGCCGGGCTTCAGCGTCGCCGATCCGGACCTGACCACGATCACCAACGGCGAGACCGATTTCATCCAGGTCACCGTGCGCCTGCTCAACGCGAACGGCACCGCCTTCAGCGCGGCCGACTACGCGAACGATGGCGTGTCGATCGGCTATGCGACGGGTGCTGGCGCACGCGTCGACAGCGACAAGAACGGCGCGAGCGATTACCTCGTGCTGAGCGGCACGCGCGCGCAGGTGAATGCCGCGCTCGCCGGCCTGACCGTCACCTTCGGTGGCGACATGGACGCGAAGTACCAGGTCCAGGTCATCGCGGACGATCGCCTGCGCGATCCGACCACCGGCGCGCTGACCGCGGGCGCCAACGGCGGCCCGGCCAACCAGTCGACCACGCCGGGTACCGGCACGGGCCCGTCGACGGTGCCGGTCGATGCGACCGAATACAACTGGTATAGCGCCGCCGTCCCGGCGCTGAGCGGCAACCTCGCCGCGGCATCGGTGGTGGTGCGCGCGTCCAGCGTCAATGAGATCGGCACGCTGACCGGTCCGTCCAACGTGACCACGTTCGAAGACCAGGCCACCTTCATCGGCGGCAGCTTCCAGGTCGCCGATCCGGAGTCGGCCGCGTTCGACACGCCGATCACGGTGACGTTGAACGTCGGCCAGGGCGTGCTCGGCATCGGTGGCAACGGGACGCAGGGCAGTGCGACCTCCAGCGCGGCCGGCAGCCGCGCGGTGACGATCAGCGGCGACAACAGCGGCACCCTGGTGCTCACCGGCCGGGCCAGCGACATCCAGGCCCTGTTGAACGACACGGCGCTGGGCCTGACCTACAAGAGCGCGAGCAACGCGAACCACGACCAGAATGGCGGCGCCGCGGGCGACGTGACGCTCACCGTCCACTTCGACGATACCGGTTCGAAGATCGGCAGCGACACCGGCTCGGGCAGCCAGTCGAACAACCCGGCCGACATCAGCGTTGCCATCGACATCACCCCGGTCAACGATGCACCGACCGTCGGCGTCAGCGACACGAGCACCGTCTACCTCAACGGCTCGACCGCGGTCGGTGGCTTCTCGGTCAGCGACGTCGACTACACCGACGGTGGTGGCATCACCACCGGCGAAACCGACTTCATGCAGGTGACGGTGCGGATCACCGACAGCAACGGCAATGCGCTGGCGCAGTCGGCTTACGCGAACATCACCCTCGGTTCGTCCACCAGTGGCAGCGCTGGCGCGACGGTCGACACCACCTTTAGCGGCACGGCCTCGGCCCTGGTGATCCGCGGCACCCGCGACCAGGTCAACGCGTACCTCGCCGGCCTGCAGGTCGGCATCAGCGGCACGCTGGCCAACGCCGACCAGTCGTACAAGGTGCAGGTGATCGCCGATGACCGCCTGCGCGACCGTACCACCGGTGCGCTGGACGGCTCCGGCGCCGCCAACGGCGGCCTGGACAACAACGCGGCAGGCGGCACGCAGAACGTGCCGACCACGGTCGTGAACCCGTATGCCGCGATCCCGGGCGGTCTCACCGCCAACGTCGCGTCGAACTCGCGCACGGTGTTCCCGTCCTCGATCAACGACCCGGTGGTGATCGGCATCACCGCGCCGAACTCGGGCAACGAGAGCGCCGCCGGCGTCTACACGCTCAGCCACATCACGCTCGCCGACCCGGATGCGGGCACCGCGCCGATCAGCGCGACGGTGACCCTGCCGACCGGCTTCAGCGTCCACGACGTCAACGGCAACACCGGGGCCAGCGGCACCTACAACGGCGCGGCCTACACCATCGGCAGCGACGGCCAGGGCCACAGCACGGTGACCTTCACCGGCACGGTCGCCCAGGTGCAGGCGGCGCTGAACGTGGTCGGCGTGAAGGTCCCGGCCGGCGTGGCTGGCGACAACAACGCCTTCTGGAACGGAACGTTCCAGGTCCAGCTCGCGGTCAACGACGGTGGCAACCACGGTTCGCGTCCGGATCGCCCGACGCTCGACCTCGACGGTACCAACAACGACACCAACGTCGCCGGCGCGAAGGGCGACCAGTACGGCTACGCCGATGGCGATGGCGGCACCTCGAACGCGCTGGTCACCACCCGCGTGTTCGACTTCACCGTCAACAGCGGTACCCAGGTCAGCGAAGCGGGCCTGGCCAACAACGACGCGAGCAAGGGCGTCGACGGCACCGAGAGCTTCGCGCTGTTCAACGATCTCTCCACCGTCACCCTCGGCAACCCGGCCGACGGCGCGGGCCACTCGGTCACCCTGACCCTGGCCCAGCTGCAGGACCTCGCCGCGCTGCCGGAAGCGCAGCGCACGATCCAGACCGCCAACGGCACGCTGGTCGTCACCGGTTACACGCCGGGTGCCGACAACGCGCACGGCACGCTCACGTACCACTACGTGTTGAACGGTGCGGTGAGCCAGCCGGGCGCCACCAGCAGCAACGACGTCATCGCGATCTCGACGAAGGACAGCGCTGGCTTCACCGACAACGGCACGATCACCGTCAACATCGTCGACGACACGCCGACCGCGCGTGCCGACACCGGCAGCGCGAACGAAGACAGCACCGCGGCCACGGGCAATGTCGTCACGGGCGATGCGAACGGTGGCGTCGCCGACCGGATCGGCTCGGATACCACCACGACCCCGGTGACCGGTGTCGCCGCGGGCAACACCGGCGGCACGGTGAGCGGCCGCGTGGGCACGGGCGTCACCGGCCAGTACGGCACGCTGATCCTCAATGCCGACGGTAGCTACAGCTACACCGTCGACAACAACAACGCCACGGTGAACGCGCTGAAGGACAACCAGTCCATCACCGACACCTACACCTACACGATCACTGACGCCGACGGCGACACCAGCACCACCACGCTGACCATCACCATCCATGGCCACACCGACGGCACGCCGTCGATCGTGCCGGTGGATGGCAACGGCGCGACGGCAGGGCAGGTGACCGTGCACGAGTCCGGCCTGGTCGACCACGATGGCAGCCAGTCCGCCAGCGGCACGATCACGCTGAGCGCGCTGGACGGCCTCAGCAGCGTCACCATCGGCGGCACCACGCTGACCACCGCCCAGCTCAATGCCTTGTCGAACAGCGCGACGGTGAGCATCACCACGCCGCAGGGCACCCTGGTGCTGAAGGGCTTCACCGCCACGACCTCGGTCGGCGGCGTGCCCACCGCGGGCACGCTCAGCTACACCTACACGCTGGATCGCACCGTCACCCAGGCCGGCACCGATAGCGTCGAGAACATCTCGCTGCAGGTGACCGACGCCGGCGGCGGCACGTCGGCCGGCACGCTCACGGTCGACATCGTCGACGACGCCCCGACCGCACACGCCGATACCGGCAGCGTGAACGAAGACGGCGCGGCCCTCACCGGCAACGTGGTCTCGGGTACGACGGGCGGCAGCGTCGCCGACCGGATCGGCGCCGACACCACCACGACACCGGTCTCCGGCGTCGCCGCGGGCAACACCGGCACGCCGGCGAGCGGTAGCGTCAACACCGCGGTCGCGGGCCAGTACGGCTCGATCGTGCTCAAGGCCGACGGTAGCTACACCTACACGGTGGACAACAACAACGCGACGGTGAACGCGCTGAAGATCGGTGATTCGCTCACCGAGGTCTACACGTACACGATCACCGACGCAGACGGCGACAGCAGCACCACCACGCTGACCATCACCATTCACGGCCACACCGACGGCACGCCGTCGATCGCGCCGGTGGATGGCAATGGCGCGGCGACCGGCCAGGCCACCGTGCATGAGTCCGGCCTCGTCGACCACGACGGCAGCCAGGCGACGACCGGTACGCTGACCGTCACGGCGCTCGATGGCCTCACCAGCGTCACCATCGGTGGCACCACGCTGACCACGGCCCAGCTCAACGCGCTGTCCAGCGGCTCGCCGGTGAGCATCACCACGCCGCAGGGCACCCTGCTGTTGACCGGCTTCACCGCGACCACGACGGTCGGCGGCGTGCCGACGGCCGGCACGATCAGTTACGGCTACACGCTGGATCGCACGGTGACCCAGGCCGGCACGGAAAGCGTCGACAACATCGGCCTTAGCGTGAAGGACGCCGGCGGCGGTACCTCGACCGGCACCCTCGTCGTCGACATCATCGACGATGCCCCGACCGCGCATGCCGACACCGGCAGCGTGAACGAAGACGGCGCGGCCCTCACCGGCAACGTGGTCGCGGGTGACACCGGTGGTGGCGTGGCCGACCGGATCGGCGCCGATACCACCACGACCCCGGTGACCGGCGTCGTCGCGGGCACGCCGGGCGGCAACGCCAGCGGCAACGTGGGCACGGCGCTGGCCGGCCAGTACGGCTCGCTGACCCTGAACGCCGACGGCAGCTACAGCTACGCCGTCGACAACGCGAATGCGACGGTCAACGCACTGAAGGACGGTCAGACCCTGACCGAGACCTACACCTACACGATCACCGACGCCGATGGCGATCGCAGCAGCACCACGCTCACGATCACCATCCACGGCCACAGCGACGGCACGCCGTCGATCGTGCCGGTGGACGGCAATGGCGCGACCGCCGGCCAGGCCACCGTGCACGAGTCGGGCCTGGTCGATGGCGACAACAGCCAGGTCACCAGCGGCACGCTCACGCTGACCGCGGCCGATGGCCTGGCCAGCGTCACCGTCGGTGGCACCACGCTGACCACGGCGCAGCTCAACGCGCTGTCCAGCGGCTCGCCGGTCACGATCCACACGCCGGACGGCACGCTGCAGCTCACCGGCTTCAGCGCGACCACGACGGTCGGCGGCGTGCCCACCGCGGGCACGCTCAGCTACACCTATACGCTCGACCACACCCTCACCCAGGCCGGCACCGACGCGACCGATACGATCGCGCTGGGCGTCACCGATGCGGGCGGTGGCACGGCGACCGGTAACCTCGTCGTCGACATCGTCAACGACACCCCGACCGCGCATGCGGATACGGGTGACGTCAACGAAGACGGCGCCGCGCTCACCGGCAACGTGGTCTCCGGCACCACCGGCGGCAGCGTCGCCGACCGCGTCGGCGCCGATACCACGGCCACCCCGGTCACCGGCGTGGCGGCAGGCAACAGCGGCGGCACCACCGTCAGCGGCCAGGTCGCCAGCGGCGTCGCGGGCCAGTACGGCACGCTCACGCTCAACGCCGACGGCAGCTACAGCTACGCCGTGGACAACGCCAATGCGACGGTCAATGCGCTGAAGACCGGGCAGACCCTGACCGACACCTACAGCTACACGATCACCGACGCCGATGGCGACCGCAGCACCACCACGCTGACCATCACCATCCATGGCCACACCGACGGCACGCCGTCGATCGTGCCGGTCGATGGCAACGGCGCCGTCGCGGGGCAGGCCACCGTGCACGAGTCGGGCCTGGTCGATGGCGACGGTAGCCAGGCCACCACCGGCACCCTCACGGTGACGGCGGCCGACGGCCTCACCAGCGTCACCATCGGTGGCACCACGCTCACCGTCGCGCAGCTCGATGCGCTGACCAGCGGCACCCCGGTGACGATCCACACGCCGGACGGCACGCTGGAGCTCACCGGCTTCGCCGCGACCACGACGGTCGGCGGCGTGCCCACCGCGGGCACGATCAGCTACGCCTATACGCTCGACCATGCGGTCACCCAGAACAGCGCCGACAGCACCGACAGCATCGCGCTCAGCGTCACCGACGCGGGCGGTGGCACGTCGACCGGCAACCTCGTCGTCGACATCGTCAACGACACCCCGACCGCGCATGCGGATACGGGTGACGTGAACGAAGACGGCGCGGCCCTGACCGGCAACGTGGTCGTGGGTGACGCAGGCGGCGGCACGGCCGATCGCATCGGCGCCGACGCCACGACCACGCCGGTGACCGGTGTCGTCGCCGGCACGCCGGGCGGCGCGGCCAGCGGCAACGTCGGCAGCGGCGTCACCGGCCAGTACGGCACGCTGACGCTCAACGCCGACGGCAGCTACAGCTACGCGCTCGACAACGCCAACCCGACGGTCAACGCGCTGAAGGACGGCGAGATGCTGACCGATACCTACACGTACACGATCACCGATGCGGATGGCGACGCGAGCACCACCACGCTGACCATCACCGTGCACGGCCACACCGACGGCGCGCCGTCGATCGTGCCGGTGGACGGCAACGGCGCGACGGCCGGCCAGGCCACCGTGCACGAGTCGGGCCTGGTCGACGGCGATGGCAGCCAGTCGGTCGATGGGTCGATCACGCTGACCGCGGCCGATGGCCTCACCAGCGTCACCATCGGTGGCACGACGCTGACCACGGCGCAGCTCGACGCGCTGTCCAGCGGTTCCCCGGTGACCATCCACACGCCGGACGGCACCCTGGTGCTGACCGGCTTCCAGGCCACGGCGACCAACGGCACGGTGCCGACGGCCGGCACGCTGGCGTACACCTATACGCTCGACCACGCGGTGACCCAGAACACCACCGACAGCACCGACACGATCGCGCTGAGCGTGACCGATGCCGGCGGTGGCACGTCGACCGGCAACCTCGTCGTCGACATCGTCAACGACACGCCGACGGCGCACGCGGATACGGGTGACGTGAACGAAGACGGCGCGGTGCTCACGGGCAACGTCGTCGCCGGCGATGCCGGTGGTGGCCACGCCGATCGCATCGGCGCCGATGCCACCGCCACGCCGGTGACCGGTGTCGTCGCGGGTACGCCGGGTGGCGCCGCCAGTGGCAACATCGGCAGCGGTGTCGCCGGCCAGTACGGCACGCTGGTGCTGAATGCCGACGGCAGCTACAGCTACGCGGTCGACAACGGCAACGCCACGGTCAACGCGCTGAAGGACGGCCAGACGCTGACCGACACCTACACCTACACGATCACCGACGCGGACGGCGACAGCAGCACCACCACGCTGACGATCACCATCCACGGCCACACCGACGGCGCGCCGTCGATCGATCCGCACGACGGCAACGGCAATGGCAACGGCACCAACGCGCTGGGCGATACCACCGTGTGGGAAGCGGGCCTGACCCCGGATGGCCCGGCGGGCGCAAGCAAGACGGCGACCGACACCATCGCGATTTCCGCGCCGGATGGCCTGGTCAGCATCACCGTCGGCGGGCGCACGCTCAGCGCGGCCGAACTGGCTTCGCTCAGCAGCGGCTCGCCGGTCTCGATCGTCACGCCGAACGGCAGTACGCTGGAACTCACCGGCTTCGTGCCGGACGGTTCCATCGGTGGTCGGCCGACCGGCGGCACGCTGTCGTACACCTACACGCTGGGTGGCACGCAGTCGCAGCCGGGCAGCGACCATGGTTCGGACAGCATCGCGCTTAGCGTCACCGACGCGGGCGGCGGCACGGCCAACGGCAGCCTCGTCGTCGACATCATGGACGATGCGCCGACCGCGCACGCCGACCATGCCGACGTCAACGAAGATGGTGCGGCCGTCACCGGCAACGTCGTCACCGGCACGGGCGCGGGCAGCGCCGCCGATCGCATCGGCGCCGACGCCACGGCCACGCCGGTCTCCGGCGTCGTCGCCGGCAACAGCACGGGTCCGGTCAGCGGGCACGTGGGCAGTGGCGTCGCCGGCCAGTACGGCACGCTGGTGCTCAACGCCGACGGCAGCTACAGCTACGCGGTGGATAACGCCAACACCGTGGTCAACGCGCTGAAGGACGGCGACACGCTCACCGAGACCTACACTTACACGATCACGGATGCCGACGGCGACAGCAGCACCACCACGCTGACCATCACCATCCACGGCCACACCGACGGCACGCCGTCGATCGTGCCGGTGGATGGCAACGGCGGTGCGACGGGGCAGGCGACCGTGCACGAGTCCGGCCTGGCCGACCACGACGGCAGCCAGCAGACCACGGGCAGCATCGCGATCACCGCGGAAGACGGCCTCGCCAGCGTCAGCGTCGGCGGCACCACGCTGACCACGACCCAGCTGGGCCAGCTCTCCGGCGGCACGCCGGTGACGATCCACACGCCGGACGGCACCCTGGTCCTGACCGGCTTCCAGCCGACCGCGACCAACGGCAGCCTGCCGACCGCGGGCACGCTCACCTACACCTACACGCTGGACCACCCGGTCACGCAGAACACGCCGGACAGCGTCGACAACATCGCCCTGGTGGTGACCGACGCGGGCGGCGGCCGTTCCACCGGCACGCTGCAGGTCGACATCGCCAACGATGTGCCGACCGCCCACGACGACAGCGCGACGATCCTGCAGGACGCCGGCCAGACCTCGGCCAGCGGCAACGTGTTCAGCGGTGGCGACGGTGCCGATCGCATCGGCGCCGACGGTCCCGCCGCGGGCGGTCCGGTCACCGGCGTCGTCTCGACCAACACCGGGCATGCCGGCAGCATCGGCAACGCCAGCGCGGGCGAGTACGGCACGCTGGTGCTCAACGCCGACGGCACGTATTCGTACAAGCTGGATACGTCCAACCCGAAGGTCGCGTCGCTCGACACCACGCGCACGCTTACCGAGGTGTTCACCTACACCATCACCGATGCCGACGGCGACACCAGCACGGCGACGCTCACGCTGACGATCCACGGCATCACGCCGCCGATCCAGGCCCGCGAAGGCGACCAGATCTTCCCGCTGTCGCACGAGTGGCCGGAGCGCGACATCCGCCAGGGCTGGACCCCGGGGCTGTTCGTGGTGCCGGGCGTGGAAGCCTCGCAGCGCGACACGCTGCGCTGGCAGGACGCCTATGTCACCGGTCGCTACAACCCGGCCGAAGGTCCGCTGCTCGCCCAGGATCCGTCCAACGTGCAGTACGTGCTGACCGATGGCGTGGCCTTCGCCCAGGCCGTGCAGGCCGAAGCCGATGCGCGCTCGCGGGTCAGCCTCAACGACTTCGCGCTCGACCACAGCCCGCTGTGGGATGACTTCTCGCCGTTCGCGGTGGATGCGATCCCGCACGGCACGCATCGCCACGAAGCCGACCACGAGCAGGGCAACCACCACCGGCCCGACGCCCCGAAGGGCGAGCACAAGGCCAATGGGCACAAGGCGGCACACGCCGCCGAGCGCCAGGCCGAGGTCCAGATCCATCTCCCGCAGGTGCCCGTGGCCATCCACGTGCCGCCACCGGCAAGCACGCCGGGCGGTGCCCCTTCGCTGACCGCGCAGATCGCGGCCATGGCGAAGCAGGGCGCCTCCACGCTTGCCGCCGTGCCCACCGAACAGCCACGCCACTAATCGCGCGCCACAAGGATTGATGACCGATGTCCCACCTTCGACCGATGAGCACTTCCATGCTGCGTTCCACGCCTCGCTTTGCGCCCCTCGCTGCCTCCGTCGCCCTCGCCGTATTCCTCGCCGGTTGCGGCGCGGTGAAGCCGAAGCCGCTGACCCACGACGAGATCGCCACGCGGGTGACTAACGATAAGCAGGCGATGTACAAGGACCAGGAGCCGGTCAACGGCGCCCTGACCCTGTCCGACGTCATGGCGCGTTCGCTGAAGTACAACCTCGACTACCGCCTGAAGCTGATGGAGACGGCGCTGTCGAAGGGCCTGCTCGACGTCTCCGAGCTGGACATGCTGCCCAAGCTCACCGCCGACGCCGGTTACCGCTGGCGCAGCAACGACTCGGGCGGCACCAGCATCGGCATCCAGGACCGGGTGATCTCGCTGCGTCCGTCGACTTCCGAAGAGCGCGTGCACTACCTCGCCGACGCCACCCTGTCGTGGGACGTGCTCGACTTCGGCCTGAGCTACTACCGCGCGAAGCAGCAGGCCGATGACGTCAACGCCACCGACGAGCGTCGCCGCAAGGTGCTGCAGAACATCGTGCAGGACGTGCGCGATGCCTACTGGCGTGCGCTCGGTGCGCAGCGCCTGCTGGCCGAAAGCCAGACTGTCGCCGACAACATCCAGTCCGCGCTGGAGAAGACCCGCCAGGCCGAACGCGCCGGCGTGCTGCCGCCGGTGGAAGGCCTCGAATACCAGCGCGCCCTGCTCGACGCGATGACCCTGGTCACCGAGAAGCGCCAGGAAATGGAGATCGCCAAGCGCGAACTCGCCGCGCTGATGAACCTCGCCCCGGGCGCCGACTTCACCCTGGCCGACACGCGCGAATCCGCGCTGTCGCAGGTGCCGTCCAACATGGACGAGCTGGAGCGGATGGCGCTGGAACAGCGTCCCGAACTGCGTGAGGAAGACTACAAGGCACGCGTCGACGCGATCGAGGCGAAGAAGCAGATCGCCGCGCTGTTCCCCAACCTCAACCTGTTCGGCGGCGTCGGCTACGACTCGAACAAGTACCTGTACAACGACAACTGGTCGCAGGGCGGCGTCAGCATGTCGATGAACCTGATCCGCCTCGCCGGCATCCCGGCGATCAAGCGGACCAACGAAGCGCGGATCAAGGTGGACGATGCCCGCCGCATGGCGCTGAGCATGGCCGTGGTCACCCAGGTGCGCGTCTCGGTCGAGCGTTACAAGCTGGCCGTGTACGACCACCAGCTCGCCGCCGAATCGGCCAGCGTCGACCAGCGCCTGGCCAGCGTCGCCCGCGCCGGTTCGAACAACCAGCTCACCAGCGACCTCGAGACGCTGCGCACGCAGGCCCGCTCGCTAGTCTCGCGGTTCCAGGAAGCGTCCTCGTACGCCGCCGCGCAGTCGGCCTACGGCCGCGTGCTGAACTCGGTCGGCATCGACCTGATGCCCGAGCAGGTCGCCGGTAGCGACGTCGCCACCCTGTCGCGCGCGATCCAGGCCAGCCTGGTCGATGGCGAGAAGCACGTGTTCACCCAGAACGCGGACGTCGCCGTGGTCGATCGCCCGATCCAGCTCAGCGTCACCGGCCTGCCGGCCCGCGTCGACAGCGACAGCGTGCGCAGCTCGGTCGCCAACGTGCTGACCGGCAACCGCCTCGTGCTCGGCGGCGGCAACGACAGCCTGCGCGTCGACCTGCATTACAGCGCCTCGCCGGGCAAGGCCACCTCGCGCGCCCAGTGGGACGTGAACGTGCAGGACAACGCCGGCAAGCACCTGCTGACCCAGAGCTACCTCAGCTACCAGCCCAACGAAGTGAGCACCCGCTCGGTCAGCGCGCTGGCCGAAGCCGCCGTGCTCTCGGTGCTGGAGAAGCTGCGCGAACTCAGCGCCGCACCGGCCACCGCTTCGGCCAACCAGCCGTAAGCGGTCGCCACGACCACCGCACCACACCTGCCTGACCCTGGAAAGACCCGGAAGACGATGAAGATGTTGAAGTACTTGCCCGCGATCCTCGCTTTGGGTTTCGCCGGCACGCAGGGCGCGCTCGCCCAGGCGGCGCCTGCCGCGGCTACGCAGGCGCCGGTGCGTTTCCTGGTCGTCGCCGACCAGGAAAGCCCGATGTCCGCGGCGATCCCGGGCCGCGTGGCGAAGGTGTACGTGCAGCTCGGCGACAGCGTGGCCAAGGGCAAGACGATGGTCGCGTTCGATTGCAGCGACCTCGCCGCACGTCGCGAAGCGGCCGATGCCGAGTACAAGGCCGCGCAGCTGCGTTACGAAGCCAAGGCTAAGCTGCAGGGCCTGCAGTCGGCCGCCGCGCTGGAAGTGGAACTGACCGCGGCCGACGTCAATCGCACGCGCGGGCAGATGCGGATCATCGAGGCGCAGATCGGCCAGTGCCGTTTCGTCGCGCCGTTCGACGGTCGCGTGGCCCGCGTGCACGTGAAGGAAGGGCAGGGCGTGGCCGCGGGTGCGCCGGTGATCGACTTCGTCGGCACCGGTACGCCGAAGGCGCGCCTCAACGTGCCCTCTAACTGGATCGGCTGGCTGAAGCCGGGCGCCCACCTCGACGCCACCGTGGACGAGACCGGCGCGCATTACCAGCTGACCGTGACCCGCCTCAGCGGCCGCGTCGACGCGGTGAGCCAGACCATCGAGATCGAAGCGGATTTCCAGGGCGACACCAGCCGCGTGCTTCCGGGCATGAGCGGTCGCGCCACCCCGGGCAAGCAGGGCTGAGCGAATGAGTGCCCAACCCGGCAACGCCGCTGCCGCCGCGTCGCGGTTCTACGCGCTGGCCGCGCGCACCGAGGCGGCGACCAACGCCGCCGAGCTCGGCTTCGTCGCCTGCAACGACACCCGCCTGCTGGTCGACTATCGCCAGGCCGCGCTGGTCGCCTTGTCGGCCGCGCGTCCGCCGCGACTGGCCGCGCATTCCGGCCTTGCCGACGCCGACCCGAATACGCCTTACGCGCTGTGGCTGTCCAGCGTCACGCGCAGGATCGCCACGCAGTGCACCGAGCTGCCCGCGGCCGCGCGCGTGTTGCCGCTGTCGCCGGAGATGCTCGGCGACGAACTCGCCGCGGGCTGGGCCGAGTGGTTCCCCGCGCACGTGTGGGTGCTGCCGCTGGCCGGCCCGGACGGCACGCCCGCGGCCCTGCTGTTCCTCGGCCGCGACGACCCATGGCCGACGACGCTGACCGCCGACGACGCCGAATACGCGTTGCTGCAGATCGCCGGCCTGTACGGCTATGCGTGGTGGTCGCTGGTGGCACGTCCCTCGCGCGTGCAGCGCGTGTGGCAGGCCGCGACGCGTGGGCACCGCCTGCGCTACATCCTCGTCGGCCTGCTCGTGCTGCTGCTCCTGCCCGTGCGCGAATACACCCTGGTGCCGGCCGAGATCATCTCGACGCACAGCCAGGTGATCGCCTCGCCACGCGAAGGCGTGATCCGGCGCATGGTGGTGCTGCCGAACGCCTCGGTGAAGTCGGGCCAGGTGCTGGCCGAGCTGGACGACACCACGCTGCGCAACAAGCTCGCCGTGGCCCAGGCCGAACTGGCCACCGCCAATGTCGAGATGCACCAGGCCGCGCAGCAGGCGATCGAAAACCAGAACGCCAAAGCCGACCTCGGCATGGCCGAAGGCAAGCTGCACGAGCGCGAGGTCGACGTCGCCTCGCTGCAGCGTGAAGTGCAGAAGCTGGAGATCCGCGCACCGGTGGACGGCGTGTTTGTTTACTCAGATCCGGATGACTGGGCCGGCCGTCCGGTGCAGACCGGCGAACGGATCGGCCTGCTCGCCGATCCGCGCACGCTGGGCGTACGCGCGTGGGCACCGGTCGGCGAGCCGACCAACCTCGAAGACGGCGCGCCGATGACCGTGTTCCTGAAGGTCGCGCCGCTCAGCCCGGTGGATGCCCGTCTCGACTACGCCGGCTACCAGCCGGTGGAAGCGCCGAATGGCGTCGCCAGCTACGTGCTGCGCGGCACGATCGCCGGCGACCATGCCGCCGCGCGCATCGGCCTGCAGGGCACCGCGCGTGTCTCCGGTCGCTGGAGCGTGCTCGGTTACCTGATGCTGCGCCGTCCGCTCGCCACCGTGCGGGCCTGGCTCGGCCTTTGAACGCGACGGCCACGGCCGAAGGCCACGCGACCGGCATGCCGATGCCGGCCGCGCCGCCGCCGTGGCCGGCGCTGCGCGACGAGCTGAAGATCCACCCGGCCGGGCGCAACCGCGACGGCTCGCCGGCGTGGCATATCGCCGACCCCGTGCGTAACCAGTTTTTCCGCATCGGCTGGCTGGAGTTCGAGATCCTGCAGCACTGGGGCCTCGCCGATCCGGAACGGATCGCCGAGGCGATCGGCACGAGCACGACGCTGGCGCCCGAGCCGGAAGACGTCGTCGAGTTCGCCCTGTTCCTCAAGCAACAGCAGTTGCTGCGCAACGCGCAGATGAAGCCACCCGGCTCGGTATTGCACTGGCTGTTGCAGAACTACCTGTTCATCCGCGTGCCGCTGGTCCGGCCCGAGCGTTTCCTGCGCAAGGCGTTGCCGTTCGTGCAGTGGATGTTCGGTGCGCGTTTCCTGGTGGCGACGCTGGTCGCCGCGCTGGTCGGCCTGGTCTTCGCCGCCCGCCAGTGGGACCTGGTCGAAGCCAACCTGCGCGGGGCGATGAGCTGGGATGGCGTGTTCGCCTTCGCTGGCGCGCTGGTCTTCTCCAAGTGCTGGCATGAGTTCGGCCACGCCTTCATGGCCACCCGCTACGGCGTGCGCGTCGGCCACATGGGGGTGGCGCTGCTGGTGATGTGGCCGATGGCGTACACCGACACCGGCGAGAGCTGGAAGCTGGAGCGTTCGCAGCGCCGCCTCGCGATCGCCTCCGCGGGCGTGATGGCGGAACTGGTACTCGCCGCGTGGTGCACGCTGCTGTGGTCGTTCGCGCCGGAGGGTAACTTCCGCAACGCGCTGTTCTTCCTCGGCACCACCGCGTGGGTGTTGACCATCGCGGTGAACGCGAGCCCGTTCATGCGCTTCGATGGTTACTTCATCCTCGCCGATGCGATCGACTACCCCGGCCTGCACGAGCGTGCCGGCCGCTGGGCCAAGCGTTGGGTGCGGCGCACCTTCCTCGGCATCGAAGACCCGCGTCCGGATGCCGTAACGCGCCCGTTCGCCGCCTTCCTTACCGGCTTCGCGTTCACCACGTGGCTATACCGCCTGACCCTGTTCGTCGGCATCGCGGTCGTGGTGTACCACGCGTTCTTCAAGGCCATGGGCCTTGTCCTGTTCCTCGTTGAAATCGTGACGTTCGTGGTGAGACCCATGCAGCATGAAGTACGGGTGTGGTGGCATCGCCGCGCCGAGATCCGCTGGAACGTCGCCCGTCGCTGGCTGGCCGGGCTGCTCGTGCTCGGCGTGGTCCTGCTGGTGCCGTGGTCGGGCACCGTCCGCGGCGACGGCGTGATCGAGGCCGGATTCGAACAACCGGTCTTCACCCCGTTCCCGGCCCAGCTCGATCGCGTGCTGGTCCACGAAGGGCAGGTAGTGAAGAAGGGCGATGCCCTGTTCGACCTCACCGCACCGGCGCCGCAGGACGATGGCGCGAAGGCCAATGCCTTGCGCGACGCCTACGAGGCCACCGCACGCGGCGCCGCCGGGCTGGAACGCGACGGTGTCGCCAAGCAGGTCATTGCCGACCGGATGGCCGACCAGTACAACGTGCAGCAGCTGGCCAGTGCCGCCGAATTGCATCGCCTGCGCCTGGTCGCCGCCGCCGACAGCGTCGTGCGCGATCTCGACCCCACCTTCCAGGCCGGCAGCTGGGTCTCGCCCGGCGCACGCATGGCCACGCTTGTGGGTGGCACGCACTGGCGGGTAGAAGCGCTGGTGCCCGAATCCGATCGCGCACGGCTCGCCGTGGGCAGCGAGGCTACGGTTTATCCGAAGGGTGCGTCGTCGCCACTGCACGGCAAGGTCGTGACCGTCGACGATGGCGCGCTGGAACACCTGCCTAACGTGGCCCTGGCGAAAGAGCACGGCGGCCCGATTCCGTTGAACCCCACGGCTCCCGCGAAGGAGCTGCGACCGGCCTCCGTGTGGTATCGCGTGCGCATCGAAGGGGAGGGCGAGGGCCCGGCGAATGGCGTCACGGCGGCGCAACTGGCCTCCGTGCACATCGTCGGCAAACGCGAGAGCCTCGGCCGGCGCTGGATCGACAGCGCGCTGTTGATCCTGCTGCAGCAGACCGGCCTCGGCAAAGACGGCTGAACGAATCCCAAAGCGCGAGCGCGAGGCACGCAAGTTGGCCAAACGTCTCAATCCCAAGCGTCAAACGGTTTGTTAGCGTGCGCCCTTCGTCCGAAGGAGCACACCATGGAAACGAACTGGCAGGGGCTCGCGTCGTCGGCTGGCGCGGAGGCATCGGCACACGAGCTGTTCAACGAAGCCGCCGAGTGGCTGAATTTTTCCCGCGGCACGGGCCAGCTACTGGCTGACCTGGTCCACGACGCCGAAGAAGTCGATTGCGAGCTGATGGCGGTCGCGCTGGAGACGCTGGCGGCACTGACCCAGCGTGGCGCGGACTGCCTGGCACGGGGCCACGGCCTGATCCAGTGGGAACGGGCGCAGGCGCTTGGGATCAACTAGACGAAAAACGTCGGCGGCCCCGGGGCACGCCGACGTTTGTCTGCGCTATCGCTGCTTTCCTGCCGGAACGACTTAGTCGCGGCGGGCGATCAGCAGGCCGACGAGGATGCCGACGCCGAAGCCGCTGAGCACGGCGGCGAGCGGACGGTGGGCGACCTGGTCGCGCACGGTGTCGACGGCATCGCCAGCAGCCTGCTGGACGCGACCGGCGGTCTCGCGGACGGCACCCTCGGCTTCGAGGTCGTGCTGGCCCGACAGGGCACCGGCGGCGCGCTGCACGCGACCACCGATGGTATTGGCTGCACCGCGGATCTGGTCTTCGTTCATGGGGTTCCTCCTCCGTCGAATTGACCTGGCCAAGGTGCCCTGCGGGAAGTGCAGGAACCGGCAATTCGGCGTCAAGTGAACGCCTTCACCCTCAATCCATGCCGCAACGCGTCATACTGGTTCACCTCTGGTTTTGAAGAAGGGGTGCTCCCGCCCATGGAAGCCAAGAAAGACCGTCCGTCCCAGCCCGGCGCCGCGGCCTGGCCGGAAGCCACGATCGAGCGCGGCCCGGTCCGCTTTACCGTGCTGACCCCCGGCTGGTCCGGCTGGAATGGAGCCACGACGGCGATTTCCGCGATATCCGCACCCAGGTGGTGGTGCACCGGGCGCTGGACGTGCCGCCCTTCCACATCGACGAAGACGACACCACCCTCGAAGTGGACACCGGCCTGCTGCGCCTGCGCTACACGAAAGACAGCGGTCCGTTCACGGCGGATAACCTCTCGATCCAGCTCCGCGGCCCCGGCGAGGAGGCCACCTGGCATCCCGGCGACGTGCAGAAGCACAACCTGGGCGGCACCTACCGCACCCTCGACCGCTACGATGGCGACACCTGGCAGGACGGCAGCAAGCTGCCGCTCGAGGAAGGCCTGATCGCGCGCGATGGCTGGCACCTGGTCGACGATTCGAAGGGTTTCGGCATCGGCGACGACGGCTGGGTGGCCGAGGCGCCGGAAGGCGATCGGCAGGACTGGTATTTCTTCGGCTACGGCCACGATTTCCGTGCCGCGCTGGCCGACTTCGCCGCGATCGCCGGCCCGCAGCCGATCCCGCCGCGTTTCGTCTTCGGCTACTGGTGGTCGCGCTACTGGAACTACTCCGACGAGGAACTGCGCACGCTGGGCGCGCGCTTCGAGAAGGAGCGCATCCCGCTGGACGTGCTGGTGCTGGACATGGACTGGCACACCACGCCGGGCCTGTCCCTGCGCCCCGGCCACGAGCACCACGACGTATTCGGCGAGCAATCCGGCTGGACCGGCTACACCTTCAACCGCAGCCTGTTCCCCGACCCCCGCGCGTTCATGCAATGGGCGCACGGCGAGAACCTGCGGATCACCCTGAACCTGCACCCGGCCTCCGGGGTGATGCCGCACGAAGAGAAGTACGAGGCGATGGCGAAAGCGCTGTCGTGGGATACCTCGACGAAGGCGCCGGTGCCGTTCGAAGGCGCCTCGCAGCCCTACATGCGCGCCCTGTTCGACACCATCCTGATCCCGCTGCAACGGGACGGCGTGGATTTCTGGTGGCTGGACTGGCAGCAGTGGAAGGAGTCGAAGGCGTACCCCGGGCTGTCCAACACGTGGTGGCTCAACCATGTGTTCTTCACCGAGATGCAGCGCGAAGACGATCGGCGTGGCTTGATCTACCACCGTTGGGGCGGGCTGGGTAACCACCGTTACCCGATCGGGTTCTCCGGCGACAGCGTGATCAGCTGGACCTCGCTGGCCTTCCAGCCGCACTTCACCGCGATGGCGTCGAACGTGTTGTACGGCTACTGGAGCCACGACATCGGCGGGCACACCTTCGACAAGAAGATCCCGCGGCCGGAGCGTCACCTGGAGCCGGAGTTGTATGCGCGCTGGATGCAGCTGGGCGTGTTCTCGCCGGTGCTGCGCACGCACTCGGCGAAGGAAGCCAGCCTGCACAAGGAACCCTGGCACTTCGGGCCGCCGTACGGCGACGCGGTGTTCGCGGCGATCCGCCTGCGTTACCAGCTCGCGCCGTACATCTACGTGGCCGCGCGCCATGCGTACGACACCGGCCAGTCGATCGTGCGGCCGATGTACTACCACTGGCCCGAGCACGAAGAGGCTTACACGCATCCCGCGCAGTACATGTTCGGCAACGACATCCTCGTGGCACCGGTGACCACGCCGGTGGGTGCGGACGGCACGGCCAGCTTCCCGGTCTGGCTGCCGCCGGGCATGTGGTATAGCCGCGACGGCGCCGAGGCGTTCGAGGGCGGCAGGATGCTCGAGCGCTCGTACACGCTGGAAGAAATCCCCATCTTCGTGCGTCCAGGCAGCGTGGTTCCGCTGTATCCGGAAGGCATGCGCAACCTCGCCACCGTGCCGGATACGCTGATCCTGCAGGTGTTCCCGGGCGAGGAAGGTTCCACCGCGTTGTACGACGACGACGGCGCCTCGCAGGGTTACCAGCGCGGCGAGTTCGCCCGCACCAGCGTGCGCAGCCGCCGCGGCGACCGCGCGCATCGCGTGCACATCGACGCGATGGAAGGCGACTACAAGGGCCGGCCGACGACGCGTAGCTATGTCGTGGAGCTGCTCGACGCAGGTATCCCCGACAGCGTCGAGGTGAACGGCGAAGCGCTGCCGTACAGCGCCGAGCCCGCGCCGCGTACGTGGCTGTTCGACACCGCGACGCTATCCATCCGGGTCGACCTCGGGCCGCGACCGGTCAGCCGCACCCAGGACATCGTGGCCCGCTTCGTCCCCGAACACGCCATGCCGCGCGGCCTGTTGCACCGCATGCGCCGTGCAGCGGATGCGGTCACCTACCTCAAGCAGGTGTGGGGCGACATCTCGGCCCTGCCCGACGACGTCGACCTCGCCGGACAGACGGCACGCGTGCTCGCCTACGCCGTCGAAAACGGCGACGACGCCGGCCGCGCCCAACGTTTCAGCGACGCCGTACGCGCCTTCGAATCCCGCTTCATCGGCCTTCCCGCCAGCGTCGACGCCACCCCCATCGACGACGCCTTCAAACGCACCTTCACCGACCTGCTAGGACGGTAGCGGTGTCCTGTAGGAGCGCGCCCGCGCGCGACATCTTTTCGCGAAAACCCCCACATGCTGTCAATCCAACACATGGATTGATGCCGGATGATGGGGCGTCACGAAAACCCATCGCGCGCAGGCGCGCTCCTACAGTGATTGCGTTGCTTCTTTTGTTCCTCCTAACCACCACCACCCAGGCCCAGACCCAACCCCCCGTCCGCGTCGGCTCCAAAGCCGACAACGAAGGCGCCTTCCTCGGCCAGGTGGTGTTGCAGGTGTTGCAGAACGCGCACATCCCCGTCGTCGATCGCACCCAGCTGGGCCCGACCTCGATCGTCCGCCGCGCCTTGCTCGGTGGCGACCTCGATGTCTATCCCGAATACACCGGCAACGCGGCGTTTTTCTTCCACCGCGAAACCGACCCCTCGTTCCGCGACGCAGCCAAGGCCTATGCACTGGCCGCCTCGCTCGACCGTGTGAACCACGTGACCTGGCTCACGCCCGCCCCGGCGGATAACCACTGGGCGATCTGCGTGCGCAAGGACATCGCGGCGGCCAACCGCCTGGCTTCGCTGCCCGATTTCGCACGCTGGGTGAATGCTCGAGGCGACGTGCTGCTGGCGGGTTCGGCGGAGTTCGTCGAAAGCGACGCGGCCTTGCCCGCGTTCCAGCGGGCCTACGGCTTCACCCTGAAGGGCGATCAGCTGCTGGTGCTGGCCGGGGGCGACACCTCGGCGACGATCAAGGCCGCGGCCGAAGGGATCACCGGCGTCAACGCCAGCATGGTCTACTCCACCGACGGTGCCATCGCGGTGACCGGCCTGGTGGTGCTGGACGATCCAAAGCACGTGGAGATGGTCTACCAGCCGGCACCGGTGGTGCGTGACGAGGTGTTGCAACGCTATCCGGCGATGCGCGGCGCATTGCAGGCCGCGTTCGCGCCGTTGACCGTAGAGCGCCTGCGTGCATTGAATGCGCGGACGCAGATCAACGGGGAAGAGGCGTCGAAGGTGGCGGCGGATTACCTGCGCGGGGAGGGCTTGGTCAAGTGAGCGTCTCGGCAAACGTGGCTTACGCGCAGGACACCGATCGACACGGCGCGGCTTGGCTGCCGGTCGCGGTGCTGTGCGCGCTGGGCCTGCTCGGTGCGCTCGCGTTCTCGTTCCTGCACATCGCACCGAATCGCCTCCTGAGCGGCTCGCCCGCGAGCGTGCACTGGTTACCGTTGGGACTGGCATGGCTGGCGATGGCGGCCGCGGGGTTCTATCGCGGCGGCGTTGCCTGCGCATTGCTGCTCACCATCGGCCTGCCGTTCCTCGCGGCGCACGACGCCACCGTCGCGCTCGCGCATGCCGCGGCGACCACGCGCGTGCAGCTCGGCGCAGGCTTCTGGACGATGTGGCTGGCCGCGGCCTTGCTGCTGCTCGACCAGCTGCGCGGGGTAAGCATGGCCGCGCGGATCGGCGCATGGTTGCTGGTCGCGGCGAGCTTCATCGCCGGCGCGCTGGCAGGCGTGTTCGACAGCCTCGCCCTGGTCCGCGAATGGCGCGCCCAGCGCGGCGCCTTCGCCGACGCGTTGCTGACCCACGTCAGCCTGTCGCTGGCGACCCTCGGCATCGCCCTGGTGGTCGGCGCACCGCTTGGCTATCTCGCATGGCGCCGGCGTCGTACCGGCGGCTCCATGCTCGGCGTATTGGCTTTCCTGCAGACCGTGCCGTCGCTGGCGCTGTTCGCCCTGCTGATCGGCCCATTCGCGTGGCTCGCACGGCAATGGCCCTGGCTGGGTTCGCTCGGCTTCGGCGGCACCGGTGCCGCGCCGGCCGTCTTCGCGCTCGTGCTGTACGCGTTGTTGCCGGTGGTCCGCTACACGATGACCGGCCTTGAAGCGGTGCCCGACGATACGCGTGAAGCGGCCCGTGGCCTCGGCATGACGCGCGGGCAGCTGCTGCTACGCGTGCAGTTGCCGCTGGGCTGGCCGGTGCTGCTCGCCGGGCTGCGCATCGTCGCCGTGCAGACCATCGGACTGACCGCGGTGGCCGCGCTGATCGGCGCCGGTGGCCTCGGTCGCTTCGTCTTCCTCGGCATCGGCCAGGGCGCCACCGACATGGTCCTGCTCGGCACGCTCGCGATCATCGTGCTGGCGCTCGCCGCCGACTTCATCTTCCAGGCCCTGGTGGCCGCCACCGGACGCCGCGCATGATCGAGTTCGACCACGTCCACAAGGGCTTCGGCGACCACGTGGTGATCGACGACCTTTCGCTACGCGTGGACGACGGCGAATTCTTCGTGCTGGTCGGCCCATCGGGCTCGGGCAAGTCGACCTTGCTACGCACGGTGAACCGCCTGGTCCACGTCGATCGCGGCCGCGTGCTGGTCAACGGCAAGGACGTCGCGACCCAGCCGATCGAAGCCCTGCGCCGCACGATCGGCTACGCGATCCAGTCGGTCGGCCTGTTCCCGCATCGCACGGTGGCCGAGAACATCGCCACGGTGCCGCGCCTGCTCGGCTGGTCGAAGGCAGACATCGACGCCCGCGTCGCCGAGCTGATCACCCTGCTCAAGCTCGACGAACCCGGCATGGCCGAGCGTTATCCAGACACGCTGTCCGGTGGCCAGGCCCAGCGCGTCGGCGTCGCGCGTGCGCTCGCGGCGCGCCCGTGCATCGTGTTGATGGACGAACCCTTCGGCGCGCTCGATCCGCTTACGCGCGAATCGCTGCAGGCCAGCGTCAAGGCGATCCAGCGCGACACCGGCACGGCGATGCTGTTCGTCACCCACGACATGGACGAAGCCTTCCGCCTCGGCGACCGCGTCGGCCTGATGCTCGACGGCAAGCTCGCCCAGGTCGGCACGCCACTGGAACTGATCCGCGCGCCCGCGAACGAGCGGGTCAACGAATTCGTCGGCGGCACGCGCGCCTACCTGCGCGAACTCGCCGTGCGCCGGGTCAGCGACGTGCTGAAACCCGATCGCCACGACGCCACGCACGACGGCGCGCACGATGCCACCCGCGAGCGCACGAAGCCGGCCACGCACCACGCGACGCACGAGGGCACGCCGCGCGCGGCACACGCCAGCGCGGCCGATACGGACGCCGTCGCCATCCCCGCCGACGCCACGCTGCAGGACGCCCTCGGTGCCATGCTCGCCCAGCGTCGCGACCGTCTCCCCGTCGAGGGTGGCGGCGTCATCCTGCTCGCCGACATCGTGGCCCGGCCGACGTGACCAGGCCACGCCGCACGGACACATTAACCGCAGCCACCGCGACGGCGGGCTCTCCCGTAGGAGCGCGCCCGCGCGCGATCGCAACGCCACCGCATGCCCCAGGTCGCGCAATCGCGTGGCTTGCCCCAACCATCCTTGTCGCGCTCCTGCTCACGCTCCCGCATGCCACCCCGCTTTTCCACGCGTGGTTCCCCGAGGTCACCCACCCGCTGTACTGGCGCACCTCGTTCGCCCAGCTCGCCCTCGCGCACGCGCTGCTGGTGGTCGTCGCCACCGCCATCGCCATCGTCGCCGGCCTCTCGCTCGGCATCCTCGCCACGCGCCCCGCCGGCCGCTCGCTGCTGCCGACCGTGCGTGCCGTCGCCGTGATCGGGCAGACCTTCCCACCCGTGGCCGTGCTCGCCATCGCGGTACCGCTACTCGGCTTCGGCGCCGCGCCGACCCTCCTCGCGCTGGCGCTGTACGGCGTCCTGCCCGTGCTCGGCCAGACCATCGCCGGCCTGCAACAGGTGCCCGCCAGCGCATTGCACGCGGCCGATGGCATGGGTTACGGGCGCTGGCGAAGGCTGTGGGAGGTCGAGCTACCGCTCGCCGCGGGGCCGATCATGGCCGGCGTGAGGCTCTCGGCGATCGTCAGCGTCGGCACGGCGACGATCGGCTCGGCCGTGGGCGCCGCGACGCTGGGTGCGCCGATCGTCGAAGGACTGGTAGGCAACAACACCGCGTACGTCGTCCAGGGCGCACTGCTGGTCGGCGCACTGGCGCTGACGGTAGATAGCGCCCTCGGCACCGTCGAACGCCGCGTTAAACGACACCGCCCCGAACACGGAACGCTGTAGGAGCGCGCCTGCGCGCGATGGGGTTCACGGCGACCCCCATCACGCGCAGGGTGGATTACCAGATCTTCACCCGCTGCTTCGGATCAAGGTAGAGCTTCTGCCCCGCCTTCGGCTGGAACGCGTCGTACCACGCGTCGAGGTTGCGTACCGTCTGCGCGCGGAAGTTGCCCGGGGCATGCACGTCGCCGACGACCTGCTGGCGCAGGGCGGCATCGCGGGTCTTCTCCCGCCAGCTCTGGGCGAAGGCGAGGAAGAAGCGCTGGTCGCCGCTGAGCCCGTCGATCACCGGAGCCGGCTTGCCACCCAGGCTTTCCTTGTAAGCCGCGTAGGCGATGGTCAGGCCGGAGACGTCGGCGATGTTCTCGCCGAGGGTCTGCTGGCCGTTGACGTGCAGGCCGGGCAGGGCTTCGTACTGGTTGAACTGCTCGACCAGGCGCTGGCCCGCATCCTTGAAGTGCTTCTGGTCGGCGTCGGTCCACCAGTTGGCCATGCGGCCCTGGGCATCGAACTCGGCACCGAGGTTGTCGAAGCTGTGGCTGATCTCGTGGCCGATCACCGCACCGATCGAACCGTAGTTCGACGCGGCGTCCGCCTTCGGGTCGAAGAACGGGGCTTCGAGGATCGCCGCCGGGAAGTTCAGCGCGTTCTGCAACGGCAGGTTCACCGCGTTGACCGTCTGCGGCGTCATCCACCACTCGTCGCGATCGACCGGCTTGCCCAGCTTGGCCTTCTGGTGCGCGTACTCGGCGAGCACGGCGCGCTGGTGGTTACCCACGGCATCGTCCGGCTTGATCTCCAGCTTCGAGTAATCGCGCCAGGTGTCCGGATAACCCACGCCGACCTTGATCGTCGCGATCTTCGCCTTGGCCTTCTCGCGCGTCGCCGGGGTCATCCATTCGAGGTTACCGACGCGTTCGTCGAACGCCTTCAGGATGTTCTTGACCATGTCCTGCACTTCCGCGCGCGACGTGGCCGGGAAGTACTTCTTCACGTAGATCTGGCCGACGGCGTCGCCGAGGTCGGCATTGACCCGACCCACGCCACGCTTCCAGCGATCACGCTGCTTCGGCGTGCCGGTCAGCGTCTTGCCGTAGAACTCGAACGACGGTCCGTCGAACTTCTCGCCGAGCAGGCCGTTGGCGTTCTCGTTGATCGCATGGAAGCGCAGCCAGGCCTTCCAGGTATCCAGCGGTTCGCTGCCGACGAGGGCGGCGAACTTCGTCACGGTGGCCGGCTGCCACACGATGAAGGTCGGCTGGTCGTTGAGGCCGGCGGCGGTGAAGTACGCGTTCCAGTCCAGGCCAGGTGCCTTGCTCGCGAACGCGGTACGCGGCCACGGGTTGTTCGCCTTGTGCACGTCTTCGCTGTCGACGATCGAGCCCTGCGCTTCGGCGAGTTTGGTTTCCAGCGCGACGATGGACTTCGCCTCGTCGGCGGCGTTCCTGTCGCCGGCCGCGGCGAGGATCGCCTGCACGTAGGCGGCATACTTCGTGCGCGCCTCGACCATGTCCTTGTCGGTCTTCAGGTAGTAGTCGCGGTTGGGCATGCCCAGGCCGCCCTGCAGCAGGTAGGGGACGTTTTTCGATGGGTCTTCGAGGCCCTGGGCGACGAACAGGCCGAGCAGGTGCTCGGTTTCGAGGTGGGTGGCGTTGATCGGGTCGACGTCGGCGCGCAGCTGGGCACCGAGGGCGGTGGACAGGGCCTGGCGGTCGTTGATCGCGGCGATCCTGTCGAGCGCGGGCTGCAGGGGCTTGAGGCCGGCCTTTTCGATGGCGGCCTGGTCCATGAAGGCTTTGTAGTAGTCGGCGATCAGGCGTTCGTTGCTACCTGCGGCGGCCTTGCCGTCGCCGGCGGCCTTGATGAGGTCGGCGTTGCGTTGTTCGGCTTTCTGGAAGACCTGCAGGAAGATGCCGGTGCTGGCGCGGTCGGCGGGGATCTGTGCGGTCTTGAGCCAGCCGCCGTTGGCGTACTGGTTGAAGTCGTCGCCGGGTTGGACGGCGTGGTCGATGCCTTTGAGGTCGATGCCGGAGGGTGCGCCGGCGGCGAGGGCGCTGGTGGCGAGGCCGCAGGCGATGGCCGCGGCGAGGATCCTGGTGACCATGGCGGGTTTCTCGTGGTGGTGGGCGCCCACGATAAGCCCGCAAGGGCTGCGCCGCGCCCATGACGTATGGCACGGGCGGGGGAAGCGGTTGCCGCTTCGCGGCCATGCCCGACGGCCTCCGGCCGAATTACCACGGCCTTCGGCCGAACCGCCGCCCCTGTACGCGCCTGCGCGCGATGGCTGGCCGCGCGGCGCTCGGGCGTGGTCGCAGGACAGCCCTCGGTGCCTACCCTCGCTGCTCAAACAGCGTTCTGGCGTGCGACAGGGAGGGGCTGCTCCGCAGCCCGTTTCCTCATTTGGCCTACGGCCGCGCACCGGGTGCCGGGCGGAGGTTCTTGATTCGGCATCCTGCCTCAACAAGAACGGCCGGCCATCGTGGCCGGCCCCCTTCGGGCTTTTCCCGCCCGGCCCCCTCGCCGCCACGAACTCGCCTCGAGGGTAGGCACCGAGGGCTGTCTTCATCGTTGCCGCGAGATTTGTGCGTCGGAGCGCGCCTGCGTGCGAACCGACTGCTTCGCTACGGGCGAATGAGGCCATGCCTTCGTGCAGGCCAGCGGTTCATCCGGCGACAGCGTTGTTCGTGGGTCATCGGCAGCGGGTTCGGTGTGGGTCGACGCCATTGAGCTACGACGCGGGAAAGCCGGGGCATGTCTTCGATGTGGTTTGAAGGCGCCTGGTCGGTTGGGTGAATCAGGTTGCTGCATCACCGCGCTGTTGGCTGTTCGCGCGCAGGCACGCTCCTACAAGAGCCTGCGCTGCGTCGGGGATGCCGGTGGCGCGGCTGTCCCACCCAGCTCACGGCAAGAATGAAGAGAGCCCTCGGTGCCTACCCTCGAGGCGAGTTCGTGGCGGCGAGGGGGCCGGGCGGAAGAAGCCCGCAGGGGGCCGGCCACGATGGCCGGCCGTTTCTGCCGAGACAGGAGTCGAGTCAGAAACCTCCGCCCGGCACCCGGTGCGCGGCCGTAGGCCAATGAGAAAACGGGCTGCGGAGCAGCCCCTCCTTCTCGCACGCCAGAACGCTGTCTGAGCAGCGAGGGTAGGCACCGAGGGCTGTCCTGCGTGCAGGTACGAGCGCCGCGCGGACCCAATCGCGCGCAGGCGCGCTCCTACAGGGGCGGCGGTGCGGCCGGAGGCCGTGAAGGCATGCGCCGCAACGCGGCGAACCGCTTCATCAGCAAGCGTTTGCAAATCGACAAGTGTGAAGGGCCCATGTGCGCTAATGACCGCCTGGCCCCGCAACGGAGCCAGGGGGCGGGCCGCGGGTCGCCCGGGCTCGCCCAGCACACTCACTTGGCAGCTGATGGAGAAACACAAATGAATGCACGTTTTGAACTGACCGGCCCGCAGATGGACATCGCCAGCTATCCGACCTGGGCACAGGACATGGTCACGTCCTGTGAGGATGCACGGCACGCGATCGTTCGCCACGACATGTGGAACCACATGACCGCGGCAACCTTGGACCCCGAAGCCACCCGCAACTTCATGGTGGGGGTCTGGCCAGTCATCGAACGCTTCCCGGGCTACATGGCCCATAGCCTGCTCAAGACCCGCTTCGGCCGCAGCCCCGGCGACGACCTCGCCCGGCGCTGGCTCGTCCGCAACATCCGCGTCGAACAGAACCACGCGGAGTACTGGCTGAACTGGGCCGAATCCGCAGGCGTGTCGCGCGCCGACGTCCTCTCGGCCGAGCCGCCCAAGGGCAGCCAGGCCCTGGCCGACTGGTGCGAGGAGGTCAGCCGCAACGACTCCCTCGCGGCCGGCATCGCGGCAACCAACTACGCGGTGGAAGGGGCGACCGGGGATTGGTCGCAGATCGTCTATGAAAGCAGCACCTACGCGGAGAGTTTGCCGATTACCGGCCGCAAAGCCGGGCTCCGCTGGCTTCAGCTTCACGCCGCTTATGACGATACCCATCCGTGGGAAGCGCTCGAGATCGTCTGCACCCTCCTCGGGACCAACCCCCCCGTGGACCAGGTGGAGCACATCAAGGAGTGCGTCCGTCGCAGCTACGTCAGCATGAGCATCACGCTTGACCGCTGCATGGACGTGGTCGGCTCGTATCGCACCTTGAGCGAGGTGGCCGCGTAAGTCGCAAATTGGGAGCAGGTAGCGCACTATCGGCCCCGGAACGGGAATCCAGTACACGATGCACCGCGTTGAGGCCAGTCACCTGCAACCGCTCACCAGGCGCCTCCGGCCCCTGGCGTACGCGCTTGCGGCTGGTGCGGTGTTCGTCCTGGCCCTGACCTGGGTGGCGCTACAGACCCAGGTGACTCTCGCCGGTTTCCTCAACGGCGAGAGTCTCTGGTCCAAGGCGCAGAAACAGTCGGTGATCGACATCGACGCCTATGCCGCCTCGGGCCGGCGCGAAGACCTTGAGAGTTTTCGCAGGAACTACGCCGTACTGATGGCCGACCGCTGGGCGCGCGACGCGATCGCCAGCGGCGACTACGACAAGACCGAAGTGCAGGACGCCTTCGCCCGGGGTGGGGTCATCCCGGAGGCGATCCCCGGCATGGTCTTCATCTTCGACCACTTCAGCCAGTTGCCCTACGTCCGCGAGGCCATCACCGAATGGCGTTCCGTGGATGCCAGCCTGGTCGCGCTGGAAGACGAGGCCGACCGCCTGGAACACGCCTACGACGCCGGTGCCGCCGACCCGGCCACCGTCCGTGCCGCGCGTGAGCGCATCGCCATGCTCAACCAGTACATCGAGCCGCGTGCCAAGGCGTTCTCGCTGGACATCGCCAACGGCGCCTCGTGGCTGGGCCGGGTGCTGTTCTTTACCGTGCTCGGGGTGGCCTTCCTGGTCGCCCTGCTGTGGATCCGCTTCGCCCGCCGCGTGCTGGCCGGCATCCGTGGTACCGAGGAGCGTTACAGCCTGCTGTTCGACAGCGCGGCGGACGCAATCTTCATGGTCGACGAGGCGACCGGCACCATCCTCGATGCGAACAATCGCGCCGCCGAGTGGACCGGCTGGCCGCGCTCGGACCTGCTCGGCCTGCCGCTGTCCAGCCTGTTCCTGGAAGGCTCGGCGCATTCCGGGGTGGGCGTGCTGCGCGCCGCCGAAGGGGCCACGCGCCCGGTGGAGACCCAGAGCAGCCTCGTGGTCTGGGGCCAGCAGCAGGTCTGCCAGGCGATCGTCCGCGACATTTCCGACCGCGTGGCGATGGAGCAGGAACGCAAGATCGCCGCGGAAGCGCTGGCCAGCATCGCGGAAGGCGTGATCATCGCCGACGCCGATCGCCGCGTGACCACGACCAATGCCGCGCACGCCAAGCTCACCGGCATGTCGCTGCACAAGCTGCGCAACCAGCAGTTCGACGCGACGCGTACGCTGCCGGACGGGCGTCCGCTGCCGCAGTCGCTGTGGGACGACATCGCCGCTGGCGATAACTGGCTGGGCGAAGTGGAAAGCCGGCGAGCCGATGGCAGCGTCTATCCGGAGCTGATGAGCATCAGCAGCATCCGTGACGCCGAGGGCCGTCCGCAGCACTACGTCGCCGTGGTCTCCGACATCACCGCGCGCAAGGCCGACCGCCAGCGCCTGCATCACCTGGCCACGCACGATCCGCTCACCGGGCTGGTCACGCGCGCGGAATTCGAGCGCCGCTGTGCCGAAGCGATCACCCGTGCGGCGCATGCGCGCGGTGCCGCGGTCGTGTTGTTCATCGACCTGGATGCGTTCAAGGTCGTCAACGACAGTTACAGCCATGCCACCGGCGATGCGTTGCTGATGCGCGTGGCCGAGCGGATCCGTGCGCTGATCTCGCCGCATGACGTCGCCGGCCGCATCGGTGGCGATGAATTCACCGTGTTGCTGTCCGACCTGCGTTCGCGCGAGGAAGCGCTGGTGGTGGCCGAGGCCCTGCTTGCGGCGATGGCGCGGCCGTTCGACCTCGGCGATTACGAACTGTTCGTCTCGGCCAGCATCGGCATCGCCGGTTACCCGCTGG
The DNA here is from genome assembly GCA_018889975.1 of Bacillus sp. NP157. NCBI lineage: Bacteria > Bacillati > Bacillota > Bacilli > Caryophanales > Bacillaceae > Bacillus > Bacillus sp. NP157. The sequence continues at coordinate 4,646,189 of CP076546.1, forward strand.
ATGGCAACGACCCGGTGACCCTGATCGCCAATGCCGACGCGGCGATGTACGTGGCCAAGACCGAAGAGCGCAATGCGCTACGGTTCTACACGCCGAAGATGCACGCGGACGCCCGTCGTCGCCTGAAGCTTGCGGCGGAACTGCGCCAGGCGCTGCAGCGTAACGAATTCCACCTCGTGTACCAGCCCAGCGTGGAAATGAAGAGCGGCCGGATCGTCGCGGTGGAAGCGCTGATTCGCTGGCGCCATCCGGAACGCGGCCTGATCCCGCCGGACGAGTTCATCCCGATCGCGGAGAGCCTCGGCCTGATCCGCCAGATCGACCAGTGGGTGATGCAGACGGCCTGCGAACAGCTGCGTTACTGGGACGAAGCACGCCTGCCGTCGTTGCGCATGGCGGTGAACGTGTCCGCCAGCACCTTCGGCCATCCGGAATTCCTTGCGAGCATCGGCCAGGCCCTGCTCGCCAGCGGTATCTCGTCCAAGCGGCTGCTGGTGGAGCTCACCGAAAGCGCGATCCTGCGCATGGGCGAGGACACCGAGCGCGCGATGCTGGCCCTGCATAACCTCGGCGTGGCCGTCGCCATCGACGACTTCGGCACCGGCTATTCCTCGCTGGCGTACCTGAAGCTGCCGGCCGTGGCTTACCTGAAGATCGATCGCTCGTTCGTCACCGGCCTGCCGGCCAACAGCAACGACGTGGCGATTACCGAAGCCATGGTCGCCATCGCCCGCAGCCTGGGGCTGCACACGGTGGCCGAAGGCATCGAAACCGAGCAGCAGCACGAGTTCCTGCTGCGCGCCGGCTGCCAGGAAGGGCAGGGCTACCTCTACTCACGGCCGATCGCGCCGGAAGAAATCGAGCGCCTGCTGGCCCCGCGGCCCAACGCCTCCAGCCCGACCAAGCATCTCAGCCTGGTTCCCCCGCGCCGCGCCTGAGCCGCCCCGCGGCATCCACCCATACAAGACACCACCCCCACCTACAGAACACCCTAAAGCCCCCCATATGTAGGGACACCGTTCCCGTGCAAGGATCCCCCGTGTCCACCCGCGACCCCATCGTGTTCCTGTTCGACGTCGATAACACCCTGATCGACAACGACCGTTTCAGCGCCGACCTCGCCGCGCAGCTGGAACAGCGCTTCGGCAAGGAAGGCCGCGAGCGCTACAACGCCATCGACAAGGACATCCGCGCCCAGGTCGGCTATGCCGACTACCTCGGCGTGCTGCAGCGCCTCCGCGGCCAGCAGAGCAGCCCCGACTTCATGCAGATGTCGTTCTTCCTGCTCGACTACCCCTTCGACGAGCGCCGCTTCCCTGGCGTGCTGGAAGCCATCGACCACCTGCGCACGCTCGGCCGGCCGGTGATCATGTCCGACGGCGACACCGTGTTCCAGCCGCGCAAGATCCGCCGCGCCGGGCTGTGGGATGCGTTCCGCGGCGACGTGCTGATCTACGTGCACAAGGAAGAGATGCTCGACGACATGCAGGCGAAGTACCCCGCCGACCATTACGTCATGGTCGACGACAAGCCGCGCATCCTCGTCGCGATGAAGAAGCTGCTGGGCGACCGTGTCACCACGGTGTTCGTCAGGCAGGGGCACTACGCCGCGGCGGCGGGCAAGGAGCTGGAAGAGACCCCGCCGGATATCACCGTGGCCGGGGTCGGCGAGCTGGCGGCGTTGGGGCGCGAGGTGTTCCTGAGCGCCGCTTGATGGGTGGCGTCAGGGCTCGAACGCGCCGCGGACCCACTCGACGACTTCGCAGCCGATGTCGCCCTCGAACGCGACGACGTCGAACCGGCAGCTGCGCCGGGCATCCCATGGGTTGGCCATCATCCAGATGTGGGCGGCGCTGGACAGGCGCTGGCGCTTGCGTGCGGTGATCGAGCCCACGGCGCCGCCGAACGCGCTGCTGCGTCGGTAGCGCACTTCGACGAAGACGATCGTGTCGCGATCGCGCATCACCAGGTCGATCTCGCCGTGGCGGCAGAGGAAATTGGCGCGGACGAAGCGCAGGCCGCGCGCTTCGAGATAGGCGCGCGCGGCGGTTTCGAAGCGATCTCCGATGGCGCGGCGCGCGGTGGCTTTATGGCTTGTACGGTACACGCGGACTCCGTTCCGCGCCGGGGCAGGGGTGGGTTTTAGCCGCCGCCGCCACTTTCGACGGTCGGCGCGGTCGCCGGCGCTTCGAGTTCAAGGCTACCGGCGACCGGGTGGGCGACGCCGTCAGTGAAACGCGCCCAGATGAGTACGCGTCGGACCCGACCGAACTCATCCGCGACCAACTGGCCGGTGGCGCCGGGCAGGTAGCTGCCGGCGTGGCCACGCATCCAGTCGATGTAGGGGACCAGGCCCCACGCGTCCATGCCGAAGGCGAACAGCCGCGCGGCGACGCCCTTGGTGGCCGGCAGCGACGCGGCGAGGTCGGCGCGGCGCGGCAGGCCCGGCTGGGCATCGAACAGCCACGGTGCGTCGCAGAACTCGACGCCTTCCAGGTCGCGATCCGCGGTGGCGTCGTCGCCGCCGGAATACACATGCGAGGTGGCGAACACCGGCAGGTTGTCCTTGGCCAGGCGCAGCTGTGGCAGCAACAGGCGGGCCTGCTGCGGCTTCATGCTGATGAACACGCCGTTGGTGGCCGGGTCCGCATCGGTCGGTTCGCTGAGCTGCGAGGAGAAGTCGATGCTGTTCGCATCGAGCGTCGCCTGGTTGGCGATGGTGCCGCCACGGGCCTGCCATTCGGCCTTGAAGGCGTTGCCGGCACGGCGGGCGAAGTCGTCGGTGGAGACGATCACGATCGCCGTCTTCATGCCCTTGTCGGCCATGTGGTCGGCGACCTGCGCACCCTCGGTTTCCGGCAGCAGGCCGAACTCGTTCGCACCCGCCGGCGGCAGGCTCTTGCCGTCGCTCGGGTAGTTCAGCGTCAGCATCGGCGCGGGCAGGGCGCCCTTGGCGAAGATCGCCGAGACGCCTTCGCGGTTGAGCGGGCCGACCACGAACTTCGCGCCTTCGGCTACGGCCTTGTCGTAGGCGGCCACGGCGTGCGCCGCATCGTTGCCTGCGTCGTAGACGACGACGTCCGGGCGCGGAGCGTTGGCGTGGGCCGAATCGATGTAATGGGTGAAGAAGCCATCGCGGATGGCGGCGCCGGCGCCGGCGAGCGGACCGCTCAGTGGCAACAGCAGGGCGACCTTGCCGGGCACCTTGTAGCCTTCGCGCACGCCCTGCGCACCGGTCACGGTACCCACGGCCTGGTCGAGCTGGGCTGGGCCGCGGTTCACCGTGCCGAGCTGTGCCTGTGCCTCGGTGACCCACGGACGCATCGGATCGCTGGCCTGCAGCGCATCGCCGCGCTGGCTCAGGCCCGCGCCACCCATGCCGGTCAGCAGGGTGAGGATCTCGCGGCGGTTCTGTTCGCGATCGATGCCGCGCAACTGGCTGTCGAGTTCGACGCGGGTCTGCGCCGCGCTCCACGGATCGCCCGCGGCGGCCTGCGCACGCGCGCGCAGTTCGGCCAGGCGCTGGTCGATCTGCGCCGATACCCGCTGCGCCGGCTTGCCGGTCAGCGACAGGGCCGTGGTCGCATCGTTGTTCTTCAGGGCGATCTCGGCGCGCAGGGCGTCGAAGCGCAGTGCGTCTTCGCCTTCGAGGTGTGAGCGGCGGATGTCGGCGATGGCCGGCGCGGCGCGGTCGAGCGCGCCTTCCTGGCGATACGCCTCACCGGCAAGCAACTTGTAGTAGTCGCGATGTTCCGGATCCTGCTGGGCGAGGCCGAGGTAGGCCTGCGCGGCCTGGTCGAACTGGCCGCGGGTGTACAGCGCCTGCGCGGCCTGGGTGGCTTCACCGCTAGGGCTGTTCGTCTCGGGTCGCGAGCCGCCCTGTGTCACGCAGCCGGCGAGGGCGGCGCTGGTGAGGATGCACAGGGCTGTGGCGCGGATCGATCGCATCGCAAGTTCCTTAGGCGCGGAAGGCGCCGCTCCGGCGCCGAAACGAGGGGATCATAGCTGATCGACTTGCGAGGCCCACGTGAGCCGGCTGTCCGGGCGCGCCGCGCGGGCGGACACCGTTATTGTCCGCGGACACCCGCGGGCCTCCGCCCACCCCGCGGGTAAGTTGCTGATCCCCCAGCCTGTAGCCCTCTCACCGTGGTTTGGCCCGTCTCTTGCTGCAAGGGGCAGGGAGCTTCAGGGAGGGAATGACGGGGATGTTGGGTTACTACTTCGAACTGGCCGTGCGCAGCCTGCGGCGCAATCCCGTGCTGACGGGCCTCATGGTGCTGGCGATCGCCGTCGGCATCGGTACGAGCATGACGACGCTGACGGTGATGCACCTGCTGTCGGGCGACCCTTTGCCTGGCCGTAGCGGCCATCTGTTCTATCCGCAGGTGGCCCCCGACCCGACCCGCACGGCGCAGACCCATCCCGCCGAGGTGATGGACTACCGCTCGGCGATGGACCTGTGGAGCGCGAAGCGCGCCGACCGCCAGGCGATCATCGTGCACAGCGAGCTGAAGGTGCGCGCGCCGGGCACGAACCTGCCGCCGCTGATGGAGCCGATGCTTTCGACGACGACGGATTTCTTCGCGATGTTCGACGTGCCGTTCGAATACGGCGGGGCGTGGACGGCCGAAGACGACGAGAAACATGCCCGGGTCGTGGTGATCTCCTCCAACCTCAACCACAAGCTTTTCCGCGGCGAGAACAGCGTCGGCCGCACGCTGCACCTGGCCAATACCGATGTGCGCATCGTCGGCGTGCTCAAGCCGTGGCGGCCGTCGCCGCTGTTCTATAGCGTGCACGGCGGCCGCTTCGCCATGGGCGACACCGCGGATTTCTATAGCGCGCCGGAAGACGTCATGACCCCGTTCCAGTCGGGGCTGGAGATCAACGACGGCCACTTCCAGCAGTTCACCTGCTGGCAGCTGCCCGATACGCCGGGCCACCTGCAGAACGCGCCGTGCCTGTGGGTATGGCTGTGGGTGCAGATCGACGATAGCGCGAAGGTGGACGACTACCGGCGTTTCGTCGCCGGCTACGCCGAGCAGCAGAAGGCCATGGGTCGCTTCACCCAGTCGCTCACCGACCTGCCTTCGCTGATGGAATGGATGCAGACCAATCGCGTGGTCCCGGGCGACGTGCGCCTGCAGACCTGGCTGGCGTTCGCCTTCCTCGCCATCTGCCTGTGCAATTCGATCGGCCTGATGCTGGCCAAGTTCCTGCGCCGCAGCGGCGACTACGGCGTGCGCCGTGCGCTGGGTGCGACGCGTGGCGCGGTGATCACGCAGTGCCTGGTCGAGGCGGGCGTGATCGGCCTCGCCGGTGGCCTGGTTGGCTGGCTGTTTACCCTGGCCGGGCTGTGGCTGGTCCGCCAGCAGGACGTGGCCTACGCCGACCTGGTCCACCTGGATCCGGCGATGTTCCTGGTGACCTTCGTGCTGGCCGTCGTGGTCAGCCTGGTAGCTGGCGCACTGCCTGCCGTGCGCGCGGGCGGTGTCGCCCCGGGCCTGCAACTGAAGACGCTGTGAGGACGACACCATGACCGTGCACCCGATCCTCGCCGCCCTGCGTCATCACCGGCTCGCCACCACGCTCATCGTCCTGCAGATCGCGCTCGCCTGCGCGGTGATGTGCAACGCCTGTTCGCTGATCGCCGCGCGCTGGCAAGCCATGCAGATCGTCAGCGGCGTCGACGAGTCGTCGCTCGGCGTCATCTATCTGTCCGGCTATGAGCCGGCGCAAGCCAACGACCTGGATGCGCGCATGCTCGAAGGCCTGCGCGCGATCCCGGGCGTCACGGCGGTGAACCAGGTCAACACCGTGCCGTTCGGCCCGCACGCGGGTACCGCTGGCATCACCCTCGATGCCGAAGGCAAGCAGCACGGCGGCGTGGTCGACTTCTACCTCGGCACCCGGGGCACGCTCGAATCCATGGGGGTGAAGCTGATCGAGGGACGCCTGCCCACGGCGGAGGAATACCGTCCGTCGAAAGACTTCGTGCCGGAGGAGGCCAGCGTGCTGGTGACCCGCTCGATGGCCAACCACATGTGGCCCGGAGCCGGCGCGCTGGGCCAGGAGTTCTGGATCGACCACTACCACTTCCGCGTGATCGGCGTGCTCGAGCACCTGTCGATCCCGGGGCCCGCGGCGCGTGGGCCGGAGGAGGCGGACTGGTCCGCGTTCATTCCCACGCTGTCCGGTCCGGCGATTTCGGGCAATTACATGTTGCGTGCCGCGCCGTCGGACATGCCGCGGGTGATGCACCAGGCCCGCGATGCGGTGGCGAAGATCGCGCCGGACGCGGTGTTGAATCGCGAGATCAGCCTGTCAGTGCCGGAGCTGCGCAACCAGCGCTTCGCCGGCGACAAGGCGATGATGGGCATCCTCGTCGGCATCATCGTGGCGCTGCTGCTGGTGACCGCGCTGGGCATCGTCGGCCTGGCCAGCTTCTGGGTCGCCCGCCGGCGCAAGCAGATCGGCATCCGCCGCGCGATCGGCGCCACGCGCCGCGACATCCTGCATTACTTCCAGCTGGAGAACTTCGCCATCGTCAGCATGGGTGTCGTCATCGGCGGCGTGCTCGCCTACGCGATCAGCATCCTGTTGATGATGTACCACGAGGTACCGCTGCTACCGCCGTGGTACTTCGTCGCCGGCGCCGCGGTGCTGTGGCTGCTGGGGCAACTGTCCGTGCTCGGCCCGGCCCTGCGCGCCGCCGCCGTCCCGCCCGTCGTCGCCACCCGCGGATAAACCGCCCGTCGTCGCCCGTGGATAAACCACCTGTAGGAGCGCGCCTGCGCGCGAATAGCCAACCGGCCCATTTCGCCGAAACCGGCCCGTTGGTTTTTCGCGCGCAGGCGCGCTCCTACTGTCCGTAGAGCGCCTTCCGCGGCGCTCCCGTGATCGCCGCCGCGAGCTTGGCCGCCTTCGCCGGCGGCAGCTCGTCCTTAAGAATGCCGAACACCCGTAGCCCTTCGGCCAGCTTCTCATCCTCGCCCGCCTCGCGGCCGGCGACCATCACCACGAACTCGCCCTTTTGCTGGTTCGCGTCGGCGGCGACGGTGCCGACCAGTTCGCCCAGCGGAGCGCCGAGCACGGTCTCGAACATCTTGGTCAGCTCGCGCGCGACGACGGCTTCGCGGTCGGCGCCGAAGACGTCACGCATGTCTTCCAGGCATTCGAGGATGCGGTGCGAGGATTCATAGAAGATCGCCGTGCGTGATTCACCGGCGAGCTCGGCCAGGCGCGCACGACGCGCACCGGCCTTGGCCGGCAGGAAACCCTCGAACACGAAACGGTCGCTGGGCAACCCGGCCACCGACAGCGCCGCGATGACCGCGCTCGGCCCCGGGATCGGACTGACCTTCAGCCCCGCCTGCCGCGCCGCGCGCACAAGCCGGAAACCCGGGTCGCTGATCAGCGGCGTACCCGCATCCGACACCAGCGCCACGTCATCGCCACCCCGCATCCGCTCGACCAGCCCATCCACGGCCGTACGCTCGTTGTGGTCATGCAACGCCACCAGCGGCGTATCGATCCCCAGGTGCTGCAGCAAGGGCCGCGTATGCCGGGTGTCCTCCGCCGCGATCACCGCCACCCGGCGCAGGGTCTCGATCGCCCGCGCACTGATGTCATCGCGATGGCCGATCGGCGTGGCGACGACGTGCAGGATGCCGGTGCGGGAGGTGGGCATGGGGGTGGGGCTCGGTGGGGTGGAGGTGGGGGAGTTTAGTGGGTGTGGGGCGGGGCCTGTGGCCCCTTGGGTTAGGCGGGGCCTTTGGCCCCTTGAGTGAGACGGGGCCGTTGGCCCCTTGAGGAGCGGGAGGGCGTTTCTTGCTCTTACTCGAGCGGCGCAGCCGCGACTCACTCAAGCGAGCGCAGCGAAGCGCCTCACTCAAGCCCGCGCAGCGGGCGCCTCACTCGAGCCCGCGAAAGCGGGCGTCTCACCCAGCCCGCGCGACGGGCGTCTCACGCTATACTCCGCGATGGAGTCGGCCGGGCAGTCGCGTCGCGCCGTGTGCGCGTCGAGGAAAGTCCGGGCTCCACAGGGCAGGGTGCCAGGTAACGCCTGGGCAGCGTGAGCTGACGGCCAGTGCAACAGAGAGCAGACCGCCGATGGCCCCGCAAGGGGATCAGGTAAGGGTGAAAGGGTGCGGTAAGAGCGCACCGCGTGCGGGGCTAACGTCGCACGGCACGGTAAACCCCACCCGGAGCAAGACCAAATAAGGGGATCATGATGCGGCCCGTATCGTCCCCGGGTAGGTTGCTAGAGCCTGGCGGTGACGCCAGGCCGAGAAGAATGACTGCTACGTCGCAAGACGCACAGAACCCGGCTTACAGGCCGACTCCAACTTCTTCCGATGCACGTTGCCGGGCCCTTCTGGGGCCCGGCTTCGTTTTGGGCGGGGAGAGTTGGGGGGGTGGGAAGTGGGGGCGCTATTCCGCCGACGTACGAGGGATCTGGATGCTCCCCTGTGCGAAGCGGCCAGCACGGACTGACGGCGAACCTCACGCGAACGCCGGCCGTGCCGCCCCCGCTTCCCATCTCCCATCTCCTGCTTTCGCCGATTGCACGTCTTTCGCACGTCCATCGCGCGCGGGCGCGCTCCTACAAAAAGCGAATGTGGGGCGAGGTGGAGGGGTGCACCTGAACGTGATGTTCGTCACGAAGCCTGATTTCACTCTCAGCTCACGCCTGAGTTCGTGAACGAAAAATCAAAAAATCCCTGCGATTCAACCACCTTCCGTCGATTGCTCAGAAATGGCTGGAATTAGTGATGAACAGGAGCTTTCTCCTTGATTCACAAGAAAAATTTCCTTGACAGTCTCAGACCCCGAGACTATCGTGGGCCCCAGTGTGAAATCGTGGGATTTGGTGGGACGGGCATCCAGACATGTTTCAAGGTGAGACAGCCATCACGGTCGACGACAAAGGTCGTCTGACGATTCCGACTTCGTATCGGGATCAGGTGGCTGTCGCCTGCGCAAATCGCCTGGTGCTCACCTACAACCCCTTCGAAACCGGTTGCCTGTGGCTCTTTCCGTACGCGGAGTGGGAGCGGGTCCGGGACGACGTCAACAAGCTTTCGTCCGTGAAGGCCGTGCACCGCAACCTGCAGATGAAGCTGGTAGGTGCCGCGGCCATCGTCGAACCGGATGGCGCAGCTCGCATCCTCCTCCCGGCCAGCCAGCGCGCTGCGGCGGGAATCGAGAAAAAGGCCGTGTTACTCGGCATGGGCAGCAAGTTCGAGCTTTGGAGCGAACAGGCCCACCTCGCGAAGATCCGGCAGACGATCGGCGAGGACGAGATCAGCGACGACATGGCGGAGCTGCGGCTGTAACGAATACCAATAACAAGTTGTAAGTGGAACGGGAGCGGGATGTGGCGATGGCGGGGCGCGATGTGCACATCCCGGTGATGCTCGAGGAAGTACTGGAGGGCCTCGCCGTGCGCGAGAACGGGCGGTATCTGGACGGCACATTCGGTCGCGGCGGTCACGCCCGGGCGATCCTTGCGCGTCTCTCCGCCGAGGGTCGCCTGTTCCTGATGGATCGCGACCCGACTGCAATCGCCGTTGCCGAAGCCGGCCTGGCGACCGATCCGCGCGTTGCCCTGCGCCACGACAACTTCGCCACCATGGGCGAATGGCCTGCGCTGGAAGGCGGCCTCGACGGCATCCTGCTCGACCTCGGCGTGTCCTCGCCGCAGCTCGACGACGCCAGCCGCGGTTTCAGCTTCATGGCCGATGCGCCGCTCGACATGCGCATGGATCCGACTCGCGGCATCAGCGCCGCCGACTTCCTCGCCAACGCGCCGGAAGCCGAGATCGCCGACGTGCTGTGGACCTTCGGTGAAGAGCGCTTCAGCCGCCGCATCGCGAAGAACATCGTCGAGCGCCGCGCCACCGCGCCGATCACCCGCACCGGCGAGCTTTCCGAACTGGTCGCGCGTTGCGTCGGTCGTCGCGAGCCGGGCAAGAATCCCGCCACGCGGACCTTCCAGGCGCTGCGCATCCGCGTGAACGCTGAGCTGGAATCCGTGCAGCAGGGCCTCGACGCCGCGCTGGAACTGCTCGACGTGGGTGGCCGCCTCGCCATCATCAGCTTCCACTCGCTGGAAGACCGCACGGTGAAGCAGTTCATCCGTTCGCACGAAGGCCGCGTGCAGGGCAGCCGTCGCGGCCCGCCGATCGAGCCGAAGCCGGCGCGCCTGAAGCCGGTGGGCAAGGCGATCTTCCCGTCCGACGCCGAAGTGTCCGCGAACCCGCGTTCGCGCTCCGCCGTGCTGCGCATCGCGGAGAAGCTGGCATGAAGACCTTCGGCGCGATCTGCCTCACGCTGTTGCTGCTCGCCGTCATCGGCAGCGCGATCGGCGTGGTGTGGACGCGCCACGAGAGCCGCGTGCTCTTTGTCGAGCTGTCGCGCCTGCAGTCGCAGAAGGACGACATCGGCGTCGAATACGGCCGCCTCGAGCTGGAGCAGGCCACCTATGCCGAGCCCAGCCGCATCGACGGCGACGCCCGTGAAAAGCTCGGCATGTTCACGCCGAAGCCGCAAGACATCCAGCTGGTGCGTCGATGAGGGCGCGCCAGGGCAAGCCGGTCGTTCCCAGCCGCCGCCGCGGCCAGGGCCCGAGCCCGCGCAAGCGCATGACCGTGATGGTGGCGGTGCTGTGCGTCGCGGCCTCGGGCCTGCTCGTGCGCGCGTTCGACCTGCAGGTGGTGCGCAAGCAGTTCTACCAGGACCAGGGCGACGCACGTTTCCTGCGTGAAATGCCGATCGCCGTGTCGCGTGGCACGATCTTCGACCGCAACGGCGAGCCGCTCGCGGTGTCGACGCCGGTCGCTTCGCTGTGGGCCAATCCGCCCGAGCTGCTCGAGAACGCCGACCGCATCCCGGACCTGGCCAGGGCGCTGCACGTCGACGCCGACGACCTGAAGCAGAAGATCGAGCAGCGCGCCGACAAGGAATTCATGTACATCACCCGCCAGATGCGTCCGGAAGACGCGCAGGCCGTGATGGACCTGAAGATCCCCGGCATCAACTCGCAGCGTGAATACCGCCGCTATTACCCGTCGGGTGCGGTGAACAGCCACATCCTGGGCTTCACCAACATCGACGACCACGGCCAGGAAGGCCTGGAGCTGTCGTACGACCAGTGGCTGGCCGGCAAGCCGGGCGCGAAGCGGGTGATCCGCGACCGCATGGGCCACGTGGTGGAAGACGTCGAGCTGGTGCGCGAGCCGCAGCCGGGTCGCGACATCACGCTGTCGATCGATCGCCGCATCCAGTACCTGGCATACAGCGCGCTGAAAGACACGCTGGACAAGAACAAGGCCGACTCGGGCTCGATCGTGGTGATGGACGTGCACACCGGCGAAGTCCTGGGCATGGCCAACCTGCCGTCGTTCAACCCGAACGCCGTGCGTGGCAGCAGCCCGGGCGACCGCCGCAATCGCGCGGTCACCGACGTGGTCGAGCCGGGCTCGACGATGAAGGCGTTCACCATGGCCGCGGCGCTGACCAGCGGCAAGTACACGCCGACGGCACCGTTGATCGAGACCTCGCCGGGTACGTGGATGATGGGCGGCCACCCGGTGCGCGACACGCATAACTGGGGCACGCTCACCCCGACCGGCGTCATCACCAAGTCGTCCAACGTCGGCGCGGCCAAGATCGCGATGACGCTCGACACCGACCTGATGTACGGCATGTACAAGTCGTTCGGCCTGGGCAACAGCACGGGCAGCGGCTTCCCCGGCGAAGCCTCGGGCTACCTGCCGGTGGGCCGCACGTGGAAGCCGATCGAAAAGTCGCGCCTCGCCTACGGCTACAACCTCAACGTCACCCCGCTGCAGCTGGCGACCGGTTACGCCGCCATCGCCAACGGCGGCGCGTATCGCGCACCGAGCTTCATCAAGGGCGCGGACAACCCGATCAACCAGGTCGTGACGCCGGAAGTGGCCCACGAGCTGGTGCGCATGCTGGAAACCGTGGTCGCCCCGGGCGGCACCGGCTTTGGCTTCGCCTCGGTGGCCAACTACAGCGTGGCCGGCAAGACCGGTACCTCGCACAAAAACTCCGTGGGTGGCTACGCCGCCAACAACTACATCTCGCTGTTCGTGGGCATGATCCCGGCGAGCAACCCGCGCCTGGTCACCGTGGTGGTGATCAACGATCCGAAGGGCGGCCACTACTACGGTGGTTCGGTCGCCGGCCCGGCTTTCGCCAACGTGATGACCGGCGCCGTGCGCCTGCTCGACATCCCGCCGGACAACGTCGGCCGCTGGTACGCCGGCGGCCCGAGCCAGGGCGGCATGATCGGCACCACCAACGCACCCCCTCCGGCCGCGGACGACAGTGCGGCGGAAGAGGTGGTGCCGTGACGACGATGGCCCTCTCCGCACTGCTCGACGGTTTCGCCGACGCCCAGGGTGCCGGCGAAATCGTCGTTTCGGGCCTTGCGCTCGATTCGCGCGAGATCGCCGAAGGCAATGCCTTCGTCGCACTGCGCGGCACGAAGGGCCACGGCATGGACTTCGCCGCGAAGGCGATCGAAAACGGCGCGGCGGTGATCCTCGCCGAAGCCCCGTTCGATGCCGTGGACGCCGGCGTGCCGGTGGTCAGCGTGAAGGGCCTGCGCGAACATACCGGTGCCATCGCCGCGCGCTTCCATGGCGAGCCGTCGCAGGCGCTGGAAGTGATCGGCGTGACCGGCACCAATGGCAAGACCTCTACCGTGCAGCTGATCGCGCAGGCGCTGGCCTTCCTCGGCCGCAAGCCGGCGAGCGTCGGTACGCTGGGCGCGGGCCTGCATGGCGCGATCGTCGAAGGCGAGCGCACCACGCCGGATGCGATCAGCATGCAGGCGCTGTTCGCCGGCTTCCGCGAAGCAGGCGCCTCGCACGTGGCGATGGAAGTCTCCTCCCACGCGCTGGAGCAGGGCCGGGTCAACGCGATCGCGTTCGACGTCGCCGTGTTCACCAACCTCACCCGCGACCACCTCGATTACCACGGCACGATGGAAGCCTACGGCGCGGCCAAGGCGAAGCTGTTCGCTTTCGACGGCCTGCGCGCGGCGGTCGTCAACGTCGACGACCCGTTCGGCCTGAAGCTGGCCAAGGGCCTGGCCGAAGGCGTGCAGAAGCTGCGCACGTCGATGGCCCACGACGCCACCGACAAGGACGCCGAAGTCCGTGCCGACATCATCGTTACCTCGGCGCGCGGCCTGTCGTTCAACCTCAACACCCCGTGGGGCATGCGCACCGTGCGCAGCGCGCTGCTCGGCCGTTTCAACGTCGCCAACCTGCTGGCCGTGGCCGCGGTGCTCGGCGCGCTGGGCGAGCCGTTCGAGCGGATCCATGCGGCGCTGGAAGCACTCGAGCCGGTCAACGGCCGGATGAGCCGCCTCGGCGGCGACGGCAGGAAGCCGCTGGTGGTGGTCGATTACTCGCATACGCCGGACGCGCTGAAGCAGGCGCTGCTGGCGCTGCGTTCGCATACCAAGGGCAAGCTGGTCTGCGTGTTCGGCGCCGGTGGCGACCGCGACGCGGGCAAGCGCCCGATCATGGCCGGCATCGCCGAACGCCTCGCCGACGTGGTGATCGTCACCGACGACAACCCGCGTAGCGAAGACGGCGACGCCATCGTCGAGCAGATCGTCGCCGGCTTTGTCCACGCCGACACCGTGACGGTGGAGCGCGACCGCGCGAAGGCGATCGCCCTGGCGCTGGCCGGGACCAAGGCCGACGATGTGGTGCTGATCGCCGGCAAGGGGCACGAAACCTATCAGGAAGGTCCGGAGGGCAAGCGTCCCTTCGACGACCTCGCCGTCGCCCGCGAGGCGATGGCCCACGGCAGCAAGGGAGTCCGCGCATGATGCGCCTGTCCGCCGTTGCCCTCTGGACTCGAGGCCGCCTGCAGGGCGCCGACGCCGAGGTCACCGGTTTTGCCATCGATACGCGCAAGCTGCAGCCGGGCGACCTGTTCGTCGCGCTGCCGGGCGAGCAGGTCGATGGCCATGATTACGTCGCCGCGGCCGCGGCGAAGGGTGCGGTCGGTGCGCTCGTCACCCATCCGGTGGCGGTCGACCTGCCGCAGGTCATCGTCGACGACACCCAGCTCGCGCTGGGCGACCTGGCCAGCGCCACCCGTGCGCAGCGCAAGGTCCGGGTGATCGGCATCACTGGCTCCAACGGCAAGACCACGGTGAAGACGCTGACCGCGTCGATCCTGTCGCGCCACGGCCGCACCCACGTCAATGCCGGCAATTTCAATAACGAGCTGGGCATGCCGCTCACCTTGCTGGCGATGCCGGAAGACACCGAATACGCCGTGCTGGAAATGGGCGCGGGCAAGCCGGGCGACATCGATTACCTGGCCGCCATCGCACGGCCCGATATCGGCCTCGTCAACTCCATCGCCGCCGCGCATCTTGAGCGCATGGGCACGATCGAAGGCGTCGCCGAAACCAAGGGCGCGCTGTACCAGTCGCTGCCAGCCGATGGCGTCGCCATCATCAACGCGGACGACGAGCGCTTCGCCGGCTTCTTCGCCGGCCTGGCCGGTTCGCGCCGCGTGCTTCGCTACGGCCTGGCCCATCGCGCCGACATCGGTGCCGACATCGTCGAGGAACGCATCGACGGTACGCACTTCGTGCTCTCCACGCCGCACGGCGATGGCGACGTGCGCCTGCCGCTGGCCGGACGACACAATGTCGCCAACGCGCTAGCCGCCGCGGCGATCGCCGTGGCGCTGGACGTCCCGGTCGAAACCATCGTCGACGGCCTGGAGCAGGTGCCTCACGTCGCCGGCCGACTCGACCTTGAGCCGATGGCCGGTGGCTGGATGCTGGTCGACGACAGCTACAACGCCAACCCGGGGTCGGCCGCCGCGGCGATCGACACGCTGGCGCTGGCCCGTGGCGAACGCTGGCTGATCCTCGGCGACATGGCCGAGCTGGGTGCCGACACGCTGAAGCTGCATGCCGGCATCGGCCGCTATGCGCACGAGCGCGGCATCGAACGCCTGCTCGCCACCGGCCTGAAGAGTGCCGCCGCCGTCGAAGCCTTCGGCGCGGGCGCACAGCATTTCGCCACGCAGGAAGACCTCATCGAGGCAGCGTGCGCGCAGATCCACGAGGGCGTTACCGTTCTGGTGAAAGGCTCGCGATCGTCCGGCATGGAGCGGGTGGTCGCGGCAATGAAGAAGTACGCTGAAGGAGCATCCCATGCTGCTTGAACTGGCGGAATGGATGGCTCGGCACTTCACGTCCTTGCATCTTTTCCAGTACATCACCTTCCGCGCGATCATGGCGGCGCTTACCGCGCTGGCCGTGTCGCTGCTGCTCGGCCCGGCGCTGATCCGCAAGCTGGCCGCGCTGAAGGCCGGCCAGGTGGTGCGCAGCGATGGCCCGCAGACCCATCTGTCCAAGGCCGGTACGCCGACCATGGGTGGCACGCTGATCCTGTTCGCGATCGGCATCGCCACGCTGCTCTGGGCCGACCTCAACAACCGTTACATCTGGACGGTGCTGCTGGTGACCCTGGCCTTCGGCGCGATTGGCTTCTACGACGATTACCGCAAGCTGGTGCTGAAGGACAGCCGTGGCCTCGCCAGCCGCTGGAAGTATTTCTGGCAGTCGGTGTTCGGCCTCGCCGCCGCGCTGTTCCTGTACCACACGCACCAGGTCCCGGCGGAAACCGCACTGTACGTGCCGCTGTTCAAGCAGGTCGCGCTACCGCTGGGCCTGCTGTTCGTGGTGATCGGTTACTTCATCATCGTCGGCTTCTCCAACGCGGTGAACCTGACCGACGGCCTCGACGGCCTGGCGATCATGCCCAGCGTGCTGGTCTCCGGCGCGCTTGGGATCTTCGCCTACCTCGCCGGTAACAAGCTGTTCTCCGAATACCTCGGCATCCCGGCGATTCCCGGCGCGGGCGAGCTGGCGGTGTTCTGCAGCGCGCTGGCCGGTGCCGGCCTCGGCTTCCTCTGGTTCAACACCTACCCGGCGCAGGTGTTCATGGGCGACGTCGGCGCGCTGGCGATCGGCGCCGCGCTGGGCACGGTCGCGCTGATCGTCCGCCAGGAAATCGTGCTGCTGGTGATGGGCGGCGTGTTCGTGATGGAAACGGCCTCGGTGATGTTGCAGGTGGGCAGCTTCAAGCTGCGCGGCAAGCGGATCTTCCGCATGGCGCCGATCCACCACCACTTCGAGCTGAAGGGCTGGCCCGAGCCGCGCGTCATCGTTCGCTTCTGGATCATCAGCGTCGTGCTGGTGCTTATTGGCCTCGCTACGTTGAAGGTGCGCTAAGGGCATGTTCGGCTTCGGTAACAAGCAGGCACAGCGCCGCCAGGGCCCGCGGGGGAGTTTCGACATCCCGCTGCTGCTGGCTGCGCTCGCGCTGGCGACCATCGGCGTGGTGATGGTGACCTCCAGCTCGATCGCGGTGGCCGATGGGTCGCACGTGGGCGCCTTCTATTACCTGAAAAAGCACATCGGCTTCCTCGTCGGTGGCTGCATCCTGGCCGGCGTGGCCATGCGCACCGAGCTGAAGCTGATCGAGAAGCACAGCACGCTGTTGTTGATGCTCGGCGTGATGGGCCTGTTGCTGGTGTTCGTGCCGGGCTTCGGCATGCGCATCAACGGCGCGCGCCGCTGGATCAACCTGTTCGTCACCAGCTTCCAGCCGGTGGAAGCAATGAAGGTGATCCTGGTCGCCTACCTGTCCAGCTACCTGGTGCGCCACCGCGAAGGCGTGGAGTACGAACTGTTCGGCGTGGTCAAGCCGATCGGCGTCGCCGGCTTCATCGTGTTGCTGCTGCTGGCCCAGCCCGACTTCGGTTCGGCCGCGCTGGTCGTCGCCACCACGGTGGGCATGGTCTGGCTGGCCGGCGCGCGCATGCGCAACCTGTTCCTGCTGGCGCTGCCGCTGGTGCCGCTGCTGATCTACGCAGCCACCGCCGAGGACTACCGCATCAAGCGCCTGACCTCGTTCCTCGATCCGTGGAAGGATCCGTTCAACGACGGCTTCCAGCTGACCCAGGCGCTGATCGCCGTGGGCCGTGGCGAGTGGGTGGGCGTGGGCCTGGGTTCCAGCGTGCAGAAGCTGTTCTACCTGCCCGAAGCGCATACCGACTTCATCCTCGCGGTGCTCGCCGAAGAGCTGGGCCTCGCGGGCATCACCACGGTCATCCTGCTTTACGTCGTGCTGGTCGGCCGTGGCCTGTACATCGGCCTGAAGGGCGTCGAGCTCGGCCATCGCTTCTCCGGCTACGTGGCCTACGGCATCTCGCTGATGCTCGGCTTCCAGGCCATGGTCTCGATCGGCGTGAACCTGGGCGTGCTGCCGACCAAGGGCCTGACCCTGCCGCTGATCAGCTCGGGCGGTTCGTCCGTGCTGATGACCTGCTGCATGGTCGGCGTGCTGCTGCGTGCCACCTTCGAGATCAACCGCGCCGAAGACGCGCGGCAGACGGCGGTGCGCATGCCGGCGAGCGCCATTCCCGATGCCGCCGCGCACGGAGGCCTCGCATGAGCGGTCCCGTGCTGATCATGGCCGGCGGTACCGGCGGCCACATTTTCCCCGGGCTGGCCGTGGCCGACGAACTGCGCGCGCAGGGCGTGCCGGTGGCGTGGCTCGGTGCGGCCGGTGGCATGGAAACCCGTGTGGTGCCGGCGCACGACATCGCGCTGCACACCGTGAAGGTGGGTGGCCTGCGCGGCAAGGGCCTGAAGACCCGCGTGCTCGCGCCGCTGATGCTGGCCCGCGCGCTGTTCGATTCGCTGTCGCTGCTGCGCCGGATCAAGCCGCGCTGCGTGCTGTCCATGGGCGGTTATGTTGCCGGGCCCGCTGGCGTCGCCGCACGCCTGGCCGGCATTCCGCTGGTGGTGCACGAACAGAATGCCGTGGCCGGCTACACCAACCGCAAGCTCGCCGGTTTCGCGAAGCGCGTGCTCACCGGCTTCCCCAACGTGCTGCCCGGCGCGGAATGGGTGGGTAACCCGGTACGCGCCGCCATCGCCGCGCTGCCGGCCCCGGCCGTGCGCTTCAACCAGCGCAACGGCGCGCCGCGCGTGCTGGTGCTCGGTGGCAGCCTCGGTGCGCGGACCCTGAACACCAGCGTGCCCAAGGCGCTTGCCTTGCTCGCCGCCCACGGCGTGCAGCCCGACGTCGTCCACCAGACCGGCGAGCGTGGCCTGCCCGAAGCCGTCGACGCCTACACCCAGGCTGGCGTGGCCACCAACGTCGTGCCTTTCATCGAAGACATGGCCGGCGCCTACGAGTGGGCCGACGTGGTGGTCTGCCGCGCTGGCGCGCTCACCGTGGCCGAACTCTGCGCCGCCGGCCTCGAAGCCCTGCTGGTGCCGTTCCCGCATGCGGTCGACGACCACCAGACCGCGAACGCCCGCGCGATGGTCGACGTCGGCGGTGCGCGCCTCGTCGCCGATGCCGCGCTGAACCAGGACGATTCCCCGCGCATGCTTGCCCAGATGCTCATCGACCTGCTCGCCAACCGCGAGCAGATCCTCAACGCGGCGAACGCCTCGCGCTCGCTGGCCAAACCCGACGCTGCATCAACGATTGCCCGTCACTGCATGGAGGTTTCCGCATGACGCCCGGTCGTTTGCGCGCCCACGACGATTTCATGACTTCGTTCCGCCGTGTCCACTTCATCGGCGTGGGCGGCGTCGGCATGAGCGGCATCGCCGAAGTGCTGGCTAACCTCGGCTACAGCGTGTCGGGTTCCGACCGCGCGCCGTCGACCACGACTGACCGCCTGGGCAAGCTCGGCGTCGACGTGCGCATCGGCCACGAGGCCGCGAACATCGACGGTGCCGACGTCATCGTGACCTCGAGCGCGATCCGCAAGGACAATCCGGAACTGGTCGCCGCGCATGCCGCGCGCATCCCGGTGGTGCCGCGCGCCGAAATGCTCGGCGAGCTGATGCGCTTCCGCCGTGGCATCGCCATCGCCGGCACGCACGGCAAGACCACCACCACCAGCCTCGTCGCCAGCGTGCTGGCCGAAGCCGACTACGACCCGACCTTCGTGATCGGTGGGCAGCTCAATGCCGCCGGTGCGAACGCCCGCCTGGGCACCGGCCAGTACCTTGTCGCCGAAGCCGACGAGTCGGACGGTTCGTTCCTGATGCTGTCGCCGGTGATGGCCGTCGTGACCAACATCGACGCCGACCATCTCGAGAATTACAACGGCGACTTCGCCCAGGTGAAGAAGGCCTTCGGTGACTTCCTGCATCGCCTGCCGTTCTACGGCATGGCCGTGCTGTGCATCGACGACGAAGAAACCGCGAAGCTGGCGCAGGACACCTCGCGCCGCCTGCTCACCTACGGCATCGACAACGCGTCCGCCGACGTCACGGCGACCAACGTGCGCCAGGCCGGCTTCCAGATGCAGTTCGACCTGCGCCTGCCGGGCCTTGCCGAGACCGTGCCGGTGACGCTGAACCTGCCGGGCCGGCACAACGTGCAGAACGCGCTGGCCGCGGCCGCCGTGGGCTGGCAGCTCGGCGTCGAGCCGGCCGCCATCGCGCACGCGCTGGCTGCGTTCGAAGGCGTCGGCCGTCGTTTCCACCGCCGTGGCGAAGTGGCCCTGGACGAGGGTACCGCGCTGCTGGTCGACGACTACGGCCATCATCCGCGCGAGCTGGCTGCCGTGTTCTCGGCCGCACGTGGCGGCTGGCCGGATCGTCGCCTCGTGGTGGCGTTCCAGCCGCATCGCTACAGCCGTACGCGCGACCTGCTCGACGACTTCGCCAACGTGCTCGCCGAAACCGACGTGCTGGTGCTGACCGAGGTGTACCCGGCCGGCGAAGCGCCGATCGCCGGCGCCGACGGCAAGGCCCTGGCCCGCGCGATCCGCGCGCGCGGCAAGACCGACCCGGTGCTGGTCGACCACCCGCGCGACCTGCGCCACACGCTGTCCGCGCTGGCGCGCGACGGCGACCTGATCCTGCTGCTGGGCGCCGGCGACATCGGCGCCGCGGCCATCGAACTGGCCACGGCTGGCCACCTGAGGACGACCAAGTAATGAGCACCACCCGTTTCCCGCGCCGTGTCACCGATGCCGCCGATTTCGGCCGCGTCGCCGTGGTCATGGGCGGCAACTCGGCCGAACGCGAAGTCTCGCTGAACTCGGGGCAGGGCGTGCTCGCCGCGCTGCGCTCCGCCGGCGTGGACGCCCATGCGATCGACGGTATCCCGGCGCTGCTCGACGCCGTGCGCGCCGGCCACTTCGCCCGCGTGTTCAACATCCTGCACGGTGCGGGTGGCGAGAACGGCGAACTGCAGGGCGCCCTGCAGTCGCTCGGCGTGCCGTACACCGGTTCGGGCGTGCTGGGTTCGGCGCTGTCGCTGGACAAGGTCCGCGCCAAGCAGGTCTGGATCGCACTGGGCCTGCCGACGCCGAAGTTCGTCGCGCTGCCGCGCGGTGCCGACGTGCACGCCGCCGCGCGCCAGGTCGGTTTCCCGCTGATCGTGAAGCCGGCCTGGGAAGGTTCCAGCGTGGGCGTGACCCGCGTGTTCAAGGAAGCGGACCTGGACGACGCGGTCGAGCTGGCCCGCCGTTACCCGGGCGACCTGCTGATGGAAACCCTGATCGAAGGCGATGCACGGGAAGGTGGCGAGTTCACCGTCGGCATCGTCGGCCGTGACGTGCTGCCGACGATCAAGATCGTGCCGGCCGGCGAGTATTACGACTACAACGCCAAGTACATCTCGGACGAAACGCAGTACCTCTGCCCGGGCCTGTCCGGCGCGGCGGAAGACGAGATGCGCGCGCTCGCGCTGCAGGCGTTCGATGCGCTGGACTGCTTCGGCTGGGGCCGCGTCGACGTGATGCGCGACCGCCATGGCAAGAACTGGCTGCTGGAAGTGAACACCGCGCCGGGCATGACTTCGCATTCGCTGGTGCCGAAGGCCGCCGCCGTCGCTGGCCTGGATTACCCGGGCCTGTGCTGGCGCGTGCTGGAAACCTCCATGGAACGGGAGGCGTCGAAGTAATGAAGGGAGCCGCCGCCACGCGGATCGTCGCATGGGCTATCGCCATCACCCTGGTGGCGTTGCCTGTCGTGGGCGTGATGCAGGGCTGGTTCGCCGTCGGCCGCTGGCCGGTGACGCAGCTGAAGGTGGAAGCGGAGTTCACCCACGTCAGCGCCGAGCAGATCCGCAGTGCCGCGATTCCCCTGTTGGGCAAGGGCTTCTTTGCCACCGACCTGGAAAACGTACGCAAGTCGATCGGCAACCTGCCGTGGGTGGAGTCGGTGGAAGTGCGCAAGCGCTGGCCCGACACGCTGCTGGTGCGTATCTACGAACGCCAGCCGTTCGCGCGCTGGAACGAAGATCGCCTGATCAGCCGCCAGGGCCAGGTGTTCGACGCACCCGGCGCCGACCAGATGGGCGACCTGCCGCGACTGTCGGGCCCGGATTCGCGGCTGGCCGAAGTGGTGAGCTTCTATGCGCAGGTGCGCAAGGCCTTCGAAGGCCGGGCAGGGATGTCGGTCGTCGGCGTATCGCTCACCCAGCGCGGCAGCTGGAGCGTGATCATGGATAGCGGCGCCGAGATCGTGATCGGCGACCGCGAGCAGGCCGATCGCCGGCTGGCCCGCTTCCTCGATGTCTACCCGCAACTCGTTGCAGGTCACCGTAGCGGTTTCGCTTACGCCGACCTGCGTTACACCAACGGATTCGCCATCCGGTGGCCGCCATCGGACAACACGGCCACCCCCAAGGTCGGAACCTGAGCTAGAACATGAGAAACAAGAACGACAAACAGCTCGTCGTCGGCCTCGACATCGGCACCTCCAAGGTGGTCGCCATCGTGGGCGAATACGAGCCGGGTGAAGCGATCGAGATCATCGGCATCGGCACGCACGTGTCGCGCGGCATGAAGCGCGGCTCGGTGGTCGACATCGAATCGACCGTGCACTCCATCCAGCGCGCGGTGGAAGAAGCCGAGCTGATGGCCGGCTGCGATATCCGCTCGGTGTACGCCTCGATCTCCGGTAGCCACCTGGAAACGCGCAACTCGCACGGCACCGCGGCCATCCGCGACCGCGAGGTGATGGCGGCCGACCTGGAGCAGGTGCTGGAAGCGGCGAGCGCCGTGGCGATCCCGGCCGACCGCAAGGTGCTCTACAAGGAATCGCAGGAATACCGCATCGACGGCCAGGACGGCATCCGCCATCCGGTCGGCATGAGCGGCGTGCGCCTGGAAGCCAGCGTGCACCTGGTCACCGGTGCCGCCAGCGCGGTGCAGAACATCTCCAAGTGCATCCAGCGCTGCGGCCTGTCGGTCGACGAACTGGTGCCCGCCGCGGTGGCCAGCGCGAAGGCCGTGCTGACCGAAGACGAACTCGAACTCGGCGTGTGCCTGGTCGACATCGGCGCCGGCACCACCGACATCGCGATCTATACGCAGGGTGCGATCCGTTACACCAAGTCGCTGCCGGTCGGCGGTGACCAGGTAACGAACGACATCGCGTATGGCGTGCACACACCAACTGCTCACGCGGAAGAGATCAAAATCAAATACGCGTGTGCGCTCGCCCAGCTTGCCCACGCGGAAGAGACCATCCAGGTGCCGAGCGTGGGCGATCGCCCGCCGCGTCGCCTGGCCCGCCAGGCGCTCGCGCAGTCGGTGCAGGCACGCTACGAGGAAATCTTCGAGATGGTGCAGGACGAACTGCGCCGCTCGGGTTACGAAAGCCTCGTCGCCGCCGGCATCGTGCTGACCGGTGGCGCGGCGCGCATGGAAGGCGCGCTCGAACTGGCCGAGGAGATCTTCCACAAGATGGTTCGCATCGGCGTGCCGCAACACGTGTCGGGCCTGGGCGACGTGGTCTCCAGCGAATTGCATTCCACCGGCGTCGGCCTGCTGCTGCACGGTTCGCGCGCCACCGGCGGCGTGCGCCATTCGAATTCGGCGGCAGGCAACGTCGGCAACATGGTCGAGAAGTTCCGTAGCTGGTTTACCAAGAACTTCTAAACGCTTCACCGGATCGTCGGTGCCCGATGGAAGGGGGGCGCCGGGGCAAGAGGATGGCCCGCAACCCATGGCCGACAGGAGTCGGGCACGGGACATAAACCAAAAAAACTAAAAGTTCTGCGGAGGACGGGAAATGTTTGAACTCATCGAAAAGCTGGCACCGAACGCGGTTATCAAGGTCATCGGCGTGGGTGGTGGTGGCGGTAACGCCGTGGCCCACATGGTCAACTCCAATATCGAAGGCGTCGAATTCGTCGTCGCCAACACCGACGCGCAGGCCATGAAGACCTGCGGCGGGCGGACGCACCTGCAGCTCGGCGGCAACGTCACCAAGGGCCTGGGCGCCGGCGCGAATCCGGAAGTGGGCCGCCAGGCCGCGCTGGAAGATCGCGAGCGCATCGAAGAAATGCTCGAAGGCGCCGACATGGTGTTCATCACCTGCGGCATGGGCGGTGGCACCGGTACCGGCGCTGCGCCGGTGGTGGCACAGCTGGCGAAGGAAAAGGGCATCCTCACCGTTGCCGTGGTGACCAAGCCGTTCCCGTTCGAAGGCCGTCGCCGCATGCAGGTCGCCCTGAAGGGTATCGAAGACCTGTCGCAGCACGTCGATTCGCTGATCACCGTGCCGAACGAAAAGCTGCTCTCGGTGCTCGGTCGCGAAGTGACCCTGCTCAACGCGTTCAAGGCCGCCAACGACGTGCTGCTCGGCGCCGTCCAGGGCATCGCCGACCTGATCACGGCCCCGGGCCTGATCAACGTCGACTTTGCCGACGTCCGCACCGTCATGAGCGAGATGGGCATGGCGATGATGGGTTCGGGTACCGCCCGCGGCGACGACCGCGCCCAGGCTGCCGCCGAGTCCGCCATCAACAACCCGCTGCTGGAAGACGTGAACCTTGCCGGCGCCTGCGGCATCCTGGTGAACGTCACGGCCGGTCCGAACCTGACCATGCGCGAGTTCGACGAGATCGGCCGCGTGATCCACGACTTCGCTTCGGAAGACGCGACCGTGGTGATCGGCACCTCGCTCGACCCGGACATGCAGGACGACGTGCGCGTCACCGTCGTGGCCACCGGCCTGAACCGCGGCGTCGCGGCGAAGCAGCCGGCACGCCAGCCGGTGCAGCAGCACGTTGAAATGCGCCAGCGTCCGCGTCCGGTCGTGCTGCGCACGGGCACGGGTAACGAAGTGGTCGATTACGCCCACAGCGAGCCGGTGCCCTCGGTCCGCTCGGAAGCCGCCCCGGCGCCGTCGAAGAACAGCGAGCCGGCGATCGATTATCTCGATATCCCGGCTTTCCTGCGTCGCCAGGCCGACTAACCGGCACCAACGTCTAACCAGGCACGTCATGGAAGACGTGGGGCCTGGCCCGGCATGATGCCGGGCCGCCCGGGTACCCCGCCGCCGTTCCCGTCCGGGCGGCGGGGCACTCCCGTGCCCCCCAAGGGAAATCGGTTCCGCCGTAGGAGCGCCCTGTGCGCGACGGATCGCGGCCCCGATGGGCTTTGCTGTGTCAACCCGGCGACTTCACGGGCGTTTAATGTTCGGTCTCAAATGAGAACCGATCTCACCAATTGCTGAAGGGTTGGTGAAAGCTCGGCCTAACTGTACTGGCCAGTTTGTTTATTCCGAGGTTAAGACTGTGTTAGCATCTCCGCTACACATGGCTGCTGCCACCAAGGTTTGACCCATATGATCAAGCAGCGCACGCTTAAAAATGTCATCCGCGCGACCGGCGTCGGCCTGCATACCGGCGACAAGGTCTACATGACGCTCCGTCCCGCCGCGCCGAACACGGGTATCGTGTTCCGCCGCACTGACCTCAACCCGCCGGTTGAGCTCAAGTCGCGCCCGGAGAACGTCGGTGACACGCGCCTGTCCACCACGCTTACCAATGGCGATGTCCGCGTCTCGACGGTTGAGCATCTGCTCTCGGCGATGGCGGGCCTCGGCATCGACAACGCTTATGTCGACCTCTCGGCGCCCGAAGTGCCGATCATGGACGGCAGCGCCGGTCCGTTCGTGTTCCTGATCCAGTCCGCTGGCATCGAGGAGCAGGAGGCGCCGAAGCGTTTCATCCGTATCAAGAAGCCGGTCGTGGTTCGCGACGGCGACAAGTGGGCGAAGCTCGAGCCGTTCGACGGCTTCAAGGTGGGCTTCTCGGTCGAGTTCGACCACCCGCTGTTCAACAAGCGCAATTCCCGGGCCGAGATGGATTTCTCGACCACGTCGTTCGTCAAGGAAGTCAGCCGCGCCCGCACCTTCGGTTTCATGCGTGACATCGAAGCCCTGCGCGAGCGCAACCTGACCCTGGGCGGTTCGATGGATAACGCCGTGGTCCTGGACGACTATCGCGTGCTGAATGAAGACGGCCTTCGTTATGACAACGAGTTCGTCAAGCACAAGATCCTCGACGCGATCGGCGATATCTACATGCTGGGCCACAGCCTGATCGGTGCGTACAGCGCGCACAAGTCGGGTCACGAGCTGAACAACAAGCTGCTCCGCCAGCTGATGGCTGACCAGGCTGCCTGGGAAGAAGTGAGCTTCAAGGATCCGGCCAAGGCGCCGATTTCCTACGCCCACCCCGCGCAAGCCGTCTAATCCCGGCCTGCCCGCCGAAGACGCCGCCCCCGGGCGGCGTTTTCGTTTATGCGGTTGCCGCTTGCGCGGCCATGCCCGACTAACCGCCGCCCCGTAGGAGCGCGCCTGCGCGCGATTGGGTCCGCGCGGGCGCTCGTACGTGGCCGCAGGACAGCCCTCGGTGCCTACCCTCGCTGCTCAGACAGGTCCTCCGCGCTCGATAAGGTTGGCCGCAGCCGCGGCCCATGTATTTGATTGCCCTGCGGGCGCTCGCTTGTGCGGAACTCGCCTCGAGGGTAGGCGCCGAGGGCTCTCCTCATCCTTGCCGCGACCGGGTCGGAGAGCCCAGGTGCCGGCACCCCGCCTGACGGCACAGCACTTGTAGGAGCGCGCCTGCGCGCGAACAGCCAACAGCGCGGCAACGCCGCTCAGCCAATTGCCATCAATTTGCATCGAACGAAGGTCCAGGCCTAATCGCCCCGCCGGCGATGATTTCGATCAACGCGAAGGGTGGTGGCAATGACCCACGAAGAACGCTGTCGCCGGGTGAACCGCTGGCCTGCATGAATGCATAGCCTCATTCGCTCGGAGCCGAGTTGAGGGTTCGCGCGCGGGCGCGCTCCTGCAAGAGCTGGCGCGGCGTCAGGGATGCCGACGGCGCGGCTGTCCATCCAGTTCGCGACACGGATGAAGACAGCCCTCGGTGCCTACCCTCGAGGCGAGTTCGTGGCGGCGAGGGGGGCGGGCGGGAAAAGCCCGAAGGGGGCCGGCCACGATGGCCGGCCGTTCTTGCCGAGGCAGGATGCCGAGTCAAGAACCTCCGCCCGGCAGCCGGTGCGCGGCCGTAGGCCAATAAGAAAACGGGCTGCGGAGCAGCCCCTCCCTGTCGCACGCCAGAACGCTGTCTGAGCAGCGAGGGTAGGCACCGAGGGCTGTCCTGCGGCCACGTATGAGCGCCGCGCGGACGGCATTCGCGCGCAGGCGCGCTCCTACAAGGGCGAAACGTGATCGGGGTCACGTTCGTGATTTTTATGTGGAGGCCGGGTGTTCGGGGCGTGTAGGCGTGCTATAAAGTTCGCCCGCCGGACGATCCGGTGGGTCTTACGGATCGACATGGGTCGAACGTAAGTAACGGATTACTCAGGCTTATCGGCCACGGAGGCCAAATCAAGGAAGAGATCCCGCAACGTGGGATCGGAAAGTGACGCCGCAGCCGCCCGCAGATGCCGGGCAGCCCCGGCGGAAAGCGGTTTGAGCGGGTCGGGGCCTGGTGCCTCGACCGGCAGGGGGGCCACTTTCACGGCAACCGAGAAGGCCTTCGCGCCAATGGCGCGGGAAGCTTCAAGGATCTGCGCCTGGTACAGGCGCACCCGCGAAGCCCAGGCCGACGAGGGCGCAAGGAAGACGAGCCTGCCGTCGCGCAGGTCCGCAAGGCGGACGTGGTCGCGCAACGGCGCAGGCAACGTCGCGCGCAGCTTGCGGTCCAGTGTGTCGAGCTCGCGAGCCCGTTCGGCGAGCCTGGCGACAGGCCCGACGTCGGCGAT
Source organism: Bacillus sp. NP157 (assembly GCA_018889975.1). Classification (NCBI taxonomy): domain Bacteria; kingdom Bacillati; phylum Bacillota; class Bacilli; order Caryophanales; family Bacillaceae; genus Bacillus; species Bacillus sp. NP157. The sequence goes on from CP076546.1 coordinate 4,673,321, forward strand.
GGACTTGAGTCCACGCGTAGGGCGGCGGGTTGACTGGGACGGCGGTGGCATTAGACCGGCTGGAACTTATTCGATAAAGAACGTATGCAGATCATACTCGTGTCACGCGGCCGAAAAGGCCCAAAAACGCTCGACCTCGCTTGCCGGCGCCTGCGCTGCAAGGTCGCGGTCATGGCGATCGCTGGTGTCGTCGGCGTCGCCGGCGTCGGTGCGGCCCTGGCCCTGGCCATCGCCGGCCCCCGCCATCCGGTGGCGAGCGCCGCCCAGGCCGATCCGGCCGCCCGCCTTGCGAAGATCGAGGCTGACTCCCAGCGCGACATCGACGCCCTGGCCGTCAAGCTCGGCCAGCTCCAGGCCCAGTCGATCCGTCTCAACGCCCTCGGCGAGCGCCTGACCCAGGTCGGCAAGCTCGACGACGGTGAGTTCAACTTCAACGAGGATCCGGGCCAGGGTGGCCCCGAACTGACCACTACCAGCGACGCCACGGCGCTCGCCCCGGCCAGCCTCAACCAGGATATCGACGACCTGGCCGGGCAGTTCGATGCCCAGCAGGCCCAGCTCGAAGCCCTGCGCGACCTGCTACTCGACCGCAAGATCGAATCCAGCCTGCGTCCCACCGGGATGCCGGTGAACGGCTACATTTCGTCCTTCTTCGGTGGCCGGCCCGATCCGTTCAGCGGGCACAGCGCCCGCCATACGGGCATCGACATCGCCGCGCCGACCGGTACCCCGGTCACCGCGGTGGCCGAGGGCATGGTGACCTTCGCCGGCCAGCGCAACGGCTACGGCGACGTGATCGAGATCGACCACGGCAACGGCTACATGACCCGCTACGCCCACAACAGCAAGCTGGTCGCCAGCGTGGGCCAGCGCGTGCACGTCGGCGACACGATCGCCCGCGCAGGCTCCACCGGCCGCTCGACCGGGTCGCACGTGCATTTCGAGGTCTGGTACCACGATCACGTGGTCAATCCGCTGGCCTTCGTTCGCAGCCACCGTTGAGACGGACTTGAATGGCGGCCTTGCGCCGCCATTAAAAGGCAAGTTGAGGGGCGCCCGTAGTATGATCGTCCCTTCGTGCCCGGCGGGTTTTGCCCCGTACGGCATTCCCTTTTTGTTTCAGATCCGGATGATCGATGTTCAATCGTGCCCTGACGAGTATTTTCGGCAGCCGTAACGACCGCGTGCTGCGCGACCTTTCCAAGACGGTCAAGCGCATCAACGCCCTCGAGCCGGACTTCGAGAAGCTTTCCGACGACGCCTTGCGCGGCAAGACGGACGAATTCCGCCAGCGCCTCGCGGCCGGCGAAACCCTGGACAAGCTGCTGCCCGAAGCCTTCGCGGTCACCCGCGAGGCGGCCAAGCGCGTGCTTGGCATGCGCCATTACGACGTACAGATGATCGGCGGCATGGTCCTGCACATGGGCCGCATCGCCGAAATGCGCACGGGCGAGGGCAAGACCCTGGTCGGTACGCTGCCGGTGTACCTCAATGCGCTGGAAGGCAAGGGCCTGCACGTCGTCACCGTGAACGACTACCTGGCTCGCCGCGACTCGGCGCAGATGGGCAAGCTGTACAACTTCCTCGGCCTGTCGGTCGGCGTGGTGTACCCGGGCATGGACCACGCCGACAAGCGTGGCGCCTACGCCGCGGATATCACCTACGGCACCAACAACGAGTTCGGCTTCGACTACCTGCGCGACAACATGGCGCTCAGCAGGGACCAGCGCTACCAGCGCGGCCTGCACTACGCCATCGTCGACGAAGTCGATTCGATCCTGATCGACGAAGCGCGTACCCCGCTGATCATCTCGGGCCCGGCCGAAGATTCCCCGCAGCTCTACATCGCGGTGAACAAGGTCGTGCCGCTGCTGACGCGCCAGGAAGCCGAAGATGGCGCCGGCGATTACTTCGTCGACGAGAAGCAGAAGCAGGTGCACATGTCCGAAGAGGGCATGGAGCACGCCGAGCAGATCCTGCGCCAGGCCGGTGTCATCGAGCCGGACAGCGGCCTGTACGATTCGAAGAACCTCGCCGTCGTCCACCACCTCAACGCGGCGCTGCGCGGCAACGCGATCTACCAGCGCGACGTGGACTACATCGTGCGCGACGGCGAAGTCATCATCGTCGACGAGTTCACCGGCCGTACGCTGGCGGGTCGCCGCTGGTCCGATGGCCTGCACCAGGCGGTGGAAGCGAAGGAAGGCGTGCCCATCCAGCGCGAGAACCAGACGCTGGCGACGGTGACGTTCCAGAACCTGTTCCGCATGTACAAGAAGCTGGCCGGCATGACCGGTACGGCCGATACCGAAGCCTACGAATTCCAGTCGGTGTATGGCCTTGAAGTGGTCGTCATCCCGACCCACAAGCCGATGGTCCGCAAGGACAACCCGGACATGGTGTTCCTCGGCCCCGACGCCAAGTTCAAGGCCGTCATCGCCGACATCAAGGAATGCTTCGAGAAGGGCCAGCCGGTGCTGGTCGGTACCGCGTCGATCGACGTGTCCGAACTGGTTTCCGGCCTGCTCAAGAAAGAACGCATCCCGCACGAAGTGCTCAACGCCAAGCAGCACGAACGCGAAGCGCACATCGTGGCCCAGGCCGGTGCGCCGGCGGCCGTGACCATCGCCACCAACATGGCCGGTCGCGGTACCGACATCGTGCTCGGCGGTAGCCTCGAGGCGGCGCTTGCCGCGTTGCCGGCCGAAGCGACCGACGCCGATCGCGAGACGCTGCGCAGCGACTGGAAGAAGCGTCACGAGCAGGTGCTCGCTTCGGGTGGCCTGCACATCATCGGTACCGAACGCCACGAATCCCGCCGCATCGACAACCAGCTGCGTGGCCGTTCCGGCCGCCAGGGCGATCCGGGTTCGTCCCGTTTCTACCTGTCGCTGCAGGACAGCCTGATGCGCATCTTCGGCGGCGAACGTATCGGCCGCTGGATGCAGATGTTCGGCATGAAGGACGATGAGGCGCTGGAAGATCGCCTGATCACCCGCCAGATCGAGAAGGTGCAGCGCAAGGTCGAGCAGCACAACTTCGACATCCGCAAGAACCTCCTCGACTTCGACGACGTCGCCAACGACCAGCGCAAGGTGATCTACGCGCAGCGTGACGAATTGCTCGAAGCCGACGACATTTCGGACATGGTCCGCGACATCCGCCTCGACGTGATCGAGGGCCTGGTGCGTCGTTTCGTGCCGGCCGATTCGATCGACGACCAGTGGGATATCCCGGCGCTGGATCGTGAACTGGCCAGCGAACTGAACCTGCGCCTCGACGTTGCCCACTGGCTGGAAAGCCACAAGGAAGCGGATGCGGAGACGATCCTCGACCACGTGCGTGAGTCGGTCGATGCGATGTTCGCGGAGAAGGAAGTGCAGGTCGGTGCCGAGACCATGCGTTCGCTCGAGAAGCACGTGATGCTTTCGGTGGTCGATAACGCGTGGAAGGAGCACCTGGCGAGCATGGATTACCTGCGCCAGGGTATCTACCTGCGTGGTTATGCGCAGAAGCAGCCGAAGCAGGAGTTCAAGCGCGAGTCGTTTGAGCTGTTTGCCGAGATGCTTGACCGGATCAAGGCGGAAGTCGTACAGATGCTCGCCCGCGTGCGTATTCGCAGCGAGGATGAAGTGGCGGCGATGGAGGCTGAGCAGATCCGCGCGGCTGAGGCGCAGCGCCTGCAGTTCCAGCATGCGGATGCGCAGGCGATCGGTAGCGGCGGTGCCGCGACCGATGCGGCGCCGACGGTGCTTGCGGACGGCCCGAAGGTCGGTCGCAATGACCCGTGTCCCTGCGGCTCCGGCAAGAAGTACAAACACTGCCACGGCCAGCTGACCTGACCCACGAAAAACCCGCCCCCCGGCGGGTTTTTCTTTATGCGGTTGCCGCTGGCGCGGCCATGCCCCACCGCCTCCGGCCGCGCTACCACGGCCGTCGGCCGAACCGCTGCCCTGTAGGAGCGCGCCTGCGCGCGATGGCCGTCCGCGCGGCGCTCGTACCTGCACGCAGGACAGCCCTCGGTGCCTACCCTCGCTGCTCAGACAGCGTTCTGGCGTGCGACAGGGAGGGGCTGCTCCGCAGCCCGTATTCTTATTGGCCTACGGCCGCGCACCGGGTGCCGGGCGGAGGTTCTTGATTCGGCATCCTGCCTCAACAAGAACGGCCGGCCATCGTGGCCGGCCCCCTTCGGGCTTTTTCCGCCCGCCACCCTCGCCGCCACGAACTCGCCTCGAGGGTAGGCACCGAGGGCTGTCTTCATCCCTGAGGGGGCGGGTAGGGAGAAACAAGAGCTATGGGCGCGAAGCCTCGTGAGGCCTGTCGCGTCGCCTGTCAGTGGTGGTGTCGAACTTGAATGCGCAGCAATTGATAGCGCCTTCCACGATGGCGGCGATCTCATAAAAGGTCGTGGCATTCGGTCGCCGCTTTGGCAGCCAGTATTCGCCATGCGCCAGCCAATGCCGAAACTCGTAAGCCGTGCCTATCCTGTTGTATTCGACATGGCTGAGGTGACCCTCTTTGAGCCATGTCTTAACAAGGTCGTCCATAAGCGCGGCTTTGCGGCGCTTGCGGTGAAAGACTCGGATGAGCCTCCTGGATAAAGGATCCTTGAGCTTGCGCTTTGCACGATAGAGGTAGTCGACCCGAAAGGACGCTTCGAGACAGGCCATGAGCGATATGACGCCCTGCCTGCCGAGGCGGTTGATCGTGTCTCGCCGCGTGTTGCTCAGTTCGAGGTCGTTGGCCCCTTCGAATGTGTCGCGCGTGCAAAAGGCGACTTCGACGGCGCCTCTGACCAGGTCATGGTGATTCACAACCTCACGATATGTCGGAAAGCGCGGACTGACCGAAAAAATATCATCCATGCGCAACGGCGATGATTGCGTCGGTGAGGCTCGTCTCAGTCAGCTCTCGATAGTGGATGTTCGGCGGGTTGGGCGAAACCTTCCAGACGAAACTTTGTACCTTTCGCAGATCGGCGGCATACGCTGCGGTGGCATCGCGTTCTCGCAACGCTCCCCGTGCCGCTGCGAGCATGGGTTTGGTTGCGTCTGGAGCGACAAGGACAAAGGGCAGGGTATCCCGGCCGCCGACCAGGTCGACTCGCCCCAGCACCCCGAAAAGATAGGTGCCTACGGGAATGAATTCGGCGTCGGAATGCCCGAAGTCGAGCCTGAGTGTTGGAGCCTTGTAGTTCCCTAAGGGATCTTCATAGGCGTTGATCGAGCCTCGTTGGATTCGGAACTTGCCGCGTTCCACGTACTCGTCCAGCGAGGTTTCAACGGTCGCATACAGGTCTTCGACCCTGGCCAACCAGGCCTTCCTTCGAACGTCGATGTTGCCGTACGCCGTCCGGCGTTCACGCTGACGATCCAGAAAGGCTTCGAACTTCTCGTTATGCATGTGCAGTTCCATCGCGCGCACGGCTTCTCCTCGTAAGTCGCTGGACCAGCGACGTGCCAAATGCGCATGTTAAGCAACGTCGACAGGCCGAAGCAGCGTCCTCCATCGACAGGACGCGAAGGCGATCGACTATCTCGTTGTAGGCGAATGCTGTCAGTTGGCCGCCACCGTGCCGTGACCCAGGCTCTTCCGTCCCGGTTGCGACACGGATGAAGAGAGCCCTCGGTGCCTACCCTCGAGGCGAGTTCCGCACAAGCGAGCGGCCGTAGGCCGATTAAATACATGGGCCGCGGCTGCGGCCAACCTTGTCGAGCGCGGAGGACCTGTCTGAGCAGCGAGGGTAGGCACCGAGGGCTGTCCTGCGGGCAGGTTCGAGCGCCGCGCGGACGGCATTCGCGCGCAGGCGCGCTCCTACAGGAGCCATGCCAGCGCCGAGGTTCGGCCGAAGGCCGTAGCGGTTCGGCCGGAGGCCGTGGGGGCATGCGGCGCGAAGCGGCGAACCGCCTCGAACCGCTTCAGTCGCCGCCGCCCTTGGGCTTCTGGCGGTGCGGCTCGGCTTGCACGGTGATGTACTCCGGCTCCTCCGTGTCCAGGCGCATCGCCGTCAGCTGGCCGCCCCAGACACAACCCGTATCGATCGCATACACGCCAAGGCCCGCAAAGCGACCCAGCGCCGACCAATGGCCGCAGACGATCTTCGTCTCACGCTTACGCATGCCCGGCACTTCAAACCACGGATACATCCCCGGCTTCTGCGTACCCGGGCGGTCCTTGCCCTCGAAATCGATCCGCCCGTTCACATCGCAATAGCGCATGCGGGTCAGCGTATTGATCGTCGCGCGATGACGCTCCACGCCCTGCAGCCGATTCGTCCATGCCGCCGGGCGATTGCCGAACAGATTCTTCAGCAGCCGCTGGTGACGCACGCCGCCGAGCTCACGCTCCACTTCCAGCGCAGCGCGCTGCGCCTGGCGGAGCGTCCAGATCGGCGCCATGCCGGCGTGGATCATCGTCCAGCCCAGCGCTTCGTCGTGGTGCAGGAGCTTCTGCATGCGCAGCCACTCGAGCAGCACGGGTGCGTCGTCGGCGAACAGCACTTCGCGCAGCTCGGGATTCACCCGCTGCTGCGCGTCCTCGCGGCGCTGGCCGATGGCCAGCAGCGACAGGTCGTGGTTGCCCAGCGTGATGATGCTGCGCTCGCGCAGCGAGTGGATCAGTCGCAGCGTCGCCAGCGATTCACCGCCGCGATTGACCAGGTCGCCGCAGAACCACAGCTGGTCGGCAGCGGGATCGAAGCGGATTTTCTCCAGCATGCGCTGGAGCTCGGGGTAGCAACCCTGGACGTCGCCGATCGCGTAGACGGCCATCAGTCCAGGTGCTCCGTGCTGCCGCGGGGGGCATTTTCGCTATCCATGCGGTGTCCTAGTGCAGCGTGCGCGGGATGGAGAGGACGAAGGCGGGGATCGGCGCGTCGAAACGCGTGCCGTCGTCGGCCACCATGCAATAGCTGCCCGCCATCGTGCCGACGGCGGTTTCCAGCACCGCGCCCGAGGTGTATTCGTAGGTGTCGCCGGGACGCATCCAGGGCTGCTCGCCCACGACGCCGTCACCGCGCACTTCTTCCACCTTCCCGTTGGCGTCGGTGATCACCCAGTGCCGCGTGAGCAGCTGGGCGCCGGTGTCGCCCGCGTTGCGCAGCGTGATCGTGTACGCGAAGACGTAACGGTTATCGCCGGGGTGCGACTGGTCGGGGACGAAGCGGGATTCGACCTCCACGTCGATCGTGTAGGGGTTTTTCGAGTTCATGCAGCGATTGTGTGGGACGCGGGAGGGGTGGGCAAGTATTCCCGCAACATGTTCACGTGGCGTTCGCGAGCTTCACGAAATCCGACGGTGAAAGCGTCTCCGCGCGGGCTCGCGGGTCGATCCCCAGTTCGCGGATGGTGGCCTCGTCGACCAGGCCCTTCAGCGTGTTGGACAAAGTCTTACGCCGCATGGCGAACGCGGCCTTCACGACGGCGTGGATTTTCGCCGGATCGCCCTTGGGGAGCTGGTCCGGCGGCAATGGGACGAGTCTCACCACGGCCGAATCCACCTTCGGCGGCGGCCGGAAGGCGCCCGGGGGCACCGTGAACAGCGGCGTCACCTTGCAGGCCAGCTGCAGCATCACGCTCAGGCGGCCGTAAACCTTGCTGCCCGGCTCGGCGGCCATGCGGTCCACCACTTCCTTCTGCAGCATGAAGTGCATGTCCTGGATCGCGGCGGCGTGGTCGACGCAATGGAACAGGATCGGGCTGGAAATGTAGTAGGGCAGGTTCCCGGCGATGCGCAGGCGCTCGGCGCCGAGTTCGCGCGCCAGGGCGGTGAAATCGACCTTCAGCACGTCCGAGTGCACGATGCGCAGCTCGCCGATCGGCGCGGCGCGTGCCTGCAGCCCGGGGATCAGGTCGGTGTCCAGCTCGATCGCGGTCAGTTTCTTCGCGACGGCGAGCAGGGGCAGCGTCATCGCGCCCTCGCCGGGGCCGATCTCGACCACGGTGTCGCCGTCCCTCGGCGAAATGGACGAGACGATGCGCTCGATGTAGCGCTTCTCGTGGAGGAAGTGCTGGCCGAAGCTTTTCTTGGGGCGTGCGTTCATGCGGCGGCCCGGTGACGGGCAAGTTCCATGGCGAGGCGTGCGGCGGCGAACAGGCTGGCTGGGTCGGCGCGGCCTGTGCCGGCGAGGTCCAGTGCGGTGCCGTGGTCGACCGACGTGCGGATGAAGGGGAGGCCGAGGGTGATGTTGACCGTGCGGTCGAACGCCTCGCTCTTGAGCACCGGGAGTGCCTGGTCGTGGTACATCGCCAGCACCGCGTCGTAGCGCGGGCGCATGGCCGGCACGAAGGCGGTGTCGGCGGGCAAGGGGCCGGCCAGGTCCATCCCGCTGGCGCGCAGGCGCTCAAGCGTGGGGATGATCGTGTCCAGTTCTTCGTGGCCCATGTGGCCGCCTTCGCCCGCGTGCGGGTTGAGGCCGAGCACGGCGATGCGTGGCCGGGCGATCCCGAAGGCCTCGCGTAGCGCGCGGTCGACGATGCCCAGGGTGCGCTCGAGCAGCGGGCCGGTGATGGCGCCCGGCACGGCCGCGAGCGGCAGGTGGGTGGTGGCGAGGGTGACGCGCAGTTCCGGGCTGGCCAGCATCATCACGACATCGGTGCCGGCCCGTTCCGCGAAGAACTCGGTGTGGCCGCTGAACGGCACGCCGGCGTCGTTGATGCTGGATTTCTGTACCGGACCCGTGACCACGGCATCGAAACGCCCGGCGAGGCAGCCGTCGGCGGCGGCACCGAGCATCGCAAGCACGTGTCGGGCGTTGGCCGGGTCGGGGTTGCCGAACCGGACGGCGGCGCCGAGCGGCACGTGGTGCACGCGCAGGTGGCCGGCAGGGCGGTGGGCGATTCGCTGGCCGTCGTCGTCGACGAGGCTGAGGGTGACGCCGCAGGCGTGGGCTGCCTGGCGCAGCAGGTCGCGATCGGTGATGGCGACGAGGTCGGCGGCCAGGTCGCTGGCCGCCAGCCTTGCAAGCAGTTCGGGTCCGACCCCGGCAGGCTCACCGGCGGTGACGGCGAGCCGTGGCAGGGTCGTCGCGTTCATGCCCTTTATTTCGAGGCCGAAGCCTGCTTGTCGTCCGGGTCTTTCAGCTCGGGCACGCGGATGTCGACGAACGACGACGAGCGCAGTTCGCGCAGGTAGTTGTCGTAAGCCTCGTCGGCCTTGCGGTTACCGATGGCCTGGCGGGCCTGGTTACGCTGCGATTCGTCGGTGACGTCGCTCTGGCGGGTGCCAAGGCGCTGCATCACGATCCAGCCGGCGTCGGTCTGGAACGGCTTGGACACTTCGTTGTCCTTCAGCCCGTCGATCTGCGTGGCGACGGCCTGGCCCCAGGCATCCTTCTGGAACCAGCCCATGTCACCGCCCGCGTTCGCGGTGGTGTTGTCCTTCGAGTCGTCCTTCGCCAGCTTGGCGAAGTCTTCGTGCTTTTCGGTCACGCGGGCGTAGATGTCGCCGGCCTTCTTCTCCGCCTGTTCGGGCGTGACGATTTCCGACGGTTTGATCAGGATCTGGCGCGCGTGGTACTCGGTCACGACCTGGCGACCCGGCTGGCGGGTCTCGACCAGCTTCAGGATATGGAAGCCGGTGGGGCCGCGCATGGCCGGGGTGGTGTCGCCGGGCTTGAGCGAAGACACCGCGTCGGCGAACGCCGGCGGCACTTCGTCGAGGCGGCGCCAGCCCAGGTCACCGCCCTCGAGGGCGTCGGGGGCGTCGGAATAACGGATGGCGGCGGCGTTGAAGTCCATGCCGCCCTTGACGGCCTTGATCGCTTCCTCGGCCTTGGCCTGGGCTGCCGCGATGTCGTTCGCGCCGCCTTCGGCCGGGGTGCTGACCTGGATGTGCGCCAGGTGCACCTCACCGGCCTTGTAGGTCGGGCTGGCCAGCAGGTTGTTCACTTCGGCGTCGGTCACCGTGACCTGGTCGCGGACGACGCTCTCATGCAGCTTCTGGGTGATCAGCTGGTCGGACAGCTGCGAACGGAAGGCGGCGAAGCCCATGCCGTCCTGCTCGACCGCGCCACGCAGCTGGTCGGGCGTCATCTTGTTCTGCTGGGCCACGTTGGCGACGGCCTGGTCCACGTCCTGGTCGGTCACGTGGATGTTCTGGTCGCCGGCGCGCTGGACCTGCAGCTTCATGAGGATGAGGCGGTCGAGCACCTGGCGGGCCAGGACGTCTTGCGGCGGCAGCTGGCCGGGATTGGCGGCGTACTGCTTGACGACGGCGTTCATCGCCTCGTTCAGCTCGCTCTGCAGGATGACGTCGTCCTCCACCACCGCCACGATGCGGTCGATCGAGCCATTGCCCATGGCGGCGCCGGCCTGGGCCGGCTGGGCCTGCGGCATGAGCTGGGCGTGGGCGACGGGTACGGCCGCGAGGACGGCAGCGGCGAGCACGGAGTAAACGAGGATCTGCTTCATCGAATAGGGAGCCCGGGGCGCTCGCCCCACTTATTGATAGCCAAGGATAGCACGCCGCAGGTACTGGCCCGACTGGGGGTTCAGGGAGCCCAGCCCCTTGAATTCCAGCTCGAACATGATCGCGTTGTTGGTCCGCCGGGTGTAATCCTGGACGTAGTGGCGGCCCAGGATACGGAAGGCGACGCAGCAGCTGTCGTATTCGACGCCCGCGGTCGCTTCCAGCGTGCGGTGGGAGAACGCGAACGAGGTGAAGTTGATGCCGTCGGCGGTCACCGGCACGATGTCGCGGCGGGCAAACACCCAGCGCGCCAGGGCGCGCCAGCGTTCCGACACGGGGTAGACCACGGACGTGTCGAATTGTTCCATGACGTTGCGGCGGTAGCGGTACGAGAAGTTCAGCACGCCGTCGCCCTTGATCCGGCGCTGGATCTGCACCGTGGCCAGGTCGGTGTCATGGCCCTGCAGCCCGTACTGGCCGTTGTCGGGATTGGGGTAGATGCGGGCCTTGTCGTTCGGGTTCCACTGGTACGCGCTGTTAAGCCGCCACTTGTCGTTGAGCTGGATGGCAAACTGGGCCACGTAGTCCGACCCGTTGTAGTCGGTGGGCAGCACGCCCGGCATCTGCACTTTCTGGTCGGTCAGGTAGCGGATCTGGCCGATACCCGCCGAGACGCGTTCCACGCCGTTGTCGTCGAGCAGGCGGCTGGTAAGCGCCAGGGTGACGTTGTTGGCGTCCATCTGGCGGTCGGCGCCGGCGAAGCGATTGGTGGTGAACAGCTGCCAGAAATCGAACGACATCTCGTTGGTGTCGAAAGCAGGCAGGTTGTTCTGGTTGCGGTAGGGCACGTACAGGTAATACAGGCGCGGCTCGAGCGTCTGGGTGTAGTCGGTGCCGAACATGCGCGTGGCGCGGTCGAAGACCAGTCCGGTGTCGAGGCTTGCGATGGGCAGGGCACGCGTCGGCGTACGGTCGGGGTAGGCCGTCTTGTCGTTGCCGTTATCCAGCTGGTAGCCGGTGAAGCGGTATTCCAGACGCGGGCGCACGAACCAGGCCGGGCCGCCGAAATCGGCGGCAAGATAGGGAGCGAGGTCGAGGCGGTTGCCGTCGATCTGACCAGGCGCCTTGTCCAGCTTGCGGAAGGCCACGGCCTCGGTGTCCGCGCCGAAATCCAGCCAGGAGTTCACGGGTACGTCGAGGTTGAACGTGGCACGCGGCCAGCGACGGTACGGTGCCACGTAGTTGGGCAGGCCGGGATCGACGTTCTGGTAATCATCCGCGCCCAACGCGGCGCTCCAGTACTTGCCGCCCTTCGATACGTACACGCTCGAGGTCAGGATGCCTACTGCAGAGGTGTAGAGATCGTTGCCGAAGTCGCGAAAGTATTCATTGTCAGACGCACGGTTGATGTTGGCCGACAGCGTGAAGCCGTCGCCGAGCGCCGTGTTGTTCGTGATCTGGGCCAGGTAACGCTGCTTGGAGTTACCGCGGTCGCCAAACTGCGAGAAATCCGTATCCGTGCCCTTGTCGTTGCCCAGGTACTCCACGTAGAACGTGCCGTTCGACTTCGGCAGCAGGTAGCGGAATTCCGCGCCGAGCATCGGGCCGCGCTCGGTGTAGTAGCGCGGCGTCACCGTGGCGTCGTAGTTCGGCGCCAGGTTGAAATAGTACGGGATCGACAGGTACGTGCCCGAGTGGCTCGACGAGCCGAACGTCGGGTAGAGGAAGCCGCTCTTGCGCCGGTCGTCCAGCGGGAAGGTGAAATAGGGCAGGTACATGAAGGGCACGCCCTTGAAGCGCATGGTGGCGCTCCGGGCCACGCCGACGCCGGTGTCCTTGTTCAGGTCGACCGTCTTGGCGCGGAATTCCCACTGGTGCTTGCCCACGTCGCACGTGGAGTAGGTGGCCAGGCGCATGCGCCCGTGCATCGGGTCGGTCACCTTTGCGTGGTCGGCCACGCCGTTGCCGCGCGACTGCAGCAGCTGGTAGGTGACGTTGTCGGCGTCGCCCTGGTTCGGCGTGGTGGTGCCGGTCATGCGGTCGGCACGCAGCAGCATGCCGGCTTCCTGGTAGCGCACGTTGCCCTTGGCGTCGTACGCGGTGGAGTCCGCGTTGTAGGTCACGTCCTCGGCCTGGAGCACCTGGTCGGCACGCTGCAGGCGCACGCCGCCAGTCATGTGGTAGAGGTTCGGCTCGGGTGTTTCGACCTTCACGCCCTGGGTGGCGTTGATGTTCGACACCGTGTCGGTCACCGCGGTGTCGCGCAGCGTGGTGTCCTTGGTGATGGTCGGATCGTAGAAATCCAGCATCGCGTTGGGGCTGCACTGCAGGTAGCTGACCGGCCGCGGCGCGCAGACGAAGGAGCCCAGCTTGCAGGTCTCGACTTCGGTGGCCGCGGTCGGCGAAGGCGCGGGCGATGCCGTAGGCGTGGTGCCGGCCGACGGGGTCGACTGGGCCTGGGCTTGCCAGGCGGTGGCGGAAACGACGATGGCGATGGCGCTCGCCAGCAGGCGGCGTTTAGGCAGGATGCTGATGCGAGGCGTCACGGGCGGGGTCTTGTCCGTTGCAAAGGCCGCCAACTTAGCAGAATCACCGCCTGCATCGCACGATGGCACTCCACGCATAAGCTCGAACCCCTGGCGAGGGCAGGGCGGTGATCGCCGTGCCGGTCCGCCGAGCTTACACCGCCGGGTCAGCCGCGCGGGCGCCGTTCGTGCTGCCAGAGCACCTCGCCGTGGCCGCTGCGACGTGCAAGGACGCGGGCCAGGACGAACAGTAAGTCTGAAAGGCGGTTCAGGTAACGCTGTGCTTCCGGGCGCACTTCTTCGACGCGGGCCAGCGCGACCACGTCGCGTTCGGCACGCCGGCAGACGGTGCGGGCCACGTGGCAGGTGGCGGCGGGCATGCCACCGCCGGGCAGGATGAAATCCTTCAGGGCGGGCAGGTCGGCGTTGAAGCCGTCGAGCACCGCTTCAAGGCGGTCGATGTCCTTCGCCTGGACCATGGCCATGCCGGGGATGCACAGCTCGCCGCCGAGGTCGAACAGTTCGTGCTGGACCTGGACCAGCACCTCGCGGACGTCGTCGTCGGTGCCCTCGCAGGCGATGACCACGCCGAGCGCGCTGTTCAGCTCGTCCACGGTGCCGTAGGCGGTGACCCGCAGGGAATCCTTGCCGGTGCGGCTGCCATCGCCGAGGCCGGTGCTGCCGTCGTCGCCGGTGCGCGTATAGATTTTCGAGAGTCGGTTACCCATCGGCCGAGTTTAGCGTGCGGCGACCCGCCGCACCCGCGGCGCCTTCACCTTGCGGCGTTATCATCGGCGGATGAGCCCTGCATCCCCCATCCTCATCGTCGGCGGCGGCCTGGTCGGCGCCAGCCTCGCCATTGCCCTGGACGCCGCCGGCATCCCGGCCACGCTGGTCGAGGCCACCGCCCCGCGCGTCGCCGACCAGCCGAGCTACGACGAGCGCAACCTCGCGCTGGCCCGCGCCACGGTCAACGGCCTGGACGCGATCGGCGTGTGGGAGTTCGCCCGTGCCACGCCGATCACGCACATCCATACAAGCCGTGCCGGCGATTTCGGTAGCGTGCGGATGGATGCGGCGACGGAAGGCGTCGATGCGCTGGGCTGGACCCTGCCGGCGCGCGAGCTTGGCGAGGCCTTGCTGCGGCGGCTCGACACCTGTCGGTTGCTGACCCGGATGGCGCCTGCACGGGTGGAGCGGATCGAACCGGTGGAGGGCGGCTGGCTGGCGACGATCAGCGGCGCCGAGGGCAGCACCCAGGTGCGCAGCCCCCTGATCGTAGGGGCGGACGGCACGCAGTCGGGCATCCGTGCCCAGCTGGGCATCGCGACGCGCGAGTACGACTATGCGCAGGCGCTGTTCGTCAGCACGATGATGCCCGCGCGCGATCCGCAAGGACGTGCGTTCGAACGCTTCACCGACGAGGGCCCGGTGGCGGTCCTGCCGCTGGCCGAGCGGCGCATCGGCGTGGTGCTGACGGTGTCGGCCGACCGCGCCGACGAGGTGGCCGCGCTGGACGACAATGCCTTCGCAGCCTTTGCGCAGGAGCGCTTCGGCTGGCGGCTTGGCCGGCTGTCCCGCCCCGGCAAGCGGGTGCCTTACCCGATCCGCCGGGTCGCCGCGGAAGTCCTTACGAGCGACCGCGCCGTGCTGGTCGGCAATGCCGCGCAGACCGTGCATCCGATCGGCGCGCAGGGTTTCAACCTCGGCCTGCGCGATGCGCTGACGCTGGCCGAGCTGGTCGCCGCGGGCGGCGATCCGGGTGACGCGGCCCTGCTGGCCGAGTATGCGAAACGGCGTGCGCCGGATCGCGAGGGGACGATGGCGATGAGCCACGGCCTCGTTCGCCTGGCGTGCCTGGAGCAGCCCTTGCTCGGTCCGCTGCGTTCGCTGGCGATGCTCGCGCTGGATCGCGTGCCGCCGTTGCGCCATGCGCTGTCGCGCCGTGGGATGGGTTTCCGCGAGAACGCGCCGTTTGCCGTGCGGGAGAAAACGCCGTGAGCGAGGCCTGGAACGGCAACGAATCGACGCGTCGTCGCGGCGGCTTGCTCGACATCGCGGTGGTGGGTGGTGGCATGGTCGGTGCGGCCGCGGCGCTTGCGCTGGCGCGCTCCGGCTTCAGCGTGGCACTGGTGGATGCGCGTGAACCCGCGGCGTGGTCGGCGGCGAATGAAGTCGACCTGCGCGTGGTCGGGCTTGCCCCGTCGTCGCTACGCCTGCTCGACGAACTGGGTGTATGGCATCGCATCCGCGAAGCCCGCGCGTCGGCGTACGAGCGCATGGTGGTGTGGGACGCGGAGAATGGCGCCACGCTGCATTTCGACGCGGCCGACGAGGGCCGCGACGTGCTTGGCTATATCGTCGAGAACAATCTGGTCCAGGCGGTGCTGTGGCAGGCGCTGGAGGATGCCGGCGTGCGCCGCATCGTACCGGCCGAAGTGACCGGTTACAGCATGCGCGAGGACCGCGCGCAGCTCGAACTCGCCGATGGCCAGCTATTGTCGGCCCGGCTCGTGGTCGCCGCCGACGGCGCGGAATCGCCGCTGCGCAGCATGGTCGGCATCGGTACGCAGGGGCGCGATTACGCCCAGCGTGGCGTCGTCGCCCACGTGGCCACCTCGCGGCCGCACGAGCGGACCGCGTGGCAGCGTTTCCTGCCGGGCGGCCCGCTGGCGTTCCTGCCACTGGCGGATGGCCGCAGCTCCATCGTCTGGTCGTTGCCGGAAGATGAGGCACGCCGCGTGCTCGCCCTGGACGACGATGCCTTCCGCGATGCGCTTGGCGTCGCCAGCGATTACCGGCTTGGGCCGATCGAACGGGTCACGGCGCGCGCCGCCTTCCCGTTGCGCCTGAAGCTGGCCGATCGCTATGAAGTCGGCCGGCTGGTGCTGCTTGGCGATGCCGCGCATGCGGTGCATCCGCTGGCCGGGCAGGGCGTGAACCTCGGCCTGCGTGACGTGGCCGAGTTGCGCGACACGCTGGTCGAGGCCCGCGAGGCGGGCCGCGATTTCGCCGCGACGCATGTCCTGCGCCGCTACGCACGCCGCCGGCGCAGCGCTGACGAGCTGGACGCGCGTTCGTTCGATGCGCTGGCGCGGGTCTATGCGTGGCAGGCCGCGCCGCTGGTTGCCGCGCGTGGGGTGGGGGTTCGGGTGCTCGACCGCCTCGCGCCGTTGAAGCGTCGGTTGATGCGGCACGCGGCTGGGGGTTGAAGAGTGGAGCGTACCGAGTAAAGAGTAACGAGTAGCGGGGCAGGGGCACGGGCGTGTGGCGAATCGCTGGTGCGGGCGGGGGCGGGGATCGGGCTATGCTTCGGTAACCTTCCGTGGAGATATGCCGATGCGCCGCAGTCTGCTTGCTTTGTCGTTGCTGGCCCTGGGTTTCGTCGGGGGCGCCCACGCGGCGATGGTCGCCAAGCCGGTCCAGTGGACCGACAAGGGCGTGACGTACAAGAGTTTCCTGGTTTACGACGACGCCGTGAAGGCGAAGCGTCCGGGCCTGCTGATGGTGCCGAACTGGTTTGGCGTCAACGACATGGCGGTGGCGAAGGCGAAGGAGATCGCCGGCAAGGATTACGTGATCCTGCTGACCGATATGTACGGTGGCGAGACCCGGCCGAAGAGCACGGACGAGGCAGGTGCGGCGGTGAAGCCGCTCTATGGTGATCGCAAGATCATGCGCGAGCGCGTCACTCGCGCGTTCGACGAGCTGAAGGCGCAGGAGAAGAACGCGCCGATCGATCCGGCCCATCTCGCGGCGATTGGCTTCTGCTTCGGCGGTTCGGCCGTGCTCGACCTGGCCCGTACCGGTGCCGACGTCGCGGCCGTGGTGACCTTCCATGGCCTGCTGTCCGACGATTCGAAGCTGGGTTCGAAGCTGCACGCCAGCGTGCTTGCGCTCAATGGCGCGGACGATGCGAACGTGCCACCGGAACAGCGTGCCGGTTTCGAAACCGAGATGCGCGCGGCGAAGGTCGACTGGGCATCGGTCGATTATGGCAATGCGGTGCATTGCTTCACGGAGAAGGAAGCCACCGATGCCGCGGGCAACTGCCGCTACGACGGCAAGGTCGCCGCGCGGGCCTACACCGCGATGCGCGCGTGGCTGGCCGAAGCATTCAAGAAATAACGCAACATATTTGTAGGAGCGCGCCTGCGCGCGACCGGTATTCCACCATCAGCCCGATGGCATCAGCCCGTTGGAATTCCGGTTTTCAGGTCGACCGGTTGGAGTTCAGGTGGACCCGGTCGCGCGCAGGCGCGCTCCTACAAGTCCACCCCGTCCAGTCCGCTCAGAAGCGCCGTTCAACCGAATAATCAGCCAAAGCGGCCAACGCATCGCGATGCGCCGACGGCGGCAGGGCCGACAAGGCGTCTCGCGCGGCCACGGCATGGGTAACGGCCTTCGCATGCACGCGATCGAGCGCGCCGGAGTCGCGGATGGCGGCGACGATCCGATCGAGCGAGTCGAGGCCGCCGTGTTCGATGGCGTGGCGCAGGGATTTCAGCTGCTCCGGGTCGGCCGTCTGCATCGCGTAGATCAGCGGCAGGGTCGGCTTGCCTTCGGCGAGGTCGTCGCCGATGTTCTTGCCCAGCGTGTCCGCGTCCGAGACGTAATCGAGCAGGTCGTCGGCGATCTGGAAGGCGTAACCCAGCTCCATGCCGTAGCGGCGCAGGGCGGCGACCTGGTCGTCGGGCAGGGCACCCAGCACGCCGCCCAGTTCCGTGGCGGCGGCGAACAGCACCGCGGTCTTGCGTTCGATGACGGCGAGGTAAGCCGCCTCGTCGACGTCGGCGTTGCCGATGTTCAGCAGCTGCAGCACTTCGCCTTCGGCGATGGTGTTGGTGGTGTTGGCGAGGATGCGCATGATGCGCATGTCATCCAGTTCGACCATCAGCTGGAACGAGCGCGAGTAGAGGAAATCGCCGACCAGGACGCTGGCGGCGTTGCCCCACAACGCGTTCGCCGTCTTGCGGCCGCGGCGCATGTCGGATTCGTCCACCACGTCGTCGTGCAGCAGCGTCGAGGTGTGGATGAACTCGATGATGGCGGCGAGCTTGGCGTGTTCGGCGCCCTGGTAACCGGCCGCCCGGGCGGCGAGCACATGCAACATCGGGCGCAGGCGCTTGCCGCCGCCGGCGATGATGTGTTCCGCGATCTGGTTGATCAGTACGACGTCGGAGGACAGGCGATGCCGGATGAGGGCGTCGACCTCCCGCATGTCATCCGCCGCGAGGGTACGGACGGCGGTGAAGTCGATGGGGGTCTGGCTTTCGGCAATGGATGGCATGGGCCCGTCATGGATGCGGCAAATCAGCCCACATTATAGGGATGCCACCGTGTTTTGAATCGTCACGTTGCCGCGTCCGTATAATCCGCCGTGGCGCCGATGCCCGTCGCCGCAACCGGACCGAAGCCTAGGTGAGCCAGCTCAGCCCCCTGGAACGACGCAGCGCCCTGACCCTGGCCCTCGTGATCAGCCTGCGCCTGTTCGGACTGTTCCTCATCCTTCCCGTGTTTTCCGTGTACGCCCGGACCATGCCCGACGCGACGCCGTGGCTGATCGGCGTGGCCCTTGGCGTGTATGGCATTGGCCAGATGCTGTTGCAGGTACCGCTGGGCATGTTGTCCGACCGGATCGGGCGCAAGCCGGCGATCACCCTGGGCCTGGTGGTGTTCGCGCTGGGCGGGCTGGTCGCGGCGGGTTCGCATACGCTGGCGGGCATCGCCCTGGGCCGTGCCTTGCAGGGCATGGGCGCCGTGGCCGGTGCCGGAACCGCGCTGGCCGCGGACCTTACCTCGGACGAGAACCGTGGCAAGGTGATGGGCATCATCGGTGTATCGATCGGCCTGTCGTTCCTGCTGGCGCTGATCCTCGGTCCGCCGCTGGAGGCGTTTGGCGGCCTGGGCGGGCTGTTCGGCCTGACCTCGGTGCTGGCCCTGCTGGCGATGGCCCTGCTGTGGTGGCTGGTGCCGACGCCGGCCCGTGCGGCGCGGCCGGCCACCGGCAGCGTGCGCGACATCCTGGCCATGCTGGGCGACCGCAGCATGCTGGTCCTCAATGGCTCGGTGTTCTTCCTGCATGCACTGCTGACGGCCTGTTTCGTCGGCCTGCCGATCCTGCTGACCGACACCTTCGGCGTCCCGGTGGCGCGCCACTGGACGCTATACCTGCCGGTGATGGTGATCGCGGCGCTGGTGATGGGTGCGTTCATGCCGCGGATGCGCGACGCGGCGCGGAGCGCACGGGTGGTGGTCGGTTGCGTGGTGGCCCTGGGGCTGGCGCTGCTGGGCATGGCCTCGGCGACGTCCCACGAGTGGCTGCTGGGCCTGGCCGCGGCGGTGTTTTTTTCGGCGTTCAACCTGCTCGAGGCGGCCTTGCCGAGCCTGGTGTCGCGGCTGGCCCCGGCCCACCTGCGCGGTGCGGCGATGGGCGCGTATTCGACCAGCCAGTTCTTCGGCGCCTTCGTCGGCGGGGCGATCGGCGGCCTGGCCCTTGGCAGCCTTGGCCTGCACGGCGTATTCGGCTGCGCGGCGGCCCTGACCCTGCTCTGGCTGCCCCTGGTCCTGCGCCTCTCCCCACCCCGGCCCGTCCCCGCGTAACCCGGCGTCCGCCGGCCGGGCGGTAGGCCAAAACCGACACGCTCCGGTGGCAAAAAATGCTTGCCCGACGATTGCCGGAAGCCGCACCATCGCCCACACTATCCGGTCCGCTCTTCCGGTCGCCATCCGGCTGCCAGGTGCGAAGGGCGCATCACGTAAACGAGGGAATTCCATGGCACGCGGTATCAATAAAGTCATTATCGTCGGCAATCTGGGTGCAGATCCGGAAACGCGCTACACCGGCAGCGGTACGGCGATCACCAGCCTGCGTCTTGCGACGTCCGAGAACTGGACCGACAAGCAGAGTGGCGAGAAGCAGGAACGTACGGAATGGCACCGCGTGAAGCTGTTCGGCAAGCTTGCTGAAATCGCTGGCGAATACCTGAAGAAGGGTCGCCAGGTTTACATCGAAGGCTCGCTGCGTACCGACAAGTACACCGATAAGGACGGCGTCGAGCGCTACAGCACCGACATCATCGCCAACGAGATGCAGATGCTCGGCGGCCAGGGTGGCGGCGAAGGCGGCGGTGGCGGCTTCGCCGGTGGCCAGGGCGGTGCGCGTCCGCAGCGTTCGGGCGGCGGCCAGGGTGGCGGCAGCTACGGCGGCGGTGCGGCTGGTGGCGGTGCAGGCGGCGGTGGCGGCAACTGGGGTGGCGGCGCGGGTGGCGGTGGCCAGCAGCGTGGCGGCCAGGGCGGCGGTTACGGCGGTGGCGCTGGCGGTGGCAACCGCGGCGGCGACGACTACGGCCAGCAGCGCGGTGGCGGCAATGCCCCGGCGCGTTCGGCCCCGCCGGTCAACGAAGGCTTCGACGACGACGATATCCCGTTCTAAGTCGCGGATTCATCGAAGAAAGAGCCTCAGTCACATGGGGCTCTTTTTTTGCCTATACCTAAATTATCTAGTTAAGGTATAAAATATACCAAGGAAGGATAAGTGAGACATAACTTGGCGTCTGAATTCCGATTCCCGCGTCCCGAGCTTGCCCAGGAGATGGTTGTTTCCCTGTCGGGCAGGCAGAAATGGAACAGCGACGCGGATGGCTTGTTCCTGTCGGCGCCGCGCCGCACGGGTAAGTCCACCTACCTGCGCAATGACCTGAAGCCCGCACTCGAGGCCGACGGCGTCGAGGTGATCTACCTCGACCTCTGGGCCAATCTCCAACTGGACCCGACCGAACAGGTGTATGCGGCGGTGAGCAAGGCGCTCAAGGCCCATGGCTTGCGACACGCCGCAGGCTCATCCCTGACCGATGCCTTCCGGCTGTTGATCGCAGAGGGCCGGCGTGTCGCCCTGATCATCGATGAAGCGCAGCATCTGCTGGTCAGCGAGCGTGGCGATGACGTGACGCGTGAATTGAAGGCGGCGCGCGATACGTTGAATTCCCCCGGCGACGTCCACCTGATGCTCGTGATGTCGGGGTCCGATCGCGACAAGCTTGGCCGCCTGACCAACTCGAAGTCGGCCGCATTCTATGGATCGCGCGTTCGTGCCATGCCTCTGCTCGATCGCGACTACATCGACTGGATGTGCGGCCTGCTCGCGGCGAGCATTCCCAGCCTCGGGCAGATCAATGCCGAGGGTCTGCTGAAGACGTTCCAATCGCTTGGCAACCGGCCGCGGGACATGGACATGGCGATCAGCAATGCACTCAACCCGAGGCTGGCCGGCGGGCTCGCGTTCGAGGAGGCCGTGGCGGACCATGCGAACGAGATCGTGGCGGCCCAGCGCACACGATACAGGGATACGTATCTCGCCCTCACCGATATCCAGCGCGCGGTACTCGACCACCTGATGACGGTCGGCGATGCGTTCACACCGTTCGGTGCGGCCGCGCACCAGGCCTATGCGAGCCACCTGGGGCGCAAGCCGGGTACGCCCGCCATCCAGAAAGCGCTAAACGCCATGCGCGAGATGCGTCCACCGCTGGTGTGGAAGTCCAACTGGGGCGAGTACGCGCTGGAGGATCTCGGCATGATGGCGTGGCATGACAGCGAAGTCGCAGCGGGAGCATGGCCTCCGGTCGAAAGCGTCGACACGGATACGGCCGGCTGATCGGAGGTTCTTTACGATCCCCTCATTTCTTGCCCTTTCTTACCCCGTCGCGTCAGCCATACGGCGTAGTGAAGCGCCCCCCGGCTGGCGCCTAGACTCGTGGTTCGACATCGATCCGGCCGTTGAGCGCCGGATCCCACGACCAGGGACGGATCCGCACCGCACGCTAACGCCGATCTGGCAGGGTCGACGCCTGAGGGCTCTGCCATGACACACGGGGTTGCGCCATCGTTTCGTTGGCCGTTGCTAGCCGCGTTTGCGCTCGCCGCGGCATCCGCCTTCCTGCCGGCCACGGCGACTGGCGCGCCGCCGTCATCGCCGGGCGGCATGTCCGGCGCCGGCACCGGCATGTTCTTCGACATGACCGACGATTCGACGATCCGTCCGTTCCCCGGCCTGCACGTCTCCGACGACGAGCTGGCCGACCTGATGCGCCGGGTGAAGGCGACCCGCTGGCCGGACAAGGAAACGGTGGCCGACGACAGCCAGGGCGTGCAGCTGGACACGATGAAGAAAGTAGCCGAGTACTGGGGCACGAGTTACGACTGGCGCAGGTTCGAGAAGCGGCTCGATGCATTGCCGATGTTCGTCACCACCATCGACGGCGTGGAGATCCAGTTCATCCACGTCAAGTCGAAGAACAAGCATGCGTTGCCGTTGATCATCACCCACGGCTGGCCCGGCTCGATCGTCGAGCAGATGAAGATCATCGATCCGCTGGCCAACCCTACCGCGCACCACGGCAAGGCGTCGGACGCGTTCGACGTGGTGATCCCGTCGCTGCCGGGCTATGGCCTGTCGGGCAAGCCGACGGCGCTGGGCTGGGATCCGCAACACATCGCCCGCGCGTG
Source organism: Bacillus sp. NP157 (assembly GCA_018889975.1). Taxonomy (NCBI): domain Bacteria; kingdom Bacillati; phylum Bacillota; class Bacilli; order Caryophanales; family Bacillaceae; genus Bacillus; species Bacillus sp. NP157. The sequence goes on from CP076546.1 coordinate 4,695,760, forward strand.
GACGATATTGATGAAACGCCTCGGTTACAGGCATTTCGTCGCCCAGGGTGGCGATTGGGGCGATGCGGTGACCGAGCAGATGGGCGTGCAGGCGCCGCCGGAACTGCTCGGGATCCACAGCAACATGCCGGGCACGGTGCCAGAAGACATCGGCAAGCTATTGGCGGACGGCCAGCCCGCGCCAGCCAACCTCAGCGCGGACGAAAAGAAGGCGTACGAGCAGCTCGACGACTTCTACAAGCACGGGCTCGGCTATGCGCAGGAGATGACCAACCGCCCGCAGACGCTGTATGCGCTCGCCGACTCACCGATCGGCCTCGCCGCCTGGATGCTCGACCATGACATCCGCAGCTACCGGATGATCCGCCGCGTCTTCGACGGCGAATCCGAAGGCCTGTCGAAGGACGACGTGCTGGATAACGTCTGCTTCTACTGGTTCACCAACACGGCGGTGTCGTCGGCGCGCCTGTACTGGGAGAACAAGCTCGCGTTCTTCGCGCCGAAGCATATCCAGATCCCGGTGGCTGTCAGCGCCTTTCCCGACGAGATCTACCAGGCACCGGAAAGCTGGGCAAAGGCGGCGTTCCCGAAACTCATCCACTACAACCGGCTGCCCAGGGGCGGCCACTTCGCCGCGTGGGAGCAGCCGGAGGAATACGTCAGTGAGATCCGTGCGTCGTTCAGGTCGTTGCGGAAGTGAGCGCGGGATGGCCCGCAGCCAGCCCGGTGCGATCCATGTAGGCGAGCAGGGCGTCGACGTGTGCGGCATCCACGATCGCACCGATATAGCCGTCGGGACGGACGAGTACCCATTCGCCCGCCGCGAGCCCGTAGGCATCGTGGAAGTGTCCGTCGACATCGCGCAGTTCGGCATCCTCGCCGATGGCATGGATGCGCAGGCCGGCGCGTGGCTCCAGGAGCGACCTGTCGACCCGATTGCCAAGCAGGGTCCAGTGCGAACCGCGGAACAGGTCGAACAGGCGGACGCGCTGGCCCCCGGCGCCGAGCAGCGGCGCGTCGGGTGCGCGGTCGCCTGCAAGTAGCAGGGCGCCATCGCGCTTCGGTGCTTCCATCGACAGCGACACGTCGGGATAGCCAAGGTCGAGCTGGCCGACTTCGCGGGTGCGTCGCATGCTGCCTTGCTTCATCGCATCGAGCATGCGCGTGGCCAGGCCGAGCATGCCGGCGGCGATCGGTCGGCGTTCTTCTTCGTAGGTGTCGAGCAGGGCCTCGGGCGCGCCGTGCAACACCGCCGCGAGTTTCCAGCCGAGGTTGTACGCGTCCTGCGTGCTGGTGTTCAGGCCCTGGCCGCCGGTGGGCGGATGCACATGGGCGGCGTCGCCGACGAGGAAGACGTCGCCGACGCGATAGCGGTCGGCGAGGCGGGCGCTCATCGTGTAGGCGGAGGCCCAGCTCACCGCATGGATGGCGATGTCGTCACGGCCGGCGCGCTCGCGCACGAACGCCTGCAGGCCCGGCGCGGAGAGATCGACTTCGCCGTCGAGCGGGATCGGCGCCTGCACCTGGAAGAGCTCGGTGCCGGCGAGCGGGCAGATCGCCAGCTGGCGGGTCATGTCGCCTTCGCCGAAGCGGTGCCATGCGTCCCGGTCCACACCGGTGAGTTTCACGTCGGCGACGATCGCCCTCACGCCGAGGTCCTTGCCGGGAAAGCCGACGTCGAGGCGGCGGCGGATGGCGCTGCGGCCACCGTCGGCGGCAACGAGGTAGCGCGCATGTACGGTTTCGACGCCGAGCGGCCCTTCGACGCGGGCCGAGACACCGTCGTCCCGTTGCTGGAAGTCGAGCAGCGCGTGGCCGAAGTCGACCGCGCCGCCGAGCTCGGCCAGTCGCTCGCGCAACACGGCTTCGGTCAGGAACTGCGGCAGCATCAGCGGCGTGCCGTAGGGTTCGGCCGCGGTGCGGGCGGCGCTGTCGACCACCTGCGAGTCGGTAAAGCTGCCGTCGGCGGCGTGCAGGCGTAGCACCGGGTAGGCCGAGCCCGTGGCGACCATGCGGTCGATGACGCCGAGGTCGTCGTAGATCTCGAGTGTGCGCGGCTGGATGCCCTTGCCGCGCGAGCCACGGAAGGCGGTGGTTTCCTTTTCGACCAGGCGGAAGCGGATGTTGCGACGGGCGAGCTCGATGGCGAGGGTGAGGCCGGACGCACCGGCACCGCAGATCAGGACATCGACGGACGAGGACAGGCTCATGGCGGCTCCAGATAGGTGTACTATGCACACGATTCGGGAGCATCCTATGCCAACGCCAAAACATGTGCAAGATGCACATATTCGTGACCAGCTGCGCGGACTGCATGGCTCGCTGATCCGCATCGTCAGCGTCATGAACCGCCCGCAGGGCGATGAGACGCTGATCCGCGAGGCCGGGATCCGGCTCGACCGGGCGTTGTTCCCGCCGCTGGTGCTGATCGATCGCCTCGGCCCGATCGGCGTGGTCGAACTCGCCGAGCGGGTGGGGCGCGACTACACGACGGTAAGCCGGCAGGTGGCGAAACTGGAGACGCTGGGCCTGGTGACACGGCAGGCGCAGGCCGCCGACCGGCGGATCCGGGAGTCGGTGATTACGGCCGACGGCAAGGTGATGATCGATGCGCTGGACGCCGCGCGCGAACGGATCGCCCGGCAAGCCTTCGAGCAGTGGGAGGGCAAGGATTTCGACGACCTGGTCCGGCTTACCCGCAAGCTCGCCGAGGCGATGGAAACCCAGATCGGGGTCGGCTCAGGCTGATCCTGGCGACGTCTCGCGGACGAAATCGACGAAGGCGCGCAGCGGCGACGGCAGGTGTTCGCGGCCGGGGTAGTAGAGGAACGGTCCGCCGAACACCTGGGTCCAGTCGTCGAGCACCGTGACCAGCGCCCCGCTTTCGAGGTGCGGGCGTAGCCAGTCTTCGAACAGGTGGACGATGCCGAGGCCGGCCAGCGCGCCTTCCACGGCGAGGTCGAACGCCGAGGCCTGGCGGACCAGCAGCGGCCCTTGCGGATCGACGCGGACGATCTCGCCGTCGCGCTCGAATTCCCACACGGGGATGTAGCCACCGGCGAACTGGCCGCGCATGCAGGCGTGCCGAAGCAGGTCCCGCGGGTGGATGGGGATGCCGTGCTCGCGCAGGTAGGCCGGGGTCGCCGCGGTCACCAGCGACTGCGCGCGGGGTCCGATCGGCAGCGCGATCATGTCCTGCTCGAGGCGTTCGTCGTAGCGGATGCCGGCGTCGCAGCCGGCGGCAAGCAGGTCGACGAAGCTGTCCTCGACGACCACCTCGAGGCGGATATCCGGATAGCGCCGCAGGAACGGCATGACGATCGGCGCGAGCACCGTGCGAGCCACGTTGGCTGGCACGTTGATGCGCAGGGTGCCGGCCGGGCTGTCGCGGAAGTGGTTGACCACGTCGAGGGCGGCTTCGACCTCGTTGAAGGCCGGTGCCAGCCGCTCGGCGAGCCGGGCGCCGACCTCGGTCGCGGCCACCGAGCGGGTGGTCCGGTTGAGCAGGCGGACGCCCATGCTGGCTTCGAGCCGTCGCACGGCCTCGCTCAGGCTGGAGGCCGACTGGCTGTGGGTGCGGGCGGCTTCGCGGAAGCCGCCGGCGCGGACCACGGCGAGGAAGGCGGAGAGATCCTGGAAATCGGTCATTGTTCGGAATGCCGTACGGCCCGTGCCGGTTCGACCGGATTATCGCGCAATCCACGTAGCCCTATAGTTCAGCCCATCCCTACAGGAGCAAAGGCAATGACCGACATGACGAAAGCAGGTAACTGGACGCTGGGCGACCGCACGGTGCATCGCATGGGTTACGGCGCGATGCAGCTGGCCGGGGAGGGCGTGTTTGGCCCGCCGAAGGATCGCGCTGGCGCCATCGCGGTGTTGCGCGCGGCGATCGAGGCCGGGGTGAACCACATCGACACCAGCGACTTCTACGGCCCGCACGTGACCAACCAGATCATTCGCGAGGCGATCAGTCCCTATCCGGACGACCTCACCATCGTGACCAAGGTCGGTGCGGTGCGTGGCGAAGACGCTTCGTGGCGCCCGGCGCAGAAGCCGGCCGAACTGGTCCAGGCCGTGCACGACAACCTGCGCAACCTTGGCCTGGACGTGCTCGACGTGGTGAACCTGCGGATCATGGGCGACGTGCACGCGCCGAAGGAAGGTTCGATCGAGGCGCAGTTCACGGCACTGGCCGAGCTGCGCGAGAAAGGCCTGATCCGCCACCTTGGCGTCAGCAATGCGACGCTGAAGCAGGTGCAGGAAGCCCAGGGCATCGCGCCGGTGGTCTGCGTGCAGAACCAGTACAACCTGGTGCAGCGCGAGGACGACGCGCTGGTCGATACGCTGGATGCGATGGGCATCGCCTACGTGCCGTTCTTCCCGCTGGGCGGTTTCAGCCCGCTGCAGTCGGAGGAGCTGGCCGCGGTGGCGAAGCACCTCGACGAAACGCCGATGCAGGTGGCGCTGGCGTGGCTGCTGCATCGCTCGCCGAACATCCTGCTGATCCCCGGGACGTCGTCGCTCGCGCACCTGAAGCAGAACCTTGCCGCGGCGACGATCGAGCTGCCGCACGATGTGCTGGATGAGTTGGAGGCGATTGGGTCGAAGGGCTGAGCCAGGAGCCATCGCGCGCAGGCGCGCTCCTACAACCGCCCGTGTAGGAGCGCGCCTGCGCGCGATCCCCGTTGCGATCCCCTGTCACCCGCGCAAATGCGCCTCCAGCGCCCCGACCGTCTCGGCACAATCCGCCCGCCCAAACCCGATCCGGAATCGCCCTTCCGGTGTGTCCCCCAGCTGCGACACGTAATTGGACGCCGGCAACAACAACACCCCGCTACGCTCCACCAGGTCCGCGCAGAACGCATCGACGCCTTCTTTGCCGAGGTACCGCGGATACGCCACGCAGCCACCGTCCGGCCGCTGCCAGGCGAAGCGATCCGCATGCCGTGCGAAGAAGCCGTCCAGTGTCACCAGGTTCGCATCGACCAATGCCTGGTTGCGCGCCAGGATGCGCTCGCGGTTCTTCAGGGCGATGAGCGCGAGCTGTTCGGACGGCCCCGCATTGCAGATCGACAGATAGTGTTTGTAGCGTTCCATCCGCTGCAGCAGGTCGCGATCCGCGCAGGCGATCCAGCCCAGGCGCAGACCGGGAAGGCCGTAGGCCTTGGACATCACGCCGAGCGAGACGCCGCGTTCGTAGACGTCCGCCGCGTGGGGTAGGTGCACCGTGCCGGTGGGTCCGAGCCCGTGGTAGACCTCGTCGCTGAATAGCCACAGCCCGTGCGTGCGGCACAGCGCGACGAGCGCGTCGAAGCGATCGCGTTCGAGGATCTTGCCGGTCGGGTTGTGTGGGAAATTGATCGAGACCACGCGTGTGTTCGGGCGGATGGCCGCGGCGATGCGATCGATGTCGAGCGACCAGTGGTCGTCAGGGTCGAGCGGCACACCGGTGGCCTGGCCGATCGACAGCGGCAGGGTCTCCGCCGACTGGTAGTTCGGAGTCACCACGATGGCGTGGTCGCCCGCCTCCATCAGCACGCGCATGGCGACGTAGAGGCCTTCCTCCGCGCCGGCGAAGCAGAGGATGTCGTCGGCAGCGCGGTTGGCGTACGTGCCGGCGATGGCCTCGCGCAACGCGGGCGCGCCCCAGGTCTGCGTGTAGCCCAGGTGCAGCCGTCCGAAGTCTTCGCGGTCGGTGGGCGTGGCCATGGCTAGCAACTCGTCCAGCGTCATGCTCTGCGCGTCGGATGCCGTGAGGTGGTAGCGCGCGGCGAACTCCCAACGGGAGAAGTATGTTTCCAGGCGGAAGTCGGGAAGGGCGGTCATGGCGGGTCCGGATGGATGGCTGGACGGTGAACATGGACTATATGTCTATGCAGAACAAAAAGTCCATTTGCTGTCAGCAGACTGCGTGCCGGCACGATCAAACCGCCCGCTGCTCCGCTACAGTAATCGCATGAATTCCCGTTCTGCTCCCTGGCTTCCCGCGCTTGCCGTGCTCGGGTCGGTCACCTCGCTTTGCATCGGCACGTCGTTCGCGAAGAAGCTCTTCCCGCTGGTGGGCGCGGAAGGCACGTCGGCCCTGCGCGTGGGTTTTTCCGCGCTGGTGCTGGTGCTGTTCTGGCGTCCGTGGCGCTGGCCGCTGAGCCGCCGCGACGCGGGTTTCGTCATCCGCTACGGGCTCACGCTCGGGGTGATGAACCTGCTGTTCTACATGGCGCTGCGCACGATCCCGTTTGGCCTGGCGGTGGCCATCGAGTTCAGTGGCCCACTCGCGGTAGCGATGTGGTCGTCGCGGCGGCCGGTGGATTTCCTCTGGCTGGGCAGTGCGATCGCCGGCCTGGCCATGCTGTTACCGATCGGCCAGCACGCCACGCTGGATCCCACGGGCGTGCTGTTCGCGTTGGGTGCCGCGGTGTGCTGGGCCCTCTACATCCTGTTCGGCAAGCAGGCGGGCCACCTGCACGCGGGGCATTCCGTGTCGCTTGGACTGGTGGCGGCGAGCCTCGTGGTAGTGCCCTTCGGGGTGGCTCACGCGGGGGCGAGCCTGCTCGACCCGGCGATCCTCGCAGCGGGCGTCGGGATAGCCATCGTCTCGAGTGCCATCCCGATGTCGCTGGAAATGATGGCGTTGAAGCGTCTGCCCAGCCAGACCTTCGGCATCATGGTCAGCCTCGAGCCGGCGGTGGCGTCGCTGCTGGCCATGCTGCTGCTCGACGAGCACCTCACGGCACATCAATGGGTCGCCATTGGCTTCATCGTGCTGGCGTCCATTGGCAGCACGATCACCGCCCAGCGGGCCCGTCCCCAGGCGGTCGAGCTCGCGGGATAGCCGTGCTGGCCGCTTTCGCGTCGGTAATTGTCAACCGACACGTGTCATGTGATGTGACCTCCATCATGGGAATTCAGCCGGCGTTGCCCAGCGAGGCCGTCCGCAAGTCCTTTCTGGCGCGGAACGGTGCCGGGTGGCCTGTCAGCCAAATGTCTCGCATTTAGGCATATGCTCATGCGGCCTCTTGCGAAAATCCCCGCGAAGGCCCGCCCACCGGCGTATACAAGATGTCATAATGCCAATGTACGGATGACAAGTTTCAGGGCTAGCCGCGTGCGTGAAGGCGCGTTTATTCTGAAAATGGCAGGGAACGTGTCTGCGCTGCGCCGCCTGACAGACTCGCTTCACCATTGTCGTTAAGCCCTAGACGTGGTTATCTTCGGATAGGTACGTCCTGGGTGTTAGATGGATAAGCCTGCAAATGTGGTGGCTGCCGTGGAGGGTTCCGCCCGTTCGTGGTGGGTAATCGCCCCCGCATTTGCATCATAAAAAAACATTTTGAGGAGCCACACACCATGAAGTTTGCCCCGATCGCCGCTCTCGCCCTCATCGCCGTCGCCGCCCTCTCGGGCTGCAACAAGAGCGAAGACAACGCTGCCCCGGCCGACACCACCCCGGCTGCTGCTTCGACCGCCGCTGCCGCACCGGCCGCTGCTTCGACTGCTCCGGCTGCTGACGCTGCTGCCCCGGCCGCTGCTTCGACGGCTGCTCCGGCTGCCGCCGGCACCGCCGCTCCGGCTGCTGCCTCGACCGCCCAGTAATTTGGGTACCGGCCCCTCGGGGCCTGGTCGAAAAGGAACGCCGCCTTCGGGCGGCGTTTTTTTTGCTGGCGCAGTCATGGCGTGGCGTCGCGGATTGCTGCAGGCTAGGACGGTCACGTCCCACTGCCCCAGGAACCTCCCCATGCATCGTCGTTCGCTGCCGTTGGCCCTGCTTACCCTGTCCCTCGCCGTCGCCGCCGGCCTCGCCGTCGCGCAAACCGCGCCGATGACGCCGGACATCCCCGCGAAGTACGACGCGCCGCTCACGGCGAACGACTTCATCAAGCGCGTGGTCGAGATCCCGATGCGTGATGGCGTCACCCTGCACACGGTGATCGTGATCCCGAAGGGCGCGAAGCACGCGCCGATCCTGCTCACCCGCACCCCGTACAACGCCGATGGCCGCGCCGGCCGCTCCGACGCCCACACCATGCGCGACCTGCTCCCGCAGGGCGACGAGGTGTTCGTCGACGCTGGCTACATCCGCGTCTTCCAGGACGTGCGTGGCAAGTACGGCTCCAAGGGCGACTACGTGATGACCCGGCCGCTGGTCGGCCCGCTCAACGACACCAGGGTCGACCATTCCACCGACGCCTACGACACGATCGACTGGCTGGTGAAGAACCTGCCGGAATCCAACGGCAGGGTCGGCATGCTCGGCTCGTCGTACGAAGGCTTTACCGTGGTGATGGCGCTGGTCAATCCGCATCCCGCGCTGAAGGTCGCCGCGCCGGAAAGCCCGATGGTCGACGGCTGGATGGGCGACGACTGGTTCCACTACGGCGCCTTCCGCCAGACCAACTTCGACTATTTCACCGGGCAGACCACCAAGGCGGGGAAGGGCAGCGAGATCCCGCGCGCCGGTTTCGACGACTACGCCAACTTCCTCCGCGCGGGTTCCGCCGGCGACTACGCCCGCGCCGCCGGGCTGGACCAGCTGCCGTACTGGCGCAAGGTCAGCGAGCACCCCGCCTACGACAGCTTCTGGTCGAACCAGGCGCTGGACAAGGTGATGGCAAAGCAGCCGCTGAAGGTGCCGACCATGTGGCTGCAGGGCCTGTGGGACCAGGAAGACATGTGGGGCGCGATCCACAGCTACGAGGCGGTCGAGCCGAAGGACAAGGGCAACGACAAGAACTTCCTCGTCATGGGTCCGTGGCGGCATAGCCAGGTGAACTACGGTGCCGCGTCGCTCGGTGCCCTGAACTGGGATGGCGATACCGCCCTGCAGTTCCGCCGCGACGTGCTGTTGCCGTTCTTCAACCAGTACCTGGTCGACGGCGCGCCCAAGGCGAACACGCCGCCGGTGCTGATCTACAACACGGGCGAAAACCACTGGGATCGCTTCAAGTCGTGGCCGCAGGCAAAGGGCACGAAGCCGCTTTACCTGGAAGCCAACGGTGGCCTGTCGTTCACTGCGCCGGGCGCCGAAGCGGCGAAGTACGACGAGTACGTTTCCGATCCGGCCAAGCCGGTGCCCTATGTGCCGCGCCCGGTGAATTTCGGTGACCGCCAGTCGTGGACGACGTGGCTGGTCCACGACCAGCGCTTCGTCGACGGCCGCCCCGACGTGCTGACCTACGTGACCGAGCCGCTGACCTCCCCGCTGCGCGTCGCTGGCGCCCCGCAGGTCGACCTGTATGCCTCGACCAGCGGCACGGACAGCGACTGGGTGGTGAAGCTGATCGACGTCTACCCGGACACCAACGCGAGCAGCCCGGAGATGGGTGGCTATGAGCTGTCGGTGTCGATGGATATCTTCCGCGGCCGCTATCGGGAGAGCTTCAGCGAGCCGAAGGCGCTCACGCCGAATACGCCGCTGCAGTACAAGTTCGCGCTGCCGACGGTGAACCATACGTTCCTGCCGGGTCACCGGGTGATGGTCCAGGTGCAGTCGTCGTGGTTCCCGCTCTACGACCGCAACCCGCAGACGTTCGTGCCGAACATCTTCTTCGCGAAGCCGACGGACTACCAGAAGGCCACGCAGCAAATCTGGCACACCCCGGGCCACGCCAGCGCCATCGACCTGCCTGTGATGCCGTAACGCACGCGCCGGGGCCGACCTTCTCGCGGCGCTCGGGCGTTCTGGCAGGAAGAGCCCTCGGCGCCTACCCTCGCTGCTCAGACAGCGTTCTGGCGTGCGAAAAGGAAGGGCTGCTCCGCAGCCCGTTTCCCTATTGGCCTGCGGCCGCGCACCGGGTGCCGGGCGGCGGTTCTTGATTCGGCATCCTGCCTCAACAAGAACGGCCGGCCATCGTGGCCGGCCCCCTGCGGGCTTCTTCCGTCCGGCCCCCTCGCCGCCACGAACTCGCCTCGAGGGTAGGCGCCGAGGGCTCTTCCTCCACGTTCCCGCAAGCTGGGTTGGACGGCCTGACGCAGCGGCGGCTCGTGTAGGAGCGCGCCTGCGCGCGAATGGGATTGCCTCAACAGAGCAGGTACCAGCGCCCAGGATCATCATTCCAATGTGATTCGACGGCGTTCGCATGGTTGGTGAATCAGGTTCCAGCATCCCCGCCCCGTTGGTTTTCGCGCGCAGGCGCGCTCCTACAACAGCATGGCAGCGTCGGGCGAGGCCCCAGGCCTGCTCTCCGGCCCGTCGCGCGCGGCCGGCAAGAACAGCCCTCGGCGCCCACCCTCGAGGCGAGTTCCGCACAAGCGAGCGGCCGTAGGCCGATCAAGTACATGGGCCGCGGCTGCGGCCAACCTTGTCGAGCGCGGAGGACCTGTCTGAGCAGCGAGGGTGGGCGCCGAGGGCTGGTCCTGCGACCACGCCCGAGCGCCGCGGCCCGTCTGTGCCAGAACGCCCGAGCGCCGCGCGGAACTCGGACCCACATTCCGTCGACATGGCGAGGGGGATGCTCGGGCTCCCTGCGATCGAGGAACCGCCCATGGCCCGCCCGATCTGGACCGGCACGCTCACGTTCGGCCTGCTCAACGTACCCATTCGCCTGATGACCGGCGAACGCCGCACGGACATCCACTTCCGCATGCTCGACCAGCGCGACAACACGCCGGTGCGCTACGAGCGGGTCAACGCCGATACCGGCGAGGAAGTGCCCTGGAAAGACATCGTCAAGGCCTTCGAATACCAGAAGGGCAACTACGTCGTGCTTGAAGAAGACGACATCAAGAGTGCCGCCAGCGATGCCCACGAAACCGTCGAGATCGACAGTTTCGTCGACGCGGGCGTGATCAGCCCGGCGTACTTCGAGAAGCCCTACGTGCTGGCGCCGGCGAAGAAGGCCGAGAAGGGTTACGTGTTGCTGCGCGAGACGTTGAAGAAAACCGGCAAGATCGGCATCGCCCGGGTGGTGATCCGCACCCGCGAATACCTGGCGGCGGTGATGCCCGAGGGTGATGCGTTGCTGTTGAACATCCTGCGCTACCAGGCCGAGCTCATCGACCCCGAGGAATACGGGCTACCGGCGAAGGAGGCTTCGTCGTACCGGATCACGCCGAAGGAAATCGAGATGGCCTCCGACCTGGTCAAGTCGATGGCGGGCAAGTGGAAGCCAGAAGATTTCCGCGACGACTTCCGCGACAAGCTGCGCAAGGTGATCGAGAAGCGCCTGAAGAGCAAGGGCGTGACCACGACAGTGGATGATGACGACGACCACGTGCCCGAGCACGCGACCACCAACGTGGTCGACTTCATGGAGTTGCTGAAGAAGAGCATCGGGGCGAAGAAGCGCACGCCGGCGGTGAAGCAGCCTGCGGGGTCGACGGCGAAGGTGGCGACGAAGAAGACGGCGGCGAAGAAGGCGCCGGCGAAGAAGGCGCCTGCGAAGAAGGCTGCCGCCAAGAAGGCTGCGGCCGGCAAAACGGCGGCAAGAAAAAGGCGCTCAGCCTAGGCTGGGCGCCTCTCTTTTGTAGGAGCGCGCCTGCGCGCGACATGTTTTAGCGAAAAAGCCGCGGGCCTGGTGGCCCATCGCGAGAAGATGTCGCGCGCAGGCGCGCTCCTACAGGGGTGTCGCGGTCGAGCACGGGTGTCGCGATCAAACAGGGGGGGGGTGCGAGTCAGGCCTTTTGCATCCGGCGCAGCGAGGCCATCACTTCGTAGCAGGCGCCCATCGTGTGGTAGTCGGTCTTGCCAGCGGGGCTTTTCTCGTCGTCGTACTTCTTGTTGTCGCGGGTCAGGATGCGGTACCACGCGCCGTACTTATGGTCGACGAAGTGTTCCCAGCTGTACGCCCAGATCTTCTCGTACGCTTCGTCGTACTTCGCGTCGCCGGTGGTTTCGAACAGCAGCTGCGCGGCGGCGAGCGATTCGGCCTGCACCCAGAAGTACTTGTCGTCGTCGCAGACGTCTCCTTCCGGCGAGAAGCCGTAGGCGATGCCGCCGTGTTCCTTGTCCCAGGCCTTGTCCAGCGCCTCGTCGAACAGGTGGCGGGCGGTGGGGACCAGCCATGCCTTGTGGCGCGCGGTGCCCTTCGTATAGCGATCGAGCATCATCAGCAGCTTGGCCCACTCGGTCTGGTGGCCCGGCTGGAAGCCCCACGGGCGGAACAGGTGCTTGGGATTGTCCAGGTTGTATTCCCAGTCGATCGACCAGTCCTGGTGGTAGTGCTCCCAGACCAGCTTCTGCGGGGTGAGGGCGGCCTGGCGCTGGGTCATGTGCTCGGCGAGCAGCAGGGCGCGATCGAGGTAGCGATCTTCCTTCGTGGCTTCCCACGCGGCGATCATCGCCTCGCACATGTGCATGTTCGCGTTCTGGCCGCGGTAACCGGTGAAGTTCCAGTCCTTGTCCGCCTCGTCGCGGTACAGGCCTGGGCCGACTTCCCAGTAGCGCTTCTCGAGCAGGTCCCAGATCTCGCCCTGCCAGGCGCGCGCTTCGTCGAAGCCGACCTTCACGCCGCACGAGTAGGCCAGCAGCATGAAGGCCAGGCCGTAGCAGTGGTTCATCTGGTCGTCGCGCTTGCCGTCGGCGATGGTCCAGGCGTAACCGCCGGTTTCCGGGTTGAGGTGCACCTCGCGCAGGTACTTCAGCCCGTGCATGGTCAGTTCCTTGTCCTCGGGCTTGTTGAACTCGAGGTAGGCCATGGCGTGGTTGAAGACGAAGCGCGTGCTCGACACCAGGTGGCGATGGCTGCGGTCGTACACCGAGCCATCGTCCTTGTAGTACTGGAAGAAACCGCCAGCCTTGTCGACTTCGTTCGGTGCGTAGAACTTCAGCGTGGTGGCGACGTGGTCGCGGAGCACGTCCACGTTATGGAAATCGGGGAGGGGGACGTTCGTCATGCGTGCTTCTCCATGAAGGCCTTTACTTCGGCCTGGTCGGGAATGGCGGTGAACGAGCCTTTGCGCGTGGCGGTGAGGGCACCACAAGCGGCGGCAAAGCGAATCAGGCCGGTGAGGCGGGCTTCGTCGGCCACCAGGGCTTCGAGGTCGTCGCGGGTGACGCCCTCGGCAGCGAGGCGGGCCAGCAGGCCGCCAACGAAGGCGTCGCCCGCCGCGGTGGTGTCCACGGCGTCGACCTTGTAGCCGGCGATGACGCCGCTGGCCTTGCGGGTGAACCACCGCATCGGTTCGGGGCCGTCGGTGATCAGCAGCAGGCCGGCCTTGCCGGTCCAGAGCTTCGCCATCACCGCCGCGTCGGAACCCGCGCCTTCGTGGATCACCGCGAACTCTTCGGCGCTGAGCTTGATCACGTCCGCTTCGAGCAGGGTTTCCCACAGGCGCGGCAGCTGGTCTTCGCCCTTAGGCCACAGGGCAGGGCGCAGGTTCATGTCGAAGCTGACCAGGGCACCGGCGGCGCGGGCGCGACGCATGCCCTCGACCGTGGTCGATGCGATGGCGGCTTCGGTCAGCGAGTTGGAGCAGACATGGAAGATCGCCAGGTCGTCGAAGGTTTCCTTGCGGAAGTGCTCCGGACGGAACAGCAGGTCGGCCGCGGGCGGTCGATAGAAGCTGAAGCTGCGATCGCCCTTGTCGTCGTGCGCGACGAAGGCCAGCGCGGTGCGCGCCTCGTCGGTACGGGCGACGTCCTCGGTGCCGACGCCAAGGTCGGTGAGGCTCTTGAGCAGGAAGTCGCCGAACATGTCACGCGCCAGCATGCCGGCGAACCGGGCAGGGGCGCCGAGCAGGGCGGCGGCAACCGCGACGTTGGCGGGGGCACCGCCGGCGAACGGAACGAAGGCGGGAGGCTGACCGGCGCCGCCCTGGGGCTGTGCGTGGAAATCGATCAGCGCCTCGCCGAAGCAGAGGATGGAAGACATGCGACGGCCTGTCCTTGGTGCGGTGAAAAACACGACGGCCGGCGTGTGCCGGCCGTCGCCATGGATGGTCTTAGCGCGCCGCGACCGGCGTGCCACGAACCTTGGAACCGCTCAGACCGTAGAACACGATGTACGCGTAGCAGATCAGCGGGATGAAGAAGGCGTGCTGGATACCGATGTGATCGGCGATCGCACCCTGCAGGATCGGGATCAGCGCGCCACCGACGATGGCCATGATCAGCAGCGACGAGGCCTTGCCGGTCAGCGGACCCATGCGCTCGATGCCGAGCGAGAAGATCGTCGGGAACATGATCGAGTTGAACAGGCCGATGGCGACGATGCTGTACACCGCGACCACGCCGGTGGTCATCATCGTGGTGATGACGAGCAGGGCGTTGATGACGGCGAACACCGCCAGCAGCGCGCGCGGCGAGAACCGGGCCAGCAGGGCCGAGCCGATGAAGCGGCCGACCATCGCGCCACCCCAGTAGAAGGCCACGTGCGACGCGGCGACTTCACCGGACATGTTGCCGATCTCCGGCAGCTGCAGGTAGTTGATCATGAAGCTGCCGATCGACACTTCGCCGCCGACGTAGAAGAAGATGCCGAGCACGCCGAAGAACACGTGCGGGGTCTTCAGGGCGTCCATCAGCGTGTGATGGCCTTCGTCGGCCTTCTCGGTGGTCTCTTCGAGCTTCGGCAGGTTGAACAGGTACACGCCGATCGCGATCACCACCAGCACCAGGGCCAGGCCGATGTACGGCACCTGCACGGAACTGGCTTCGGTGGCGCGGTAGGTGACCTGCTCGGCGGCGCTGAGCTTGGCGATGTCGTCGCTGCTCTTCACCGCGTTGGACAGGATCACCATGCCGCCGAAGAACGGGGCGAGGAAGGTGCCGAACGAGTTCAGCGCCTGGGCCAGCGTGAGGCGGCTGGAGCTGGTCTTTTCAGGACCGAGCAGCGCGACGTACGGGTTGGCCGCCACCTGGAGCACGGTGATGCCGGTGGCCAGGATGAACAGGGCGGCGAGGAAGATCGGGTAGACGCGCATGCCCGCGGCGGGCCAGAACAGCGCCGCGCCGATGCCGGCGATGATCAGGCCGGCGACGATGCCTTTCTTGTAACCGAGGTTGGCGACCAGCTTGCCGGCCGGCAGGCCCATGATGAAATAGGCACCGAAGAAGGTGAACTGGATCAGCATCGCCTTGAAGTAGTTCAGCTCGAACACGGCCTTCAGGTGCGGGATCAGGATGTCGTTCAGGCAGGTCAGGAAACCCCACATGAAGAAGATCGTGGTCATCACGCCCAGGGCGAGCGGGAAATACGTGTAACGGGTGTCGCCGCCGCTCGTCGGGGACGATGCGTTGGGCAATGGCGCGGAACCGGTAGCCATGGGGTGCTCCAATGTGGTGTTCAGGGGGATGACGGTGGGCAGCTGCTTTCGCGGACAACCAGCCGCACGGGCGAGATCGTATAGGCCGCTTCCGTCTCGGGATTGCGAAGTCTTTCCAAAATGAGTTCGGCGCTGCGTCGGCCCAGGCCGCGCGGATCCACCGCGACGGTGGTCAGGGGCGGGACGCATACCTCCGCTTCGGCGACGTCATCGAAGCCGGTCAGGGCGAAGTCTTCGCCCGGGCGGCGGCCGCGCTTGGTCAGGCCCAGCATAAGGCCAAGGGCTACCGCGTCGTTGTAGCAAACCGCCGCCGTCGGGGCCGGGTCGCGGGCGAACAGCGCGCCGGTCTGGCGTGCGGCCTCCAGGCGGGTGGGGGCGCTTTCGATCACCCAGGCCGGGTCGACCTTCAGGCCGGCCTTCTCCATCGCGCTGGTGTAGCCGCGGCGGCGTTGTTCCACCGAGCTGGAGTCGCGATGGCCGCCGAAGAAGGCGATGCGCTGGTGGCCGAGGTCGATCAGGTGCTGCGTGGCCAGGCGTGCGCCGTGTTCGTTGTCCATCTCCAGCGTGTCCCAGCGGTGCGTGCCTTCGTCGTCGGGCAGCTCGCGGTTGAACACCAGCAGGGGCGTGTGCATGCCGACGGCGGTCAGCACGCGCTCGCCGTCGCTGCCTTCGGCAGGCGAGAGGATGATGCCGGCCGGCCCGTGCTCGATCATCGAATTGAGCACGGCCTGCTGGCGTTCGGGCGATTCGCCCGTGTTGCCCAGCAGGGTGACGTAGCCGGCGCTGGCCAGGGTTTCGTCGGCCCCGGCGGCGAATTCGGCGAAGAACGGGTTGCCCAGGTCATTGATGACCAGGCCGATGCTGGACGAGGTGCGTCGACGCAGGTTGGCTGCCGCCCGGTTATAGACGTAGCCTTGTCGCTTCAATTCCGCTTCGACCCGGGCACGGGTGACCGAGTTGACCAGGGGGCTACCGCGCAGCACCAGTGAAACGGTGGCGCGCGAGACATCGCAACCCTGGGCGATATCGGCCAGCGTGACCTTGCGGCGCTGCGGGGTGGTCCTCGCCATCATGGCTCCTTCAAACGATCTAAACCGCGCGATCATCGCGCGGTCGGCCTAGGGACGCATTACGCACTGCAACATGCGTGGGTGCGCTATCTTTGCTACGTTCAGCCTGTTTGTCACGATCCAAATCGATCGTGACCCATCCTGAGTCCTTTGTGGGGAGTTTCCGATGTCGAGTTCCACGCGCCTGCGCCGCGGCCTGCTGGCCGCCGCCCTGTCCCTCGCCCTGCCAGCCCTCGCCGTGGCGGCCACGCCCGCCGGCAAGGGTTCCAGCGCCTGGGCGGCGGTCGACCCGATGATCGGTACCGGCGGCGACGGGCACACCTTCCCGGGTGCCACGGTCCCCTTCGGCATGGTCCAGCTGTCCCCCGACACGGCCATGCCGGACTTCAAGCACGCTTATAAGTGGGCGGCCGGCTACCAGTACGGCGACTCCAGCATCCTTGGCTTCTCGCATACGCACTTCTCCGGCAGCGGCCACTCGGACCTGGGCGACTTCCTGGTCATGCCCATCGCCGGCGACGTGAAGCTGGATCCCGGCTCCCCCGACCAGCCCGGTAGCGGCTACCGCTCGCGGTTTTCCCATGCGAGCGAAAAGGCCGAGGCAGGTTACTACGCGGTTACCCTCAGCGACTACGACGTGCGCGCCGAGCTGACCGCCAACGCCCGCGTTGGCTTCCACCGCTACAGCTTCCCCAAGGGCAAGCCGGCCCACCTGCTGCTCGACCTGCGCCCCAGCATCTATGACTACGAGGGCAAGGTGCTGTGGTCGTCGCTGCGCGTGCGCCAGGACGGCACGGTCACCGGTGGCCGTAGCGTGCGTGGCTGGGCCCCGGGCCGCCAGCTGTTCTTCGCCATGCGCTTCAACCAGCCGATGACCTCGCGCGACCTGAAGAATCGCGAAGAGAACATCGTCTACAAGGGCTTCGGTGGCCCGGGCAACCGCGCCGACGACGTCGATGGCATCAGCGGCCGCGCGCTCGAGGGCGTGTTCGACTTCGGCAACCTCGACAAGCCGCTGGTGGTGAAGGTGGCGATCTCGACCGTGAGCGAAGACAACGCCATCGCCAACCTCGACAAGGACGGTGCCGGCTTCGACTTCGATGCACGCCGTGCCGATGCCCGCCAGGCCTGGGAGAAGAACCTGTCGGTGGTCGACCTGCAGGCCCCGGCCGAAACGCGCAAGACCTTCTACACGGCCCTGTACCACGCGATGCTCTCGCCGACGCTGTCCACCGACGTCAACGGCGAATACCGCGGCCCGGACAACCAGGTCCACCACACCGAAGGCTTCGACTTCTATTCCACGTGGTCGCTGTGGGACGTCTACCGCGCGCAGCAGCCGCTGATGACCCTGCTGGAGCCGGCTAAGAGCAACGATTTCGTCAGCTCGCTGATCGCCTCGCGCGAGGCCAGCCCATTCGGCATCCTGCCGGTGTGGGCCTATGGCGGCATGGAAACCTGGTGCATGATCGGCTACCACGCGGTGCCGGTCATCGCCGATGCCTATATGAAGGGCATCCGCGGCTATGACGCCGACAAGGCGCTCGCCGCCATGGTCGCCAGCGCCACTTACGGCCCCTACGGTGGCCTCGACGACTACATGAAGATCGGTTACGTGCCGATCGACCACCAGCCGGAAGCCGCCTCCAAGACCGTCGAATACGCTTTCGACGACTGGTCGCTCGCGCAGATGGCCAAGGCCATGGGCAAGGACGACGTCGCCGCCACCTTCATGAAGCGCGCGGGCAACTGGAAGAACAGCTTCGACACCAAGACCGGCTTCCTGCGTGCGCGCAAGGCCGACGGTAACTACCGCGAGCCGTTCGATCCGTCGTCGGCGGCGTATGGCAGCGACTACACCGAAGGCAATGCCTGGCAGTACTCGTGGTACGTGCCGCAGGACATCGCCGCGCTGATCCAGGACCTGGGCGGCAACGACGCCTTCGTCAAGAAGCTGGACTCGGTGTTCGACGCCAAGGTGGATCCGAAGTCGTTCGCGCACGTGGAAGACATCACCGGCCTGATCGGCTGGTATGCGCACGGCAACGAGCCGAGCCACCACGTCGCCTACCTGTACGACTACGCCGGCCAGCCCTGGAAGACCCAGGAGCGCCTGACCCAGATCATGAAGACCCAGTACACCCCGACGCCCACCGGCCTGGTCGGCAACGACGACCTCGGCCAGATGTCGGCCTGGTACATCTTCAGCGCGCTGGGCTTCTACCCGGTGGCCCCGGGCAGCAACCAGTACGTGATCGGTCGCCCGTTCGTGGAGAAGGCCACGCTCAACCTGCAGAACGGCAAGCACTTCACGGTGAGCACCGACCATCTCGATGCGAAGCACCCGTACGTCGGCAAGGTCACCCTCAACGGCAAGGACCTGGCCCGCACCTGGGTCACCCACGAAGAGCTGACCGCCGGTGGCGAGCTGCACTTCTCCATGCAGGCCGAAGCATCCAAGTGGGGCACTGCCCCTAACGCCGCCCCCTACTCCATGAGCAAGTAACTGCCCCCTGTAGGAGCGCGCCCGCGCGCGACCCCGCTCCCCCACGGTCGCGCCGTGGGGGAGCGGCACGTCTCAAAGCTGACGAACCCGTCACCCCAATTTCACGACGGATTCGGCATCTACATCGCCTTCAATCGGGCGGGTGCGACGCTTCCTCGGCCAGGTTCCGGCACATGCCGTCCGCATGGCCCACCGAGAGCGCCGCACCCGCCCGTTCGCATTGCACAGGGCGGGAAATGTCGAACCGAAACGCCTCCAGCGTTTACAATACGTGCCTGTATTGGGCAGGAGTCGTCGTGGGGATGACGAAGGCATGATCGAACGGATCGGATTGCGCTGGCGGCTCGCCGGCCTGCTGCTGGCCGTGCTAGTGATCGTCGCCCTGCCGTACTTCGCCACCCGCTCCAGCTCGGAGCAGGCGCTCAGCTCGCGCGACTGGGTCACCCACACGTCGGACATCAAGGCCAGCATCTACCGGCTGGACGCGATCCTGCGCGCCAGCGAGGCCGCGGCGTACACGCTGGCGGCGGGTGCCAAGGCGGACGACGAACTGGTCCAGCGGGCGCTCGCGCCGAAGGTCAAGGCGCCGCCGATCCTCGCCGCGCTGCGCGGCATGGTCCGCGACAACCCCGACCAGGTCGCCCGGCTGGGCGCCATGGAGTCGGTGGTGACCGGGCGGATGCAGCTCACCGAGGACGCCCTGGCGAAAGCCGGCGCCGGCGACCGGGCGGGTGCGTTCGCGGTGATGGAAGACGCGCGCCGGATGTTCCCGTTCCGCGACCGGGTGATCGAGATCCTCGCCGAGGAAACCAAACTGCTGGATTCGCGCAAGGAAGACGCGCGTGGCAGCGCCTCGGATAACCGCGTGGTGCTGGGCGTCGCCGCGCTGGCCCAGCTGGCCCTGCTCGGCATCGTGGTCGTGGTGTCGGAACGGCAGATCGCGATCCGGCTCGCCGCCGAATCGAAGGCCGCCGATGCGGTGAACCGGTCGCAGCTGATCGTGCAGGCCGTGCGCGAGCCCATCGCGATGCTCGACGCCGACTTGCGCACCTTGCTGGTCAACGCCGCGTTCGCCGAGCTCTACGGCTACGACGCCGACGACGAAAAAGCAAACATGCCGCTGAAGTCGATCGGCAACGGCGCCTGGGACGACATGGCCCTGCTGCAGCGCCTGAACGATGTGATCGCGCGTGACCGTGAACTGTGGGACTACGAGCTGACCCAGCGCACCGTGGACGGCATCGATCGCTTCGTCGTGATCAACGCCCGCCGTATCGAGCAGCCCGCGCCCGAGCGCCCGGCGCTGCTGATCACGGTCAGCGACATCACGGCTCGCGCCCTGGTCGAGCAGAAGGTCAGCGAACTGAATCGCCAGCTCGAAGGCAAGGTCGAACAGATCTCCGACGTGAACCGCGAACTGGAAGCTTTCAGCTACTCGGTCTCGCACGACCTGCGCGCGCCGCTGCGGCACATCTCCGGCTTCGCCGGCAAGCTCGAGGCGCAGCTCGGCGAGAATGCCGACGACCGCACGCGCCACTACATCGACGTGATCACCAGTTCGTCGCGGCGCATGGCGCAGCTGATCGACGACCTGCTGGTGTTCTCGCGCCTCGGCCGCGGCGCCCTGCGCCTGCAGCCGGTCGACATGCAGTCGCTGGTCGAGGAGGCGCGCGCCATGGCCGAGTCCGATGCCCGCGATCGCCGCATCGACTGGGTGATGGCGCCGCTGCCGATCATGGTCGGCGATGAAAACATGCTGCGCACCGTGTGGCAGAACCTGCTGGGCAATGCGGTGAAATACACCGGCAACCGCGAGGTCGGCCGCATCGAAGTCGGCATGGAACGGGCGCAGTCGGGCGATTACGAGTTCTTCGTGCGCGACAACGGTGCCGGCTTCGACATGCAGTACGCCAGCAAGCTGTTCGGCGTGTTCCAGCGGCTCCATCGCGCTTCCGAATTCCCCGGCAACGGCATCGGCCTTGCCAACGTGCGACGCATCATCGCCCGCCACGGCGGCCGTACCTGGGCCGAAGGCGAGACGGACCGCGGCGCCACTTTCCACTTTTCCCTGCCGGCGTCGGACATGGTCGACGCCAGAACCGGTGACACATGAACCAGCGTGACCTGCGAACGATCCTGTTAGTCGAAGATTCCATGGCCGATGCCGAGATGGCCGTCGATGCCCTGCGCGAAGCCAAGCTGGCCAATCCCGTGGTCCATCTCGAAGATGGCGTGGATTGCCTCGACTGGATGGAGCGCCGCGGCCGCTATGCCGATCGCGAGGAAGGCGATCCAGCCGTGATCCTCCTCGACATCAAGATGCCGCGCATGGATGGCCTGGAAGTGCTGACCCACCTGCGTGCGCAGGAACGCTGGAAGCGCGTGCCGGTGGTGATCCTTTCCTCGTCGCGCGAGGAAAGCGACCTGGCCCGTAGCTGGGACCTTGGCGTGAACGCTTACGTGCTCAAGCCGGTCGACGTGCAACAGTTCTTTACCGCGGTGCAGACGCTCGGCCATTTCTGGGCCGTGCTGAACCAGCGGCCGGAAGGCGATTGAGGGTAGGACGGGCCTGGGTATGAGCGGTGAGATGAAGAAAGTCAGGATCCTGCAGGTCGAGGACAGTGAGCTCGACGCGGAGCTGGTGCAGTCCGAGCTGATCGACGACAAGCTCGACTTCGACGTGTTGCTGGTCGACGACGAGAAGTCGTACGTGGCGGCGCTGGAAGAGTTCCGTCCGGACATCGTGTTGTCCGACCTGAGCATGCCGCACTTCAGTGGCGAGCGCGCGCTGGAAATCCTGCGCGGCCGCAACAGCCCGATCCCCTTCATCTTCATCTCGGCGACGCTCGGCGAAGAGGCGGCGATCGCCGCCCTGCGCAGCGGCGCCACCGATTACATCCTCAAGCAGAACACGGCGCGCCTGGCCTCGGCCGTGCGTCGCGCCCTGCGCGAAGCGGAAGATGCGAAGGCGCGTGCGCGCGCGGAACAGGAACTGATCCGCGCCCAGCGCTTCGAAAGCCTGGCGCTGCTCGCCGGTGGCCTCAGCCACGACCTGCGCAACCTGCTGCAGCCGTTGTTGCTGGCCGGCGATACGCTCGAAGATTATGCGGACGACCCGCGCCTGGCGCGCCTTGGCACGCTGGTGCGCGATTGCGGCCGGCGTGGGCTGGAAATGGTCTCGTCGATGCTTTCGTTCGCGCGCGGTGCGCGCCGTGCGGAACAGGTGAAGCTCGGTGCGCTGACCGATGCGCTAAAACTGCTGATGCAGGGCAGCGTGCCGCGCAATATCCGGATGGAGGTCGACGTCTTCGATCCGGACGTGACCTTCGAGGGTAACCACACCGAACTGCAGCAGGCACTGCTGAACCTGTCGCTCAATGCCATCCAGGCGATGCCGGACGGTGGCACCCTGCGCGTGGAGACCGACCAGGTCACGCTGACCGAAGATTTCTTCATCGACGGCGAAAGCGTGCTGCCGGGCAGCTACCTGCGCCTGTCGGTGCTGGATACCGGCGGCGGCATGCCCGACGAAGTGTTGCAGCGGCTGTTCGAGCCGTTTTTCACCACCAAGGAAAGCGGTACCGGCCTTGGCCTGCTGTCGTGCAAACGCATCGTTGCCAGCCATGGCGGCGTGATGCGCGTGCACAGCGAAGTGGGCGAGGGCACGCAGTTCCACCTATACCTGCCGCTCGTGGTCGAAGAGGAAGTGGTCATCGACCTGCCGCGGATCGAGCTGTCGCTGCAGGGCGAAGCCGAACGCGTGCTCGTGGTGGTCGAGGAGGCGATGCAGCTCTCGCTGCTGTCCGACACGCTGGATACGTACGGCTACCAGGCCGGCGCCAGCCAGAGCGGCACCGCCGCGCTGCAGTGGATCGAAGCGCACGGCGTGCCCGACCTGGTGGTGATGGACGCCGACATGAACCTGTTCACCGGCGTGCGCACCCTCGCCGCGCTGCTCGACCACGGCTACCGCGGCGCGGTGCTCCTCCTCGCCCGCCCGGAAACCCCGCCCAACCTCGACGAACTGCCCGAGCTGGAACACCTCTACATCATCGACAAGCCCATCCAGACCCGCGCCCTCCTGCGCAAGGTCCGCGAAGCCCTCGAAGCCAGCCAACCCACCCCCACCCGCTAGCCAACGCTCCACTGTAGGAGCGCGCCTGCGCGCGATCCCACAAACGCAGAAATCCTGATTTTTCAGATTCCTCCTATTTTCGTGCCCGCCGAGCGTGGCTAGCCTCGTCTGTCCTGTCGCACCAACGCGCAGGTTCAACTGGCAGGGCGGGAGGAAGGATGCTCAGGGATGCAATGGCGCTGTGGCGCTCAATGGACTGGAAGATGCGCACGGCGCTGTTCATCGGTGCCTGCATGCTGCACCTCATGGGATCGATCGCCATCCTCGGCGGACAGACGATGTGCACCTCTCCACCATGCATCGATGCGTGGGCATTCGACGCGGTCCGCGCGGCGTGGCTCGTGCCGGTGTTCCTGCTGCCGTGGGCGGAGTTCCCTGCACAGGAAGCCGAACTGGTTCGCGACTGGGAGCTGTTTGGATGGCTGGCGTTGAATGCCGCGACAGCGACGGGTGGCGTCGCGGGGACGGTGTGGGGTGCCGTGAAACTCAGGCGCCGTTGGCTCGCGCGGCGCGCGCGGCGTACCGTCGTCGGCCTGTTGGCTCAGCTACGGATCAAGGCGGGGCCGCCCGGCGACCCACCGCAGCGCTGAGCACGACCACGCTTGTGGTAAATACATGCCATCACGACCCTGCAACCATCGCTCGGAACAAGGGCCCATGACCGATCGTCCTGTTGTCACGTATGAAAGCCTGAAACTGTTCTTCGCCACCATCTTCAATGCAACGGCTCGGCCTTCGGTTGTCACTGAAGACAACCATCCGATCATCATCCTCGAGCGGGAGGAAGCCGTTCGCAGCAAGACGTCGCTGATGCCTGAACTCAAGCAGGCGACGTCGGATTTCCTGATCGATGTCGCTGCGTTGTCGCCTGAGCGGCGCGCGGCGTTGGACAGGGATCTGGCGGCGGCGGGAGCGCCATCCGTCAGCGTCGTTCGCGCGTGGTTGTCGCGTAAGACGGGCGCCGTGCTGAAGCGGGGGAGGATAGCAAGCGACGAGGAATTCCAACTCGTCAGGAACCTGCTTGATGAGCGAGGGCTGGGGGAAGATGAGGCTGCGGTGGTGCAGGCGTTGTTGGATGCGTATGAATTTGGGGGGTAGTGGGAGGAGGTTCGCGCGCAGGCGCGCTCCTACAGGGGCAGCGGCGTAGCGCATGCGCCCGGCATCAGTCGATGCCGAGCTTTTTCAGTTTGTAGCGGAGGGCGCGGAAGGTGATGCCGAGTTTCCTGGCGGTGGCGGTCTTGTTGTAACGGGACTCTTCCAGGGCCTTGATGATGGTGTCGCGCTCGATGTTGGTGATGTAGTCCTCGAGCGATTCGTCTCCCGCCGAGTTGAGCGGTGCGGGGGCGGCGGCTGCGGCGGGCACGGGCGGCGTGCCGTAAGCGGCGGCGACCGTGGCGGCTTCGCCCGGCAGCGCCGTGCGTTGCGGCAGCATCAGGTCTTCGGCTTCGATCGTGTCGCCTTCGCACATCGCCATCGCGCGTTCGAGGATGTTCTCCAGCTCGCGCACGTTGCCCGGGAACTGGTAGGCCTCCAGCGCAGCCAGCGCGTCGGGTTGCAGCTTGCCCGGCGATCCGCCGGATTCCACGGCCAGCTGGCGCAGGATGAAATCGGCCAGGCGCGGGACGTCGCCGCGGCGTTCGCGCAGGGGCGGCACGCGCAGCTCGATCACGTTGATGCGGTAGAAAAGATCCTGGCGGAACTGGCCCTGTTCGACCAGCGCGGCAAGGTTCTTGTGCGTGGCGGAGAGGATCCGCACGTCGACCGGCACCTCGTCGCGGCCGCCGATCGGGCGCACGGCCTTTTCCTGGATCGCGCGCAGCAGCTTCACCTGCATGTGCAGGGGCAGTTCGGCGACTTCGTCCAGGAACAGCGTGCCGCCGTGGGCGGCCTGGAACAGGCCTTCCTTGTCGGCGTGGGCACCGGTGAAGCTGCCCTTGCGATGGCCGAAGAATTCGCTTTCCATCAGCTCGGACGGGATCGCGCCGCAGTTCACCGGCACGAAGGCGCCGGAGGCACGCGGGCCCAGCTCGTGGATCAGCCGGGCGACCAGTTCCTTGCCCACGCCGGATTCGCCGCCGATGTAGACCGGCGCCTGGTTGCGGGCGAGCTTGGCGATCTTGCCGCGCACTTCGGTCATCACCGGCGATTCGCCGATAAGGCGATCCGCGCCCGGCGAGGCCTTGTTGCCGGATTCGGCCTTGCGCTCCTCGGAGAGGCGCAGCGCCGTCTTCACCAGCCGGCGCAGCAGGTGGATGTCCACCGGCTTGGAGACGAAGTCGAAGGCGCCGGCTTTCAGCGCGTTCACGGCCGCGTCCACGTTGCCGTAGGCGGTGATCATCGCCACGGGCATGTCCGGGAACGTGGCGGCGATCAGTTCAATGATCTCCTGGCCACTGCCGTCGGGCAGCCGCATGTCGGTGAAGCACAGGTCGTAGCGGCGGGAGGCCAGGGCATTCCGTGCCTCGCTGACGCTTCCCACGGCGTCGACGTCGAGTTCCATTCGACCGAGCGTGATGGTCAACAACTCACGGATGTCCCGCTCGTCGTCGATGACCAGGACAGTCTGCTTGCTCATCGGTTCCGAAAGTTTCGGTGAATGTTCCAAATGTAACCGCCCGGGGCCGCCGCGCAAAGGGCGTAGGTCACGCGCGGGCCGCCACGGGGGCCGTCGCCGAGCGGGCGGGCGGGGTCAGGCCGATCCGGAAACAGCTTCCGCCACCGGCCACGCGGACGTATTCCAGCGCCGCCTGGTTGGCCTCGGTCATCTGCCGGGCAAGGTAAAGACCCAGCCCCGTGCCGTATTCGTGGGTCGTGAAGAACGGCTCGAAGATCTGCGCGGCCACCTTGGGCGGGATGCCGGGGCCCCGGTCGATGACTTCGAGGATCGGCAGGCCGACTTCCGAGTGCCGGGCCACGACCATCACCCGGGCCGGCTCGTTCGGCATGCGGCCGTAGCGCAGCGCGTTCTGGACCAGGTTCCAGACCACCTGCTGCAGGTGCTGGGGATCGGCCACCGCCGCCACCGGCTCCGAGCCCGAGACCGCGCGCAGCACGTCCGCGCCCAGGTCGTTGCCCTGGCGGTACTCGCTGACGAAGTCATGGACCCAGCGGCTCAGGTCCAGGGTTTCCGGGCGAGAGCGCTCGCGGCGCGACAACTGGAGAATGTTCTCAATGATCTCGTTGAGCCGCGAACAGTGGTTATTGATGATCTCGACCATGCGCAGGTCGGTGTCCTGCAGGTCGGTGGATTCGGCGAGCAACTGGGCGGAATAGTGGATCGCCGCCAGCGGGTTGCGGATCTCATGGGCGATGGACGCCGAGAGCCGGCCCAGCGAGCTGAGGGTGAGCTCCTCGGCGCGGCGCGAGACCAGCGAGGTGTCGTCCAGGAAGATGAGCACATGGGAATCGTCGTTCGGGGCCAGGCGCGAGAAGCGCGGCACCACTTCCGGGGTGCCGTCGGCCAGCATCGTGGCGCTTTCGTCTAGCTTGCCCGAGGCGCGCCAGTGGTAGAGGCGGCGCGACAGCTCGGGGGCCAGCGAGCCCAGGTCGCGCTGTTCGGCCGACGGGTTGCCCATCAGCATCCATGCGGATTCGTTGAGCTGGTGGATCCGGTTGCCTTCGTCGACCAGCAGCACGCCGGTCTTCATCCGGCGGATGATCAGTTCGTTGACCTGGGACAGGTTGGCCAGGTCGATGCCGCGCTGCTCGGCCAGGGCTTCGGAGGCGCGGATGTTGCGGCCCAGCACGTAGCAGAGCGAGGCGCAGGCGAAGTAGGCGGCGCCGAACAGGCCGTATTCGACCATTTCCCGGTCCGACGACCCTGGTTCGGCGACATCGAAAAGCGAATGGCCGAGCATGCACAGGGTAGCCAGCGCGGCAAAGAACATGGACAGCCGCAGGGGAAGCAGCAGGGCGCCCGTGGCGATGTTCACGGCCAGCATCATGGCCACGCCCATGCGCACGTCGTGCATCAGGACCAGGGCCAGCACGGCGGCGGCGATGTCCAGTGTCAGGCCCACCGAGACGACCAGGACCGGCCGGTGCAGCAGGTGGCGGGTGCGCGTGACCATGACCAGGGCGGCGAACAGGTAGGCCAGGGCCATGGCCCTGGCCAGCACGGGATCGGGCAAGACCGGCCACGCCATGTGCTCCGGGCGGAAGGCGAGGGCGGTGTAGACCGCGGCCTGTCCTAGCCGGAAGTAATTGAAAAAGAACAGTTCGTGACGCGCGGTGGCCTGGTTGGCGGTGGCTCGGGCGGTCATCGTCGGCGCGGGCGTGGACACGTCTTGAGTTCTCCGCCTGGAGGCCCGGCGGGCCCTCGATGACAGCCAGTATAGGGCGCCCTCGCGAGGGGGCAACACGCGTCGGCGGCAGCGGCCCGCCGCAGCGCCCCTTTCCTTTGGGGACGCCATCCGTGAAAATACTTGGCCGTATTGTGCGGAATTTGCGCAGTTCGAGATTTCATCCCCCACACCCGTGCGGTTCCCCATGACCCGCACGCGTTCACACGCTTTTCTCCCGTTCGCTCGAGGTATCGAATGAATTTCCACGAGTACCAGGCCAAAGAACTGTTCGCGAAGTACGGCATCGCCGTGCCCCCGGGCAAGGTTGCCAACTCTCCCGACGCCGCCGTCGATGCCGCCAAGCACCTTGGTGGTTCGCAGTGGATGGTCAAGGCCCAGATCCATGCCGGTGGCCGCGGCAAGGCTGGCGGCGTCAAGTTCTGCCGTAGCCTCGATGCCGTGCGCGATGCCGCCAAGGGCATGCTCGGCACCAACATGGAAACCTACCAGTCGGCTGGCCGCGCGCTGCCGGTGAACCTGGTGCTGGTGACCGACGCGACCGACATCGCGAAGGAACTGTACCTGTCGATCCTCACCGACCGCGACACCAAGTCGATCTCGTTCATCGCCTCCAAGCACGGCGGCGTCGACATCGAGCAGGTCGCGCACGACACGCCGGAAGACATCCACACCCTCGTGGTCGATTTCGTCGAAGGCCTCCAGCCGTACCAGGCGCGTGAACTCGCGTTCAAGATGGACCTGGACGGCAAGCAGGTGAACCAGTTCGTCAAGATCATGCTTGGCCTGTACAAGCTGTTCAACGAAAAAGACCTGGCCCTGGTCGAGCTGAATCCGCTCGCCATCCTCGAAGACGGCAACCTCGCCGCCCTCGACGGCAAGGTCAACTCCGACGACAACGCCGAATTCCGCCACCCGGACCTGGCCGCCATGCGCGACCTGACCCAGGAAGACGCGGCCGAAGCGGCTGCCGTGCAGCACAACCTCAACTACGTGACGATGGACGGCACGATCGGTTGCATGGTCAACGGCGCAGGCCTGGCCATGGCCACCATGGACGTGATCAAGCTGGCAGGCGGCGAGCCGGCCAACTTCCTCGACGTGGGCGGCGGTGCGACCAAGGAGCGCGTCACCGAAGCGTTCAAGCTGATCCTCTCGTCCGACAAGGTGAAGGCCATCCTGGTCAACATCTTCGGCGGCATCGTGCGTTGCGACCTGATCGCCGAAGGCATCATCGCCGCGGTGAAGGAAGTGGGCCTGAAGATCCCCGTGATCGTCCGCCTGCAGGGCACCAACGTCGACCAGGGCCGCGAGCTCCTGGCCAACTCGGGCCTGGCGATCACGCCGGCAGACGATCTCAACGATGCGGCCCATAAGGCCGTGGCCGCAGCGGCCTGAGGAGCGAAGTAGCATGAGCGTCCTGATCAACAAGAACACCAAGGTCCTCGTCCAGGGCTTTACCGGCCAGCAGGGCACGTTCCACGCCCAGCAGGCTCTCGATTACGGTACCCAGGTCGTGGGTGGCGTGACCCCGGGCAAGGGTGGTTCCGAGCACATTGGCTTGCCGGTGTTCAACACCGTGCGCCAGGCTGTCGACCAGACCAAGGCCGATGCCTCGGTCATCTTCGTGCCGCCCCCGTTCGCCGCCGATTCGATCCTCGAAGCCATCGATAGCGGCATCAAGGTCATCGTCGCGATCACCGAAGGCATCCCCGTGCTCGACATGATGCGCGTGAAGAACGTGCTGAAGTCGCACCCGGACGTCGTCCTCGTCGGTCCGAACTGCCCGGGTGTCATCACCCCGGGTGAGTGCAAGATCGGCATCATGCCGGGCCATATCCACAAGCCGGGCAAGGTCGGCATCGTCTCGCGTTCGGGCACCCTGACGTACGAAGCGGTGTTCCAGACCACGAACGAAGGCCTCGGCCAGTCCACCTGCATCGGCATCGGTGGCGACCCGATCAACGGCCTGAGCTTCATCGACTGCCTGAAGCTGTTCCAGGACGATCCGCAGACCGAAGGCATCATCATGGTTGGCGAAATCGGCGGCAGCGCGGAAGAAGACGCGGCTGAGTTCATCAGCCAGTACGTCAGGAAGCCGGTCGTGTCGTTCATCGCTGGCGCCTCGGCTCCCCCGGGCAAGCGCATGGGCCACGCCGGCGCGATCATCTCGGGCGGCAAGGGCACGGCGGAAGCCAAGTTCGCAGCCCTCGAGAAGGCAGGCGTCACCACGGTGAAGTCGCCGGCCGACCTCGGCAAGACCCTCGCCGGCCTGATGAAGTAATACCCGCTTCACCATCGGCGAAACGAAAAAAACCCCGCTCCGGCGGGGTTTTTTTCGCCCATCACCACACCCCGTCCCCGCCTGCACGCGACCGACAATCCACGACCAGCCCCTGTAGGAGCGCGCCCGCGCGCGACCGGTCAATCCACAACCCGCCCCTGTAGGAGCGCGCCTGCGCGCGACCGGTCAATCCACGACCCGCCCCTGTAGGAGCGCGCCTGCGCGCGACCGGTCAATCCATGACCAGCAAAACGCAAGTCCCCGCCCCCCGAGCGTTATCACGGTTATCCACATGCTTATACAGCGCATGTCCACGCCCGCTGTGGATATCCCGGAAGGATCCATGGGGAACCTCGCACGTCGTCGTCGAGGTCACGCTGGGACCGAACACAAGGACGGGCAACCTGTGTGCTTGCGACCACGTATTGACGGTGACGCGCCTGGTCAGTGTCACGAAAATGCGGGGCGGCGAGTGAGCGACGCCCGGCGGTGCCCTACGCCGATATCCACAACCCGTGTGGATACCCGATGCATAACCCTGTGAATAACTCCCGACACGCGTTCGCCGACAGCCACTTGCGTTGTGCTGGTCAATCCATGCGCAGCGCGGTCTCGACGCACTTATCGATATCCACAGGCCGTGTGGGTATCGCCTGCATAACCGTGTGGATAAGTCGCATCGGGTGAGCGGTGACAACCACTTGCATCATGCTGGTTATTGGGTGACCACATCGCTGAAGGCTGTCGCGCGCAGGCGCGCTCCTACAGAACGACGACTGCCGGTGAGACGAACCTGTAGGAGCGCGCCTGCGCGCGACCCCCGATATCCACAGGCACCCGATGTGCCGTTGCCCCTGTAGGAGCGCGCCTGCGCGCGACCCCCGATATCCACAGGCAATGTGGGTATCGCCTGCATAACCGTGTGGATAAGTCGCATCGGGTGAGCGTCGACAACGACTTGCGTCATGCTGGTTATTCGGTGACCACATCGCGAAAGGCTTTCGCGCGCAGGCGCGCTCCTACAGAAAGACCACTGCCAGGTGAGACGAACCTGTAGGAACACGCCTGCGCGCGATGCCCGATATCCACAGCGTGTGTGGATACCTGCTGCATAAGCATGTGCATAACTCGCAACGGGCTTTCACCGACAACGACTTGCGTTGCACTGGTCAATGCTTGCCCAGCACCGCGTCGACGAGTCAGTCGATATCCACAGGGGATGTGGGTATCAACTGCATAACAGTGTGGATAAGTCTCGTCTCACACGTTGCGACAAGGACTTGCGTTGTGTTGGTTATTGACTGACCACGCCACGAATGTCGCACCTGGGATCGCACCTACGCAACACAGGCATCGGCCTACCTGTATCAGCGGTCTGCGCCGATCCTTTGAACGACGTGGCCAACCCATCCTGTCCGGAGATTCGTTCGCCGGGAGAAGGGCGGCGGTCGATCCCGCCGTGAAATCGGAGAACAGTCAATGCTTCGCTATGAAACCAAGGGGCCCGTCTCGGCACACATGGGCGACGAGTTGTCTCTGATGCTTGGAGGCGCGAAGCCGCTTGCAGTCTTTGCCCAGGAAGCCGGGATGTCTCGGTCCGCCGTAGTCCCCGCAGGGTTCGATGCCGCGGTCAAGCAACGGCGCCTCGTTGCGATGACTGTTGAGATGCTCAAGCCGGGATACGCGAGCCACTACTTTGCGCTTCCTGATGAAGCGTGGCGCCTACGGATCATGCGGTCATACGGCGAACTGGGCGCGATGTCCCCGGGTGGCGGTGATCTGGCGTTCAGCCGGTTGGAGCATCAACTGTTCCTCGGCTACATGTTGGGGTACGCCGAAGAAGACACGCACGCCTTCGTAGGTCGGAATGCTCTTCGCATGCACGGCGAGGGGATGCTGAGTGCGGAGGACATGGCGCCCTACATAGCACCGCTGGCATCGACCACCGGCCGCCGTATTGCAGTAGGGAACGTCGACTCGGTCGGGCAGATCGGCGGACGGATCGTGCTTCGTACGGGTCAGTCGATGGCGTTGTCCGTTAGTCCGGGGGAGCAGTGGCGTGCGAAGGCCGTGGCATCGGCCCTGGATGGGGTCGCGGTATGGAAAGGCGATGCAGCTTCGCGCGCTGATGTTGTTCGCTTGCTCGAATTTCTTATCCAGCCCGACGGCGATGAGGTCGAGATCCTGATAGCGTGGGCTGAGCAAACGGTGCCCTGAAGCAAGGCAGCGATCCGTCGTACGTGATCACTGAGCGGGCAGGTTCCAGCTATCGCGCAGGCGGGCGTACTCGGTTTTCGGCAGCAGCACGAACACGGGGTTCTTCTTTGGGTCGAGCCATGCGAGCAGGCGCTCCATCGTGGCGTCGGCCATCGCGGTGCAGCCTGCGGTGCCGGTGGTCGGCGTGCGCCACAGGTGGGCGAAGATGCAGCTGCCCTGGCCTTTCTTGCCGTCGGGGTTGTGTTCGATGACGAAGCCGATGCGATAGGCGTGGTCGCCGTTGAAGTGCAGGTCGCGGCGCATCGGTTCGGTGGCGCCCTCGACCGCTTTCGCACCGACCTTGTCGGCGTCGATGAGTTGGTTGTAGTACGGCGAACCGTCGACGTCGACGCAGTAGTCGGATGCGGTCAGGCCCGTGTATGGCAATGCCGTCGGGTTGTTCTCCGCGTAACCGAACGCCTTGCCGATGCGGAACACGCCCGCGGGGCTGCGCCCGTCACCTTCCTTCTTCTGCGGTCCGTTCGCCTGCGCGGGGCTCAGGCCCACGCCCCATGCGCTGCCCTGCTTGCCGATAGTCACCGGCGACGGGTCGCCGACGGCCTTCCAGGCTCCGCCTTCGCGAACGTAGGTGCGCAGGGTGCCGAGATTCGCATCCCAGCCATCGGTGGTGACCACGACCATCTGCCGCGAGACCGACCACGCGGCGGGCGCCTGGAACGCGCCTGCCGAAGCGGTGAGCGAAAGGGCGAGCAAGCCGGCGAGGCGGGGCAGGATGGCCATGGGACACTCCAGTCAAAAGAGATTCACGTCCGCGCCGTTTCGCCATTCGGGCGCGACACGATCCGGACGGCTCGTTACAGCGCTTCCACGCCACGCACGCTCCGGATACCCAGGCCCGGCGCGTCCGCGATCGAGATGACCGACTCGTCGAACGTCACCGCACCATCCACCGGATCGTAGGCGCACAGGGAAGGTCCGTCGAGGTCGACCCGCGTGATCACGTCGGCCCGCGCCACGGCGACGTGCACGGCGGCCGCCACGCTGATGCTCGACTCCAGCATGCAACCCATCATGCATTCGACCCCGTGTAGGCCGGCGATGTCGGCGATCTTCAGCGCACGGGAAATGCCACCGGCCTTCATCAGCTTGATGTTGACGATATCCGCCGCGCGCATCCGGATCAGCTCGATGACCTCCATCGGCCCGAACACGCTTTCGTCGGCCATCACCGGCGTCTGCGTGCGTTCGGTGACATAGCGCAGGCCCTCGAGGTCGTGTGCCTTCACCGGCTGTTCTACCAGCTCGAGCACCACGCCGGCCTGTTCGAGCGCGAGCAAGGCCCGCACCGATTCCTTCGCGGTCCAGCCCTGGTTCGCATCCAGTCGAAGCGCCGCGCGGTCGCCCACGGCCGCATGGATCGCGCGGACGCGGTCGATGTCGACGCGGATGTCCTTGCCGACCTTGATCTTCAGCGCGGTGAAGCCGCGTTCGACGGCCGACATCGCGTCGGCGACCATCTTGTCGATGTCGTCCACGCTGATGGTGATGTCGGTGCGGATCGACGGCTGGCCGCCACCGAGCAGCTGGTAGAGCGGCGCGCCATGGAGCTGGCCCCACAGGTCATGCACCGCGATCTCCACGGCGGCCTTCGCACTGGTGTTGCGCGCGATCGACGCCTGGATGATGCCGGTGATCCGGTTGAGGTCCGCAATGTCTTCGCCGATCAGCCGAGGCGCGATGTAGTGGCGGATGGCGTCGACGATGGAGCCGTGCGTATCGCCGGTGATCACGGCGGTAGCCGGCGCTTCACCATGACCGACGCGGCCGTCGTCGGTGTGCACCATCACGACGATGTCTTCGATGCTTTCCACGGTACGCAGGGCGGTCTTGAACGCGGTCCTCAAGGGGACGCGCAACAGGCCGAGGCGGATATCGGTGATCTTCATGGGAGCCTGTCCGGATCAGCGGATGCGCACGATGCTGGTCATGTGGTCGACGAAGGTATCGTTGTCCTTGTACAGCATGGGCAGCAACGGCGTGACCGACACCGCGTTGAGCTTGACCCGGCGCAGCGTGTCATCGGCCTGCCGGTAGCTCATGCCGCTGACATCGTGGATGACGTAAGGCTGGCCATCGAGCTTGCCGATCACCAGCATGACATGGCCCGGGATGTAGACCATGTCGCCGACCTCGAGCGACGTGGCCGCCTTAAGGCGTGCTTCGTGGCTGTCCTTGTCGGTAAATGCGGTGTGTTCGAGACCGGGGCTGGCGGCCTGGTCGCCGGTATTGCGTGGCATCTGCACGCCCATGCTGCGGTAGACGTCGGCGACGAAGCTGCTGCAGTCGCGCCCGTTGTACGCGTTGCCCCAGCCGTAGCGCTCGCCGAGGAACCTGAAGGCCTGGCGCACGATGTTGGCGCGGGTCAGTGGCAGGTAGCCCGCGGACGAATCCTGGTTGCGCTGGAGCAGGGCGGGGTGGAACGACAGCGCGCCGTTCGCGTCGCGCAGTGGCAGGCTCAGCGTCCACGACGTATACGCCGTCTGGCCGTTGACCGGCTGGTCGGCGGCCACGCTCGTATCGAGCGGCACGCGCGTGCCCATGTCGAGCTGCAACTCGGACAGCGCAGGCAGCTCCGGGGTGAACACCGTCGACGGCTTCGCCCCGGTGACCACCCGGTAAGGCGTGGCGTCGACGTGGGCGAAGATCGCGCCGGCGTCACCGAACGCGATGTCGCCGACGTGCATCCACGCCGCATAGCGCGGGCTGAGGACGAAGGCCCACTGGCCATCGCGACTCACCTGCACCACGGCGAGCGGATCGCCGGGGAACAGGGCGCTTTCCTGGAAGCGGTCGATGTCGGTATCGCCGATGCGGCTGAACACGCGCACGTCGGTCGGATAGCCGCGCAGGGCGCTGCGTCGCACGGCCATGCCATAACGCGGCGTCACGCTGGCGGGAATCGCCGCGAGGTTTGCGTTGGCCAGCACGTCGTCGATCGTGGCCGCGGCGACCGGCTTGCCGTCGACGTCGTAGAGCGTCTTCGTCGGCGCGTGGGTGAGGCCCGCGATCCAGGCTTTGACCTGGCTGGCGGGCAGGGTCGCGCCCAGGTGGCGGATGTCGTGCATCGACGGATCCAGCCGCATCACCTTGTCGTTCAGCCTGGCGATCGCGGCGGGCGACAGCACGACTGTGTCGGCGTCGGGTAGCCGCGATACCCAGAAGGACGGGTCGAGCTGGGCCTCGGTGACGCCGGGGATGCCGGATGGGGCTACCGTGGGCATGTCAGCGACCTGCGCGTGCGACACGCAGGTCGCGGTGGCGAGCAGGGCGGCAGCGAGGACGTGGCGGGGGAAAGGCATGTCAGAGGGCCAGGCGCGAAAGGACGGAAGCGACGACAAGGCCGAAGCCTGTTCCCACGATATACCCGAGCAGTGCGAGCAGGATGCCTACGGGTACCAGGGAGCGCGAATACGTCGCGGCGAGCACCGGTGTTGCGGCGACGCCACCGATATGCGCCAGCGAGGAAATCCCGCACAGGTAGAGGTCGAAGTGGAACAGGCGGGCGAACAGGCAGAGGAACACGGCGTGCAGGGCGATGATGGAGACGCCGCAGAGCAGGTAGATCGGCGCGGCGGCGATGCCGGCGAAGCTGCTTTGCGAGGCGAGCACCGCGACGACCGAGACCAGCATCGCGCTGGACACGGCTTGCGCGCCGGGTAGCCGCGCCAGTGGCGTATGCGCGGCGACGAGGCCGGCGATCGTGGCGAGCAGGATCGTCCACGTCGTCGCGGAGACCATGCTGCCGACGGGCAGCCGCTCGCCCAGCACGGCGGCGAGGGCCGCGACGCCCAGGGCGAGGCCGAGCCAGAGCAGCACGCTGTCGACCGTGGCCGGTGCGCGCGGCGCGGTTTCCGCGACGGCCATGTCGGCGCTGGAGGTCGCGCGGGTCCAGCGATTGAAGGCGGGAGCCAGCCGCGCGACGGCGAACAGCACGACCACCCACATCGAGTAGCACAGCGCATCGGTGAGCAAGGTGGTGGCCAGTGCGGTGTCGGACATGCCGATGGCCTGTTTCACGGCGATCATGTTCGCGGTGCCGCCGACCCAGCTGCCCGACAGCGACGCGAGTTGCATCCAGCCGTTGCCGGGCATCCACGGCCTGAACAGCAGGAAGGCGAGGATGAACGCCGCGAACAGGCTGACCGAGGTGCACGCGAACACGCCGAGCACGCGGGGTCCCAGGGCGAGGATCGCGCGCAGGTCGCAGTTGATCATCAGCAGGAACAGCAGCGCGGGGACCAGCCGCTTCACCAGGGTTTCCTGCGCCGCGTGGATCTCCGGCGACGCCGTCCAAAGGCCGCCGACGGACAGCGCCGTGACCATGAGGTAGGTGAGCACGATGGGCGGTAGTACCTCGAAGACCTTCCAGCCGAATCGCCGTTCGATGGCGGGCCAGAAACCGGCAGCTAGCAACATCACGGCCAGGTACGGCCAGACCGACTGGATCACGCGTCCCCTCCCAGGGTGGTGTCGCAGGGCATCATCGCATGTCGCCCTGCGCTGGATTCTCCGTCAGGATAGACGACAGGCCTGCCTGTGCGGCAGGCACCGGTGCGCGTGACGGAGAGGCCATGGCGAATGCAGCGAAGCGGGTGACGTCGACGATCCTTGCGGTGGGCCTGGCAGCGACGTTGGTTGTCGGCGCCGCGAAGGCGGCCGAGCCAACGCCGCCGCTCTCGCCCGCGCGCAGCATGGCCGAGGCGGGCATGGTCGACGTGCGCACGCTGGCGCCGGGCCTCGCCGAGGACATGAAGTACGCCGGCCCGGACAATTTCACCGGGGCGGTGGTCGAGGGCTATGGCGCGCCGCGGTGCTTCCTGCGCACGCAGGCGGCCGAAGCGCTGGCGCGCGTGGAAGCGGGGTTGCGCAAGCAGGGTTATGCCTTGCGGATATGGGATTGCTACCGGCCCGCGCGTGCCGTCGCTGCCTTCGTACGCTGGGCAGGGGATCTTTCGGACACGGCGACCAAGGCCGCGCACTACCCGAACCTTGGCAAGGACAAGCTGCTCGGTGAGTACATCGCGCCGGTCTCGGGCCACAGCCGCGGCGCCACGGTCGATCTCACCCTGATGCGCTGCACGGCCGCCACCTGCGAACCGCTCGACATGGGCACGGGCTTCGACTTCTTCGACCCCCTGGCGCACACCGCCGATCCGCGGATCACCCCGGCGCAGAAGGCCAACCGCGAACGCCTGCTCCGCGCCATGGCCGTCGAGGGCTTCAGCAACTACCCACAGGAGTGGTGGCACTACACCCTCCCGTCCGCCGTCCCCCCCACCCTCTACGACATCCCGATCCTGTAGGAGCGCGCCTGCGCGCGAAAAGCGTCGGCCCTTCGCGCGGTATCATGGGTGACCCCGCGTCCGTACGGATCCCCCATGTCCATCTTTCGCTTTGCCCTGGCCCAGCATGACTTTCCCGTTGGCGCGACCGCCGACAATGCGCGTCGGGTCCAGGCCCTGGCTGACGAGGCGCGTGACCGCCTCGGCGCCTCGCTCATCGCTTTCCCCGAGCTGACCCTCTCCGGCTATCCGCCGGAAGACCTGTTGCAGCGCCCGAGCTTCCTCGAAGCCTGTGGGCGCGAGCTGGCCGCGCTGGCGCCGGAGCTGAAAGGCATCGCCGCCATCGTCGGCTACCCCGACAGCCGGGGTGAGGTCTACAACGCGGCCTCGCTCATCCGCGAAGGCAAGGTGGAGTGGACGTATCACAAGCAGGCGCTGCCGAATTACACGGTGTTCGACGAGAAGCGCTATTTCCAGCCCGGCCAGCAGACCCACGTCTTCAGCATCGAAGGCGTCCAGGTCGGCATGCTGGTCTGCGAGGACATCTGGGAAGCCGAGCCCGCCGCCCGCGCGGCGCAGGCCGGTGCCGAGCTGATCCTGGTCATCAACGCGTCGCCGTACGACCAGCGCCAGGCGGCCACTCGCGAGGAACTGCTGCGCCGCCGGGCGACCGAGAACGGTGTCGCCATCGCTTACGTTAACCTCGTGGGCGGCCAGGACGACCTGCTGTTCGACGGCCATTCGCTGCTGGTGCAGCCGGATGGCACGATCGCCGCGCGCGCGCCGTTCTTCGAAGACCTGCTGCTCGGCGTCGAATACGACAGCGCCACGAAGCTGCTGGCGCCGATCGACTGGCCCGCCCCCGACACGCGCAGCGCCGAGGCGGTGATGTACGACGGCATCGTCCGCGGCATCCGCGATTACGTCGGCAAGAACCACTTCGGCGGGGTGCTGCTCGGCCTCTCCGGCGGCATCGATTCGGCGCTGACGCTGGTGATGGCGGTGGATGCGCTGGGCAAGGACAAGGTGACGGCGGTGATGATGCCGACCGAATACACCTCGGACCTGTCGCTGCGCGAGGCGAAGGCGCAGGCCGAGCACCTGGGCGTCGAATACCACGTGGTGCCGATCGAAGGCATCTACGGGTCGCTTACCGATGCGCTGGCGCCGGTCTTCGGCGACCGCAAGCCGGACATCACCGAGGAAAACCTGCAGTCGCGCACGCGTGGCGTGCTGTTGATGGCGATGTCGAACAAGTTTGGCCGCCTGCTGCTGTCCACGGGCAACAAGAGCGAAATGGCGGTCGGCTACGCCACGCTCTACGGCGACATGTGCGGTGCGTACGCGCCGCTGAAGGACGTGTACAAGACGGTGGTCTACGCGTTGTCGCGCTACCGCGCTGCGATCGATGGCGGTATCCCCATGGCGGTGATCGATCGCCCGCCTTCGGCCGAACTGCGCCACGACCAGACCGACCAGGATTCGTTGCCGCCGTACGATGAACTCGACGCGATCCTTGCGCACTTCATCGAAGGCGAAGCCTCGGCCGAAGACATCATCGCCGCCGGCCACGACGACGCCACGGTCCGCCGGGTCATCCGCCTGGTCTTCATCAACGAGTTCAAGCGCCGCCAGGCCGCCCCCGGTCCGCGCGTCACCACCAAGGCGTTCGGCCGCGAACGCCGCTACCCCATAACCTCCGGTTGGCGCTAACGCACAACCGCCCCGTAGGAGCGCGCCTGCGCGCGATTTGACGTGCGCGCGGCGCTCGTACCTGCCCGCAGGACAGCCCTCGGTGCCTACCCTCGCTGCTCAGACAGGTCCTCCGCGCTCGATAAGGTTGGCCGCAGCCGCGGCCCATGTATTTGATTAGCCTTCGGCCGCTCGCTTGTGCGGGAGATGCCGCGGCTGCGCCGCCATGCTTTCCATTCGCGCGCAGGCGCGCTCCTACGACCGCCGCTACGTAGGCTCCTTATACGGCGGCACCGGCAGGCCGGCAACGCGTGTCGTCCAGAGGCGCTGCGCCTGGCCTGGCATAGGCGCTATTGCCTAGCTGCACGGGCCTGGCATCCTGCTAAGTTCCCATTCGTTGACCAGCCACCGTGCCCAGCCGCACGGCATCGACGAAAGGGGAGCGCATGCCAGGCCCAGCTATCGAATCGCCGCCGGTCGGTGGCGACCCCACCATGCCTGCGCCAGCGCCGACGCGGCGGCTGGATTTCATCGACGCGCTGCGCGGCCTCGTCATCTGCCTGATGGTGCTCGACCACGTCCGCGACCTTACGCATCGCGACGCGTTGCTCTTCGATCCCACCGACCTGTCCCGGACCACGGCGGCGCTATTCTTTACCCGCTGGATCACGCACCTGTGTGCGCCCACGTTCGTGTTGCTTGCCGGTGTATCCATCTTCCTGCAGGCGCGCAAGGGCAAGGCGGGCTGGCCGCTATCACGATTCCTGCTTGCCCGTGGCCTTTGGCTGGTCGCGCTGGAAGTCACGTTGGTGAACTTCGGATTCGACCTGAGCTTCGGGGTGTTCCTGCAGGTGATCTACGCCATCGGCATCGGCATGGTGTTCATGGCTGCCATGGTGCATCTGCCGAGGGCATGGGTCCTCGCACTGGGGCTTCTGATCGTGTTCGGCCACGACGCGCTCGATGCGGTACGCATGGACGGGACGGATGTCTCCGCATCCCTCTGGCACCTGTTGGTACAGCCCGGGCCGCTTCCCTTCGGCATGGTCACCTACCCGGCCCTGCCGTGGTTCGGAATCATGTGCGTGGGCTACGGCATCGGCGGGATTTACCTGGCGGAGCCGGACCGCCGCACCCGGGTCCTCGCCATCATGGGCGTGGCGATGCTGGTCCTGTTCTTCATCCTTCGCGTGCCGAATATCTATGGCGACCCGGTGCCCTGGACAAAGCCTGCACACAGCGGGTGGACGACGCTGGCCGTGCTCAATGTCACCAAGTACCCGCCTTCGCTCGCCTACGTCTTGCTGACCCTGGGGATCACGACGCTTGGCGGCCTGGCGCTTGAGCGGGCACCCGCGTGGCTGCTACGCCCGCTGCTCGCCTTCGGCCGCACGCCGATGCTCACCTACCTCCTGCACCTGTACGTGGCCCGGCTCCTCGTCCTGGCGATCGGCGCGGCGTGGGGCATTCCCGCCAGCGATTTCCTCGACTCGCTCGGCGACCCCTCGCGGTTGATCCGCGATGGGTGGGGTCTTCCGTTGTGGGGCACTTACGCCGTGTGGATAAGCGTCCTGGTGATCCTGTATCCGATCGCCAGGGCCTACGCGCGGTTCAAGGCGACGCAACGCCGGTGGTGGACCAGTTATATCTGAAGCACGCGCCACGATCGGGCATGAAAAAAGCGCCAGCCCTCGCAGGCTGACGCTTCAAGGCCGTTAAGGCCGGCTCACAGCCCCGCAACGCGGGGCGGCTCACCCAAAGCTCAATGATGCCCCGAGAACGGGATGGCCTTGCGCCAGATCGACGGGTGGTGCGGCCAGTTCGGGTCCGTCAGGTACGGGTGGTCCGGGTAGTTCAGGGCCAGCACCTGGCGGCTCTGGTCGGCCAGCGGCTTGCGGTCCAGCGCGAGGTAGCTGCGGGTGAGGATCGCCAGGGCGTCGGCCGTTTCCGGCGACTGCTGGTAATGCTCGACCACGTACTGGGCGCGATCGGCGGAAGCGATGTACGACTTCGTGCGCAGGTAGTACTCGGCCACGTGGATCTCGAACTGGGCCAGCTCGTTGCGCAGGAAGATCATGCGCTGGCGGGCGTCCGTGGCGTAGGCGCTGTTCGGGTAACGACGGGCCAGCTGGCTGAAATCGTCGAAGGCAGTCAGGTTGAAGCCCTGGTCGCGACGGGTCGAGCCAGAATTGTCGCCACGCTGCAGATAACGCTCGATAATGCCGCCGGTACGGTCAAAATTGATCAGACCGCGCAGGTAATAGGCATAATCTGCATGCTTGTGGGTCGGAAACGTCTTGATGAAGCGGTTGATCGTCGAGTACGCCTCATCCGGCTTGTTATCTTTGTACTGAGCGTAAGCCAGGTCGATCTGCGACTGCTCATTGATGTCACCCGACGGGAAACGCGCGATGAGACGCTCGTAGGCCTTCTCGGCCGCCG
Source organism: Bacillus sp. NP157 (assembly GCA_018889975.1). Taxonomy (NCBI): domain Bacteria; kingdom Bacillati; phylum Bacillota; class Bacilli; order Caryophanales; family Bacillaceae; genus Bacillus; species Bacillus sp. NP157. The sequence continues at coordinate 4,736,953 of CP076546.1, forward strand.
CGTAGTCAGCGTGTTCCAGCGAGTCATGGGCGTTCGCATACAGCCGGTCGACCGGCATGGTATCGATCGTCTCCTTCTTGCTGCGGAACATCGAGCAGGCGCTCATCGACAGGGCGAGGACGAGCAGAATGGTGATCTTGGTTGCACGCATTGAGAGAGTTCGGATGCTTGAGCGAAATGGCATGATAGCCGAAACCGGCCCCCGGCCGGGCGGCGCGGCATGACGACGGTACGGCACGAGGCCACGATGCCGCTAACGGCCGCGGGACGGCGTTTCGACCAGTCTTTGGCCGAGATGTTCCCGGAATACTCCCGATCCCGCCTTACGGGATGGATCAAAGACGGCAAAGTGTTGCTGGACGGGGCCCCCGTGCCGCCGCGCCAGCTGGTCCGTGGCGGCGAGTCGGTGGTCCTTGAGGCCGAGCTGGCCGTCGAGGTCCATGCCCAGCCCGAGGACATCGCCCTGGACATCGTCTATGAGGACGATGACCTGATGGTGATCAACAAGCCGGTCGGCCTGGTGGTCCACCCGGGCGCCGGCAACCCCGCCGGCACGATGCTGAACGCGTTGCTGCACCACGCCCCGGCGCTGGCGGCCCTGCCGCGCGCGGGCATCGTCCATCGCCTGGACAAGGACACGGCGGGCCTGATGGTGGTGGCCAAGTCCATCGCCGCGCAGACCGGCCTGGTCACGATGCTGAGCAAGCACGACGTGCACCGCCAGTACGAAGCCGTGGTGCTCGGCACCATGGTGGCCGGCGGCACGGTGGACGAGGCGATCGGCCGCCACCAGCACGATCGCCTGAAGCAGGGCATCCGTGACGTGGAGCAGGGTGGCAAGGAAGCGGTCACCCACTACCGGGTCCGTGAGCGTTTTCGTGCGCACAGCGTCATCCAGTGCAACCTGGAGACCGGCCGCACCCACCAGATCCGCGTGCACATGGCGCATATCGGCCATCCGCTGGTCGGCGACCAGATGTACGGCAACGGCCTGCGCCTGCCGCGCGGGGCCAGCCAGGAACTGATCGACGCCCTGCGTGGCTTCCGCCGCCAGGCGCTGCACGCCGAGAAACTGGCCTTCGAGCACCCGGTCACCGGCCAGTACCTCGAGTTCGACTCGCCCCGCCCGGCCGACCAGGAGGCGCTGATCGAGGCCCTGCGCGCCGATACGGCGATCCATCCGATCGAGGACTGAGCATGTCCGAGGCCTGGATCCGCCCCGGCTGGCAGGTTTCCCCAGGGGTCGGCGCCGCGGTGTCGACCCGGCAGGGTCCCGGCGTGTCGGCCGGCCCCTACGGCCGGTTGAACCTCGGCCTGCGCTCCGGCGATGACCCAGCGGCGGTCGCGGCGAACCGGGCCTCGCTGGTCACGGCACTAGGCCTCCCGGCACAGCCCCTGTGGCTGCGCCAGGTCCATGGCACCGACGTGGCGGAAGGCCCGGTGGCGGGCGGCGACGAGCCCGTGGCCGATGCCGCGGTGGCGCGTGGCCCCGGCCAGGTGCTGGCCATCCTCACCGCGGACTGCCTGCCGGTTCTGTTTGCCTCCGCCGACGGCCAGGCCATCGGCGCGGCGCACGCGGGTTGGCGTGGGCTGGCGGCGGGGGTGCTGGAAAACACCGTCCAGGCCATGGCCGCCGACGGTGTCCAGGCATGGCTGGGCCCGGCGATCGGTGGTGGCTCCTATGAGGTGGGCGAAGAGGTCCGCGAGGCGTTCGTCGGCCACGATCCTTCGGCGGCGTCCGCCTTCGTGGCGACCCGCCCGGGTCACTGGCTGTGCGACCTGTATGCGCTGGCGCGCCTGCGGCTGGCCGCCGTGGGCGTCACCCATGTCACCGGCGGCGGCTTCGACACCCTGACCGACGACCGGCTGTATTCCTACCGCCGCGACGGCGCGCAAAGCGGCCGCTTCGCCACCCTCGTCTGGACCGTGTAGGAGCGCGCCTGCGCGCGATGGAGCGGAGAGAAGCGTATCGGGTACTGAGTTGAGAGTATCGAGTAGAAGCCTGGCTCGCGCTGTTCCCGCGGTACTCTCAACTCGGTATTCGTTACGCTCTTTGTGCCCTTCGCGCGCAGGCGCGCTCCTACAAAAGCCTGCGGGCGTCCAACAGGATCGGGGCGCCCGACAGCGTCAGGGCGCCGTCATCGGCGTCGGCACGTAGATCTCCGGCTTCACCTTCGGCGGTTCCGTGAGCGCGTGCAGGAAGTTGTTGCGCCAGTGGGTGATGTCGTTGCGTTCGAGCACGTCCATCATCGACTGCCAGCGCATCCGGCGTTCCTTCAGCGGCATTTCCAGGGCACGTTTCAGTGCCTCGGACACCTCGTCCAGGTCGGACGGGTTCACCAGCAGCGCGGCATCCAGCTCCTGGGCCGCGCCGGCGAAGCGGGAGAGCACCAGCACGCCGGGATCCTGTGGATCCTGGCAGGCGACGTATTCCTTGGCGACGAGATTCATGCCGTCGCGCAGCGGCGTCACCAGGCCGACCTTGGCTACGCGGAAGTAGCCGGCCAGCACCTTGTGCCCGAAGGACTTGTTCACGTAGCGGATCGGCACCCAGTCCGGCTCGGCGTACTGGCCGTTGATGTGCCCGGCGCTGCGCTCCAGCTCGCGGCGTAGCGAGCGGTATTCGGGTACGTCCGAACGCGAGGGCGGGGCGATCTGCAACAGCGAGACACGGCCGCGCAGGTCCTTGTGGTCGCGCAGCAGGCGGGCGAAGCCGTCGAAACGCTCCGGCAGGCCCTTGGAATAATCCAGCCGGTCCACGCCGATGATCAGCGAACGATCGTCGATCGAGGCACGCAGCTTGGCCACCGCACCGCTGTCTTCGGCGCGATGCGCCAGTTCCACGGCCTCGGCCGTGTCGATGCTGATCGGGAACACGCCCGCGCGGAAGATCCGGCCGTTGGCCGCGCGGATCCGCCCGCCCGTGCGCATGGCGGCGCCCAGTTCGTGCAGGAAATAGTCTTCCAGCGCGCGCAGGTCGCGTTGGGTGTGCAGGCCGACCAGGTCGTACGACGCCAGCGGTTCAAGCAGTTCGCGATGGCGTGGCAGGGTGATCAGCAGGCCGGCCGCCGGCAGCGGTGTATGCAGGAAGAAGCCGATCCGGTTTTCCACGCCCAGCTCGCGCAGCATCGCCGCCAGCGGGATCAGGTGGTAATCGTGGACCCAGACGATGTCGTCTTTCTTCAGCAGCTTTGCCACACGCTTGGCGAAGATGCGGTTCACCCGCAGGTAGCCATCGAGGTGGTCGCGGCGGTAGTCGACCAGGTCGCCGCGATAGTGGAACAGCGGCCAGAGCGCCCGGTTGGCGAAGCCACTGTAGTAGTCGTCGTGGTCCGCCTTGGACATGTCGATCGTGGCGTAGGCGATGTTGCCTTCCTCGACCTCGTGCAGCTCCTTGCCTGTTTCGGCGGCGATATTGCCGCTCCAGCCGAACCAGAGCCCGCCCATTTCCTGCAATGCCGCGTTCATCGCCGAAGCGAGTCCGCCGGTCTGCGTCTGTTTCGGCAGGGCGACGCGGTTTGATATGACGACCAGTCGGCTCATTGGCTGCTTACGGCTCCCTTCGTCAATGAAGTCATCACGCTATTCAGCCAAGCATGGACATCGGCCGGGCTAGACAATGTGAACGCGGCGTGTGACGGCGTTCTTGCACCAACGCGAACCGACATGCCCTGGCGTGCGTTCACCACGACGAAGGCATGCTCGTCGGTCAGGTCGTCGCCGAGATATACCGGGGTGCGTCCCTGGAACGGGGCTTCCTCGAGGAAAGCGGCGACCGCCACGCCCTTGTCCATGCCGCGCGGTTTGAACTCGCAGACGTGGCTACCGGGTTGCAGCTCGAAGCCGGGGAAGCGGGCGGCCACGGTGGGCGCGAGCCGGCCCATCTCGGCCTCCAGGGCGGGGTGTTCGCGCGAATGCAGCGCCACCGACCAGCTCTTGTCCTCGACCCGGAGGCCGGGCAGGGCGAGCGCCACCTCGTGCACGGCCGCGCGCAACCGGGCCAGTTCATCGCGGTCCACCGGCACCGTACTGAGCTGGCCGGCGGCATCGCGGCGCTCCAGCCCATGCTGGCCCGCGGCGGCCCAGCCGGGTCGCTGGAAAATGCGGTCCAGGCCGTCGATGGGCCGGCCACTGACCAGCGCGAGCGCACCGCCCAGGGCATCGTGCAGCGCATCGAGCGTGGCCATCAGGCCGTCCGGAACGACGACGCCCTCGGGGTCGTCGGCGAAGGCAAGCAGGGTGCCATCCGCGTCGAGGAACAGGGCGGCGCGTGGCGGCAGGGCGGCGGGTGGCGCGGGGAGGACAGGCAAGACGCGGCTCCAGAGCGGGAGTGATAAAGCGAGCATGCCCCGAAACGTGTGAAAGGAACCGGTTGAAGGCGCAAGATCCCACCCGCATCTGTGAGACCAGAGGCGGTCGCGGGGAGGGCCCGGGGCGCGCCAGGACCTTTGGGAGACACCATCATGCGAATGGACAAACTGACGTCGCGGTTCCAGCAGGCGCTGGCCGACGCCCAGTCGCTGGCCGTGGGCCGCGACAACAACATCCTCGAACCCGCCCACGTGATGCTGGCGCTGCTCGACCAGCAGGGCGGCTCGACCGGGCCGCTGCTCACCCAGGCCCAGGTCAACGTGCCGTCGCTGCGCCAGCGGGTCGCCGAAATGGTCGACCGCCTGCCGCGCGTGACCGGCCAGGAAGGCAACATCAGCGTGGGCAACGACCTGACCCGCGTGCTCAACCTCACCGACAAACTCGCCCAGCAACGCGGCGACCAGTTCATCGCCAGCGAGCTGTTCGTGCTCGCGGCGCTGGACGATCGCGGCGAACTCGGCGGCGCGCTGAAGGGCGCGGGTGCCACGAAGGAGCGGCTCGAGGCAGCGATCGACAAGCTGCGTGGCGGCGAGAAGGTGCAGTCGGAGAATGCCGAAGAGCAGCGCCAGGCGCTGGAGAAGTACACCATCGACCTCACCGAGCGCGCCGAGATCGGCAAGCTCGACCCGGTGATCGGCCGTGACGAAGAGATTCGCCGGACGATCCAGGTGCTGCAGCGGCGCACCAAGAACAACCCCGTGCTGATCGGCGAACCCGGCGTCGGCAAGACCGCCATCGTCGAGGGCCTCGCCCAGCGCATCATCAATGGCGAAGTGCCCGAAGGGCTGCGCGACAAGCGCGTGCTCTCGCTCGACATGGGCGCCCTGATCGCCGGCGCGAAGTTCCGCGGCGAATTCGAAGAGCGGCTGAAGGCCGTGCTCAGCGACCTGTCGAAGCAGGAAGGCCGGGTCATCCTGTTCATCGACGAGCTGCATACGATGGTCGGTGCGGGCAAGGCCGACGGTGCGATGGACGCCGGCAACATGCTCAAGCCCGCGCTCGCGCGTGGCGAGCTGCATTGCATCGGCGCGACCACGCTGGACGAATACCGCAAGTACGTCGAAAAAGACGCCGCGCTGGAGCGCCGCTTCCAGAAGGTCTACGTGGGCGAGCCGAGCGTGGAAGACACGATCGCCATCCTGCGCGGCCTGAAGGAACGCTACGCCGTGCACCACGGCGTCGAGATCACCGATCCGGCGATCGTCGCCGCGGCGACCCTGTCGTCGCGCTACATCCCCGACCGGCAGTTGCCCGACAAGGCCATCGACCTGATGGACGAGGCGGCCTCGCGCATCCGCATGGAAATCGATTCCAAGCCGGAGGAGCTCGACCGGCTCGAACGCCGCCTGATCCAGCTCAAGATCCAGCGCGAAATGCTGAAGAAGGAGCAGGACGACGAGTCGCGCCAGCGCCTGGCCACGCTCGAGGCGGACATCGAGAAGCTCGACCGCGAGTTCTCCGACCTCAACGAGGTGTGGAAGTCGGAGAAGGCCACGCTGCAGGGCGCGACCAAGGTCAAGGAACAGATCGAGGCCGCGCGCCTCGAACTGGAAACCGCGCAGCGCCGGCAGGATTTCGCGAAGATGAGCGAGATCCAGTACGGCCGCCTGCCCGCGCTGGAACTGCAGCTGGCCGATGCGCAGAAGGTCGAGCGGCAGGACTTCACCCTGCTGCAGGACCGCGTCACCGCCGAGGAAATCGCCGAGGTGGTCGCCCGCTGGACCGGCATCCCGGTGTCGAAGATGCTGGAAGGCGAGCGCGAGAAGCTGCTGCACATGGAAGACGCGCTGCACTCGCGCGTGGTCGGCCAGGACGAAGCTGTCCGCGCCGTGTCCGATGCGATCCGCCGTGCCCGCGCCGGCCTGTCCGATCCGAATCGTCCGTATGGCTCGTTCCTCTTCCTGGGCCCCACCGGCGTCGGCAAGACCGAACTGTGCAAGGCCCTCGCCGACTTCCTGTTCGACACGCAGGACGCGATGGTCCGCATCGACATGAGTGAGTTCATGGAGAAGCATTCCGTGAGCCGTCTCGTCGGCGCGCCCCCGGGTTACGTCGGTTACGAAGAAGGCGGCTACCTGACCGAAGCCGTGCGGCGTCGTCCCTACAGCGTGATCCTGCTCGATGAAGTCGAAAAGGCGCATCCCGATGTCTTCAACATCCTCCTGCAGGTGCTCGACGACGGTCGCCTGACCGACGGCCAGGGCCGCACGGTCGACTTCCGCAACACCGTCATCGTCATGACCTCGAACCTGGGCTCGAACCTGATCCAGGAACAGGCCGGCGACAGCGAAGCCGACTACATGCAGATGAAGGCCTCCGTGCTCGGCGTGGTCCAGGCACACTTCCGCCCGGAGTTCATCAACCGCCTCGACGACCTGGTGGTGTTCCGTCCGCTGGACAAACAGCAGATCCGCTCGATCGCACGCATCCAGCTCAGCTACCTGTCGAAGCGCCTGGCCGAACGCCAGCTGGGCTTCGAACTGAGCGACGCCGCCCTCGACCTGCTCGGCAGCGCCGGCTTCGACCCCGTGTACGGTGCACGGCCGCTCAAGCGCGCCATCCAGCAACAACTGGAAAACCCGCTGGCCCAGCGCATCCTGCGTGGGGAGTACTCGCCTGGGCAGACCGTCAGGGTCGACTCGGACGGCAACCACATTACGTTTGCTGCTGTGTAGGCGTGGTGCTGCTGGTTTTGTAACCGTGCTGCTGCCGGTTTTGTAATTGTGCTGCTGCCGTTGATCGGTCGCGCGCAGGCGCGCTCCTACAGGGGGCGCGCCTGCGTGACGGGTGACCGCTAGAACCGAAATCCCGCCTTGGCGTAAAAATACCGCCCGTTGAACCCGAACGGCGACAGCGCCGAATACTGCAAGCCGCTGAAGTAATCCTCGCCGCTGTCCGTCGGGCTCACTCGTGTCGGATACTGGTTGGTGACGTTGTCCACGCCCAGCGTGAAGTTCCACTGTTCCAGCGTGTACCCCACCGACGTGTTGAGCAACCAGCGGGCGGAGAAGCTCTGGTCGGTCGACGGATCGGGTGTCACGCGCGTCACCGAGCCATAGCGGGTCAGGTCGGCGTGGGCATTGAACCCATCCAGCGTCCAGTCGCCACCGAACACGAATTTCGTGCGCGGCGTCGCCTTGGTCAGCAGGCCCTGGCTGGAACGACCGAACAGTTCGAGCCCTTCGGACGAATTCGCCTGCAGGATCGCCGGCGTGGCGGCGACGTCGAGGATCTTCACCTTGTTGTAGTTGCCGCTGGCCATCAGGTTGAACTGGCCCGCGCTCGCGGTCGGGATCCGGTAATTCAGCACCAGGTCGGCACCGCGCGTGCGCGTCGTCGCCGCGTTGGCGAAGTACTGCACGGCGGTGACCTGCTGGCCGGGCACCACGCTGTTGAAGTACGCGGCAAGCACCGGGTCGGTCAGGCTGATCGTGTCGGAGTAGAGCACCTGGTGCCAGATGCGGATCTGGTAGATGTCCAGCGTCGCGCTCAGGTTGGCGATCGGTTCCCACACCGCGCCGAGGCCGTAGTTCGCGGACTTCTCCGGTCTGAGCGCCTTGGCACCGAGCGCGATCGCGGCGGGATCGGACGTGCGGTAGGTGCCGGTCTGTGCCAGCTGGCCGGTGCTCGGGTCGATGATGGTCACCACCGACTGGTAGTTCTGCTGTGCCAGCGAAGGCGCGCGGAAGCCATTGGACACGGTGCCGCGCAGCGCGAAGGTTGGGGTGAACTGGTATCGCGCCGACAGCTTGCCCGAACGCGTCGCGCCCGCATCGCTGTAGTGCTCGTAACGGCCGGCGACGCCCGCGGAGAACTTGTCGGTGACATCGGTTTCCAGGTCGACGTACGCGGCTTCGCTATGCCGGGTGAAGCTACCCGCCGCCGAAGGCGAGAGGCCGGGGAATACCTGTGCTCCGCCGGCATACGGTGTGTCGGTGCCCGGGATCAGCGTGTCCTGGTCGAAGTAATACGAGTCCGGGTCGCCGGCGTTGATCTGGTATTTCTCCTTGCGGTACTCCGCGCCGAACGCGACCGTCAGCGGATTCTGCAGCCAGCCCACGCTGAGGTCCTTGCTGATGTCGACATTGGCCAGCCCCTGCGAGTTCTTGAAGGTGCCGGCGTTGAAGTAGGTCGGCGAGGCACCCGTGGTGTAGTACAGGTTGGTGTTGACGCTGTTGCCGACGTCGAACACCAGCGAGTTGATCCCGTAGTTGCCGGACGCATCCCAACGCCATCCGCCATCGGTGACGCCCTTCACGCCGAGGATCGCGGTGCTGTCGTTGGTGTGGTTGATGATCTGCGGCAGGAAGCCATCGGGATAGATGGCCGGCACATTGCGCGCGTTGGTGGCGCCACGGTAATAACCGTTGGAGGTGACGTCGCGGCGGCTCAGCGCCAGCGTGCCGTACAGGTCGATGTTGTGCGCCAGCGAGTAGTCGAAGTTGGTCAGCACCTGGTAGGTCTTCACCGCCGGGTCGCCGTAGCGCTGGTGCGCGACGTTGCCGTCGGCGGCTTCCTCCGGCGTGAACAGGCTGACCGGTGAGGCACGGTTCGTGTTCATCGAGTTCTGGTAATTCCACGCCACGCGCAACCAGCCCTTCGCGTCGGCGCCCTTGCCGCCGAGGTCGATGCCCAGCGAGCCGTCGATGCCGTTGGTGGCACCGTCGCCCTTGTCCATGATCCCGCCGTTGACGCCGATGCTGTTCGAGCCCGCCTTGGCGCCGTGTTTCAGCACGATGTTGATCACGCCGGCGATGGCGTCGGAGCCGTACTGGGCGGCGGCACCGTCGCGCAGCACTTCGATGTGGTCGATCGCCGAGATCGGGATCGAGTTCAGGTCGGCCGGGGCGGCACCGCGTCCGACGGAGCTGTTGTAATTGACCAGTGCGGAGGTGTGGTAGCGCTTGCCGTCGACCAGCACCAGGGTGGCATCGGGCGACAGGCCGCGCAGGCTGGCTGGGCGGATCGCGTCGTTGCCGTCGTTGATCGCCGGGCGCGGGAAGTCGAGCGACGGCAGGAGGCGGCCGAGCGCCGTCGCCAGTTCGGTGCTGCCGGTGGAGGTCAGGTCCTTCGGGCTGAGCACGTCGATCGGTGCCAGCGAACTGGCTTCGGTGCGGGTGGTGGAGCGGGTGCCGGTCACGACCACCTGGTCGAGCTGTCGTGCCTGGGTCGCGTCCGGCGGCGGTGTCGCATCCTGCGCGTAACCAGGCGTTACGATCATCAGACCGAGGGCAGGCAGCCACAGGCTGGCGGGCTTGCGTCGGAGGGTCAGGCCTTTCGTCATCGATGGGTCCCCAGGGCGAGCAGTTGGCTCGCGAGGCGCGGCACGCCTCGCGACGCGGCCGACGGCCGCGCTGGGAATGACGCTAGGCAGGGGTGCTGCGGCGCGTCAATACGACAGAATCTTTTGCGCCTTGTTGGGGCTATATGTGTAACTTCGGCCCTATAAAATAGGGGTTGGCATGGAAATGGCTTTTTTACTCGTTTTGGTGCAATGCGGTGTGGGTGGGGTCGCGCGCAGGCGCGCTCCTACTAAAGCGGGGGCGCTGGGACGATAATCGGCGGATTACGTTAAAGCGAAACCAGCCATGCCCATTTACAAATTCCAGTGCCAGGCCTGCGGCCATCGTTTCGACCGCCTGCAGAAGATGGCCGACCCCGATCCGGCGAACTGCCCGTCCTGTGGCGAGCCGCGGGTCACCCGCCAGTTGAGCGCGCCGCAGTTCCGCCTGGCCGGCGGCGGCTGGTACGAGACCGACTTCAAGAAAGACGGCGACAAGAAGCGCAACCTTGCCGAGGGCTCCTCGGGCGCGCCGGCACCGGCTCCCGCCCCGGCGGCCACACCGGCCCCGGCGCCTGCGCCAGCCCCTGCGCCGAGCGCCAAATCCGGCGACTAGACGACCGACTCGTCGTGAACATTACGACGTCATCGTTTTCTTGCGATCCGTTCAATCAGCGTTTCGGATGATTCCGATAGTTTCTGCGGCACATCATCGAAAGGATTTACCGGGTCATGAAACGCCTGCTTGGATTGGTTGCGATGCTCGCGCTCGGCGCGGGCCTGTTCATGGCTCCCCACGCCGCCCATGCGCAGCGTGGCGGCGACACCGTCAATTGCTATAGCGACAACGGCAAGCGCTCGTACTGCCGGGTGCCGTGGCGCGACGCCCGCCTGGTTCGCCAGGACTCCAAGACCGCCTGCATCCGCGGCCGCACCTGGGACATGGACCGCGGTGGCCTGTGGGTGGACGACGGTTGCCGCGGCATCTTCCAGGAAGCCGGTGGCTGGGGCGGTGGTGGCCGTCCGGGCTGGGACGACGGCCGGCCGGGCTACGGTGGCGGCGGTCGCCCGGGTTACGGCGGTGGCGGGCAGATCGTCAGCTGCGACAGTAACGACGGCAAGCGCGTGTATTGCCGCTGGCCGATCGGCCGTGGCGCGCGCCTGGTCGAGCAGACCTCGAAGAGCGATTGCCGCGAGGGGTATAGCTACGGGTTCACCCGGGACGGGATCTGGGCGGACCGTGGGTGCCGGGGGAAGTTTGATATTGGTCGGTGAGACATTGGGCGCTGATATCGGGCCCTGATATCGGTCGCTGAAGGGTGGAGTGGCGCTTCGTCGCGTTGTTGGATTCGCGCGCGGGCGCGCTCCTACAGGGGGTGGTGGTGGGGGTCTGGGGCCCCGGGTCGTGGTACGATCCGGGGTCTTTTATTTTGCATTGCACCGCGGAGCCCCAAGCGCATGCGCACCCATTTTTGCGGCCTCATCGACGAGTCCCTGGTCGGCCAGGAAGTCACCCTGTGTGGCTGGGTCAACACCCTGCGCCTGCAGAGCCACGTGGCCTTTGTCGACCTGCGCGACCACGAGGGCATCGCCCAGCTGGTGATCGAGCGCGATAACGCCGGGGCCTTCGCCGTCGCGGGCGAGCTGGGTTACGAGTACGTGGTCAAGGTCACCGGCCAGGTCCGTAAGCGCCTGTCGGTCAACGACAAGCTGAAGACCGGCACGGTCGAAGTGCTGGCCGACAAGGTCGAGATCCTCAATGCCGCGCGCGACCTGCCGTTCGCGCTGCACGAGAACCCGAACGAGGACATGCGGATGACCTACCGCTACCTCGACCTGCGTCGCCCGGACATGCAGAAGATGATGCGCACGCGCACCGCGCTGGTCCGCGAGCTGCGCCGCTACCTGGACACCGCCGGATTCCAGGACATCGAAACCCCGATCCTGACCAAGGCCACGCCGGAAGGCGCGCGCGACTACCTGGTGCCCAGCCGCGTGCACCCGGGCCAGTTCTACGCGCTGCCGCAGTCGCCGCAGCTGTTCAAGCAGATCCTGATGATGGCCGGCTTCGATCGCTACTATCAGATCGCCCGCTGCTTCCGCGACGAAGACCTGCGCGCCGACCGCCAGCCGGAATTCACCCAGCTCGACCTGGAGTTCGCCTTCGTCGAAGAGCGCGACGTGCAGGACTTCGTCGAGAACCTGATCCGCCACGTGTTCCGTGAGGTCCGTGGCGTGGAGCTGGACGCCAGCTTCCCGCGCATGACCTACGAAGAGGCCATGCGCCGCTTCGGCTCGGACAAGCCCGACCTGCGCATCGCCCTGGAGCTGACCGACATCGCCGAGGCGGTGAAGCACGTCGACTTCAAGGTGTTCGCCGAGCCCGCCAACGACCCGGCCGGCCGCGTGGCCGCGTTGCGTGTCCCCGGTGCGGCGGATCTGTCGCGCAAGGACATCGATGTCCTCACCGAATACGCCGGGCGTTACGGCGCGAAGGGCCTGGCCTGGCTGAAGGTCGACGACCTGGCCAAGGGCCGCGAGGGCATTACCTCGCCGGTGGCCAAGTTCCTCGACGACGCCGCGCTCAACCAGGTGCTGTCGCTCACGGGCGCCGGCAACGGCGACATCGTGTTCTTCGGGGCCGGCCGCTGGAAGGTCGTGACCGACTTCATGGGCGCGCTGCGGATCAAGCTGGGCCGCGATCGTGGCCTGGTGGAAAACAGCTGGAAGCCGCTGTGGGTCACCGATTTCCCGATGTTCGAGTGGGACGAGGAGGAGAAGCGCTTCGTGGCGCTGCACCACCCGTTCACCGCGCCGAACATCGACGACATCGCCGACCTGCGCGCCAACGCCGCCGTGGCCCTGAGCCGTGGCTACGACATGGTGCTCAACGGTAACGAGATCGGTGGCGGTTCGATCCGTATCCACCGTCCGGAGATGCAGAGCGCCGTGTTCGAGCTGCTCGGCATCGGCACGGAAGAGGCGGAGGCCAAGTTTGGCTTCCTGCTCAAGGCCCTGCGCATGGGCGCGCCGCCCCACGGCGGCCTGGCCTTCGGCATCGACCGCATCGCCGCGCTGATGGCGGGCACGGAGTCCATCCGCGACGTCATCGCGTTCCCGAAGACCACCAGCGCGCAGGACCTGATGACCGACGCCCCGTCGATGGTCTCGGCCCCGCAGCTGAAGGAGCTGCACGTCCGCGTGGACGCGGCGGAGCCGTTGAAGGCCTGATCGGGACGTATCCGTCGATGACTGCCGCAGCACCTGACGTCGTCCTGCTCCACGGTTTGTGGATGCGGGGCTTCGCCATGGCCATGCTCCATCGGCGGCTGCGCGAGGAAGGCTTCAAGGTCCATCAGTTCGAATACATGAGCGTGGCCGCACCGCCGGAGCAGGCGATCGACCGCCTGCGTCGACGGATCCGCTCGCTGGCGCCCGGCCCCGTGCACGTGGTCGGGCACAGCCTGGGCGGGATCCTGGCCTTGCTGGCCTGCCGCGACATGGCGGATCCAGAGGGGCGGATCGTCTGCCTGGGTTCGCCGTTGAACGGCAGCGGCGCGGCCCGTGGCCTGACCCATCACTGGGGTGGCGATGTGTTGCTCGGCCGTTCGCGCGAGTTGCTGTCGCATGGCCTGGACCACTGGGATGGTCCGCGCGAGGTGGGGATGATCGCCGGTCGCCAGCAGGTGGGCCTGGGTTCGCTGATCGGTGACGTCGGCAGTGAGCACGACGGTTCGGTCGGCGTGGAGGAGACCCGCCTGCCGGGCCTCGCCGACCACTGCATCCTCGAAACCAGCCACTCCGGCATGCTCGTCTCCGCCGACGTAGCCCGCCAGGCCGCCCATTTCCTCCGCCAGGGCCGCTTCGAGCCCCTGTAGGAGCGCGCCCGCGCGCGATTGGGGTGTCCTCGATATCCAACCTCCCCGCAGCGCTCGAACGTGGTCGCAGGAAGAGCCCTCGGCGCCTACCCTCGCTGCTCAAACAGCGTTCTGGCGTGCGACAGGGAGGGGCTGCTCCGCAGCCCGTTTCCTTATCTGGCCTACGGCCGCGCACCGGGTGCCGGGCGGAGGTTCTTGATTCGGCATCCTGCCTCAACAAGAACGGCCGGCCATCGTGGCCGGCCCCCTTCGGGCTTTTTCCGCCCGGCCCCCTCGCCGCCACGAACTCGCCTCGAGGGTAGGCGCCGAGGGCTCTTCCTCACCACAGCGGCGAGGTTGTGTAGGAGCGCGCCTGCGCGCGATGGGGGCTGCCGAACGACGGCAAATGCCGTGGTCCAAACCCAAAACCCAAAACCCAAAACCCAACACCAAAAACCATCGAAACGATGCCATTTGAGCGAATTCGCACCAGTCGCCGACAATGTCCCGTCATCCCCGCCCTGTTGGCCAATCGCGCGCAGGCTGTAGTGGCCTAATTCCCATGGACCACGAGGTAGGAGCAAACTTTCTACCGAGGTGATCCATGGGATATCGAGTTGTAGACCCTTCTGTGCAGAAGGAAGCCGTACGCCTGGTGGTGGACCAGGGGCAGCCGGTGTTGGCTGTGTGCAAGATGTTTGGGCTGGGTCCCACTGCGCTTAGGCGCTGGGTGGCTGCCGAGCGCGAGCGTCGGAGCCATCCGCCTGGCAAGGCCGAGCAGGACAAGGAAATGGCCGCGCTTCGCAAACGCGTTGCCCAGTTGGAGGGCGAGGTCGAATTCCTAAAAAAATTCGATGCCCTTCTCCAAAATCCGCCGCCTGGCTGGTCACGCAAGCGGTAGATGCGGCGAGGGGCACGATCCCGGTAAGGCGGGCTTGCGCGGTGGCGGGCGTGTCCCGCAGCAGCTACTACGCCGGGCGGCGCGAGCGACGCGAGCGGACGATCGGGCCGGTGCTAGCCAAGGCTGCGCGGACGTTACACGAGCAGGGGCGATGCAGCCTGGGGTCGCGCCGGCTGTCGGCGAGCTTGCGTAATCAGGGCCATGACGTTGGTCGCTACAGGGCCCGGACCCTGATCAAACAGCTGGGCCTGAAGCGTCGGCGCCGCCCGTACGCCCACTATCGACGAGCGACCAAGCCAGCCATCGTGGCCGACAACGACCTCAATCGCGAGTTTGATCCTGCCGCGCCGGATGTGGCCTGGGCCGGTGACATCACGCAGGTTCGGGTGGGGCGGCGATGGCTGTATATCGCCATCGTGATGGACCTGTTTTCCCGGCGCATCGTGGGCTGGGCAACCGGCTCGATGGCCGATGCCTACCTGGCCGAGCAGGCTCTGGAGCTGGCACTGGCGCACCGGCAACCGCAGGGGCCACTGCTGTTCCACTCCGACCAGGGCTGCCAGTACAGCGCGCAACGATTCGTCGACTTCCTCGCCCGGCGATCCATCCGGCAGAGCATGAGTCGCCGCGGAAACTGCTGGGATAACGCTGTCGTCGAACGCTTCTTCCACACCCTGAAACACGAATGGATGCCGACCAGTGGCTACGCGACGTTCGACGAGGCCACGAAGGACTTCTCCAGCTTCCTGATCTATTACGACCAGCAGCGGCCGCACTCGCGGCTAAACGACGTGCCGCCAGCCACCTTCGAGTGGCTGGCGGCATAAAACGCCTACGGCGTGGTCCACGAGGACTTGACCACTACAGGCGCGCTCCTACAGGAGCCTACGTAGCGGCGTTGTAGATACTCTCTTCCCGGTCAACCCTGCCTAAGGTGCTCTGGGCTAAAAAGCTTGGTGACGTCGAAGTTTTCGTTGTCGCGCAGGCAAGCCCAGAGCCCGGTGAGGTATTTGCGCATGACTGCCGCGAGGGCCTGGCGCTTGGCCTTTCCGCGACGAAGCAGCTGTTCGTAGAAGGCTTTGACCAAGGGGTCGTAGCGCACGGCAACCAGCGCAGGCATGTACATGCCTGCGCGCAGGTAGGTGTTTCCGCCCTTGCTTAGCCGCGGCCGTCCGTGGACGCTCGTGCCCGATTGGGTGTGACAAACGTCCAGGCCCGCATGGCGGCTGACCTGCGGCGCTTTCATAGTGCTGGGAAGCATGGCCAGTTCAGCGAGTACCGCCATCGCCGAGACCTCGGCGATGCCCGGGGCTGCGGTCATGTGGCGAAGCTGGGCTTGGCGCACCGGATCGGTGTCGATCTGCTGGCGCATCGCACCGCGCAGGCGTTCGATGCGCCGATCGAGGGTGGCGACGGCCTCGGTTTCGTCCTCGAGCAGCAGCACATGCGTGCCCTTCTTGGCAGTCAGGGCGTGCAGGCGGTTCTTCGCGCGGACCCGCTCCCCCAACAGCCGGTTCACCTGCCGTCCCAGGTCCCGCAGGGCCAGGTCCGCCTGCTCCGGTGCGATCCAGCGTGCCGGCTTGAGCGCCTCGCCATACTCGGCAAGCAACCCCGCATCGATCGTGTCGGTCTTGGTGCCCTTGAGCTTGAGCTGGGCGAACCGCTTGGCACTGCGCGGGTTGATGACCGAGACCGGCAATCCAGCCCGATCCAGCGCGATGGCCAGGTCCAGGTGATAGATCCCGGTCGCTTCCATCACCACCCAGGAAGGCCGTAAATCCAGAAGCTTCCTGGCCAGCCGTGCATGTCCTGCCGGGGTTTGCTCGAACTTCCCCAGCGCAACACCCTTGCCGTTGTCATACGAGGCCACGGCGCAGTCGCGCGCGCTGACGTCCAATCCGATCGACATGACCATCCCTTACATCCTCCGCGAGTTAGCGTGAGAATGGATCCGGCTCCCCGACCCCGCATTTTTTGCCCCTGCAACCTTGTATGCGAAGTCCCTCGCGGGCTTCTGGATACTCTCCGCAGTTGGCAATGGGGCGGGGGCCACTCTACAGGCGAAGTCAGGAACATCCTGCTTCAAGGAGCGCGCGGCCTCCCCGGAATCCTTCGCACACCCCCCGGATGGGAGGCACCGCCAAGATACAAGGAGCGCGCCTGCGCGCGAATGGAAAGCACGGCGGCGAAGCCGCGGCATCTCCCGCACAAGCGAGCGGCCGAAGGCCAATAGGTACACGGGCCGCGGCTGCGGCCAACCTTATCGAACGCGGAGGACCTGTCTGAGCAGCGAGGGTGGGCGCCGAGGGCTGGTCCTGCCAGAACGCCCGAGCGCCGCGCAGACCCCTACGCAGTCTCCCCGCCAGCAGCAAAAGACACCTCGCGCCCCAGTTCCGCTAGAATCCCGCCCCTGTCCGTTCTGTATCGCCGGGAAACGCACATGGGTAGAGGCCCGTCCATCGAAGGTCGCAAGAATGCCGAAGACGCCAAGCGCGCCAAGGTATTCACCAAGCTGATCCGAGAAATCACCATCGCCACCCGCGGCGGCGTCCCCGACCCTGCCGGCAACCCGCGCCTGCGCGCGGCTGTCGACAAGGCCCTGGCCGCCAACATGACCAAGGACACCATCGAGCGCGCCATCAAGCGCGGCTCGGGTGCCGATGGCGGCGCCGACATGCACGAAGTCCGCTACGAGGGCTACGGCCCCGCGGGCACCGCGCTGATCGTCGACTGCGTCACCGACAACCAGACCCGCACCGTCGCCGACGTCCGCGCCGCGTTGACCAAGCTCGGCGGCAACATGGGCACCACCAATTCGGTGGCGTTCCAGTTCACCCGCGTGGGCCAGGTCGTGGTCCACACCGGCGGCGACGCCGACGTGGAAGCGAAGCTGGAAGAAGCGGCGATCGAAAACAACGCCGAAGACATTGTCATCGCCGATGGCGTGGGCACGGTGTTGCTCGCGGCCGACCCGATCGCCGTGGAAGCCATGCGCAAGGCGCTGGCGGCTGCCGGCTTCGACGTCGACGGCTCCGACGTGGTGATGCGCCCCAACGGCCCGCTGGTGACCCCGACGGGCGAGGCCCTGGAGCAGTTCCAGAAGCTGCTGGCCCGCCTGGACAGCCTCGACGACGTCGACGAGGTCTATCACAACGCGGTGCTGCCGCAGGAAGCGGACGACGAGTAAGGCCCTCCCGGCCTTGCTCGCCCCGCCAAGCGAACGCCTCCCTGTCATGACACGCATCCTCGGCATCGACCCGGGCAGCCAGCGCACGGGCGTCGGAATCATCGACGTCGCCGGGGACGGCGGGCTGACCCACGTGTGGCATGGCGCGCTGATGGTCGGGAAGGAAGACACCTTCCCCCTGCGCCTGAAACGCATCTTTGACGAACTCTGCGCCATCATCGGCACGCACGTTCCGGCGGAAGCCGCGATCGAGCGGGTTTTCATGTCGCGCAACGCCGACTCGGCCCTGAAACTGGGCCAGGCCCGCGGTGCCGCCGTGTGTGCCGTGGTCAGCCAGGGAATCGTCGTGCACGAATACGCAGCGACCGAGGTCAAGCAGGCGGTGGTCGGTACCGGCCGCGCCGACAAGACCCAGGTCCAGCACATGATCGGGATGATCCTCGGCCTGAAGGGTCCGCTGCAGGCGGACGCGGCCGACGCGCTGGCGATTGCGATTGCCCACGCACATACCCGTTCCAGTATTGAACGCGTGGGTATCCCGCGCACCGCATGGAGACGTCGCCGATGATCGGCCGCCTGCGTGGCACCCTCGTAAGCAAGCAACCGCCGTCGCTCCTGGTGGACGTCGGTGGCGTCGGCTATGAAGTCGACGCACCCATGTCGACCATCTACGACCTGCCGGCCACCGGCCAGGAAGTCACCCTGTTGACCCACCATGCGGTGAAGGAAGACGGCGTGGCCCTGTACGGCTTCCTGCGCGAGGCCGAGCGGGCGATGTTCCGGCACCTGATCAAGGTCAGCGGGATCGGCGCGAAGATCGCGCTGGCCGTGTTGTCCGGCGTCTCCACCGACGAGCTGTCGCGGCTGGTGCATGCCGGCGACGTCGTGGCCCTCACCAAGATCCCCGGCATCGGCAAGAAGACCGCCGAGCGCATGGTGGTGGAGTTGCGCGACCGCGTGGACGCCACGGGCGTACGCTTGCCGGCGAGCAGCGCAGGCGTGGCGGCACCGGTCGATCCGGTCGGCGAAGCCACCGTGGCGCTGCAGCAGCTTGGCTACAAGCCGCCCGAGGCGACGCGACTCGTCAGCAAGGTGGCCGCCGAGGGCGACACCGCCGAAGCCATTATCCGCAAGGCGCTCCGCGCCGCGCTGGGAAGCTAATCATGGGCATGAGCCACGCCGACGAATTGCGCAACGCGCACGGCAAGAAACTGGCGACGCTGGCGCTTGGCGCGATCGGCATCGTCTTCGGTGACATCGGCACCAGCCCGCTGTACACCATGAAGGAAACCCTGGGCACGCACGGCATGACGCCGCAGCCCGCGGCCGTGCTCGGCGTGCTGTCGCTGATCTTCTGGTCGCTGCTGATGGTGATCTCGCTCAAGTACGTCACCTTCGTGATGCGCGCGGACAACAAGGGCGAGGGCGGCATCATGGCGCTGATGGCCCTGGCCCAGCGCAGCGTCAGCGGCTCGCCGCGCAGCCGTTGGGTGCTCGCGGCGATCGGTATCTTCGGCGCATCGCTGTTCTACGGCGACGGCGTGATCACCCCGGCCATGTCGGTGCTCTCCGCGGTGGAAGGCCTGGAGGTGGCCGCGCCGACGCTGGACACCTACGTGCTGCCGATCTGCCTGGTGATCCTGTTCATCCTGTTCGCGATCCAGCGCCACGGCACCGACCTGGTCGGCAAGGCCTTCGCGCCGGTGATGTGCGTGTGGTTCCTCGTGCTGGCCGCGCTGGGCCTCAACCAGATCATGCAGCACCCGCAGGTGCTGCTGGCGTTGAACCCGATGTACGCGGTGAAGTTCTTCACCGAGCACGGCAAGCAGGCCTTCATCGCGCTCGGTGGCGTGGTGCTGGCGCTCACCGGCGGCGAAGCGCTGTACGCCGACATGGGCCACTTCGGCAAGAAGCCGATCCGCCTGGCCTGGTTCTTCTTCGTGCTGCCGGCGCTGCTGATCAATTATTTCGGCCAGGGTGCGCTGCTGCTGCACGACCAGACCGCGATCGAAAACCCGTTCTACAAGCTGGTCCCGGAAAACCTGCTCTATCCGATGATCGCGCTGTCCACGGCGGCAGCGGTGATCGCCTCGCAGGCGGTGATCTCGGGCGCGTTCTCGATGACCCGCGAAGCGATGTCGCTGGGCTATTCGCCGCGCATGGCCGTCGTGCACACCTCGCGCGAGATGTCCGGGCAGATCTTCGTGCCGTGGATCAACCGCCTGCTGTTCGTGCTGGTGATCCTGGCCGTGCTGGGCTTCCGCTCGTCGAACAACCTGGGCGCCGCCTACGGCATCGCCGTGACCGGCACCATGACCATGACCACGCTGCTGGCGCTGGTGGTGGCCAAGCGCCGCTGGAACTGGCACTGGTCGGCGGTGATCGCCGTCGGCGTCATCTTCCTCATCACCGACCTGTCGTTCTTCGGCGCCAACGCGCTGAAAATCGCCCACGGCGGCTGGTTCCCGCTGGTGCTCGGCGTGGTGATCTTCACCATGATGACCACCTGGCGGCGGGGCAGGGACCTGGTGGTGCGCGAGATCAAGCAGTCGGGCCTGGCGCTGGAGCCCTTCGTGGCCAACATCGCCGACCACCCGCCGCTGATCGTCCCGGGTACCGCGGTGTTCCTCACCGCGAACCAGAACTCGGTGCCGCACGCGATGCTGCACAACCTCAAGCACAACAAGGTGCTGCACGAGCGCAACGTGCTGCTCACCGTGGAGATGCTCGAGACCCCGGTCGCCGATTACGACGAACGGATGGAAGTGATCGAGTACGGCGGCGGCTTCTTCGGCCTGCAGCTGCGCTACGGCTTCGCCGAGGATCCGAACATCCCGTTGTCGCTGGAGCGGGCCAGTACCCACGGCCTCGACTTCGACATGATGGACACGACGTTCTTCCTGTCGCGCGAGACCATCGTCGCCGATGCCCGGCGCCCGGGCATGGCGCTGTGGCGCGACAAGCTGTTCGCGTTCCTGGCACGCAACGCGCTACCGGCGACGGCGTTCTTCCAGATCCCCGGCAACCGCCTGATCGAGCTCGGCGCGCAAGTCGAGATCTAGCCGGCACCCTGTAGGAGCGCGCCTGCGCGCGATGTCCGTGCGCCTGCGCGCGATGTCCTTGAACCGGCGCGCTATGTCATTGCGGCTGCGCCGGGATGGGGTGGTCGCGCGCAGGCGCGCTCCTACAGGGGCCGTGCCATAATCCGCCCCATGTCCGAGCACCGCATCATTTCCGCCGCCGCCGCCATGGACGACGACGCGCTGGAAGCCAGCATCCGTCCCAAGCGCCTTGCCGAATACCTCGGCCAGGAGACGGTGCGCGAGCAGATGGCCATCTATATCGAGGCCGCCCGGCGTCGCCAGGGTGCGCTCGACCACGTGCTGATCTTCGGGCCCCCGGGCCTGGGCAAGACCACGCTGTCGCATGTCATCGCCAATGAGCTGGGCGTCAATGTGCGCTCCACCTCGGGCCCCGTGCTGGAGCGCGCCGGCGACCTGGCCGCGCTGCTGACCAACCTCGAGGCCAACGACGTCCTCTTCGTGGACGAGATCCACCGCCTGTCACCCGTGGTCGAGGAAGTGCTCTACCCGGCGATGGAAGATTTCCAGATCGACATCATGATCGGCGAGGGCCCCGCGGCCCGCTCGATCAAGCTGGACCTGCCGCCGTTCACCCTGATTGGCGCGACCACGCGCGCCGGCCTGCTCACCGGCCCGCTGCGCGACCGCTTCGGCATCATCCAGCGGCTGGAGTTCTACAGCGTGGACGAGCTGACCGCGATCGTCCGCCGTGCGGCGAAGATCTTCGGCATCGAGTGCGACCTGGAAGGCGCGATCGAGATCGCCCGGCGTTCGCGCGGCACCCCGCGCATCGCCAACCGCCTGCTGCGCCGGGTCCGCGATTACGCGGAAGTGCGCGGCGACGGCAAGATCACCCACGCGCTGGCGCGTGCCGCGACCGACATGCTCAAGGTCGACGCCCAGGGTTTCGACGACCTGGATCGCCGCCTGCTCAGCATCATCATCGAGAACTTCGACGGTGGCCCGGTCGGCGTGGAATCGCTGGCCGCCGCCCTCAGCGAAGACCGCGGCACCCTGGAAGACGTGGTCGAGCCCTACCTGATCCAGCAGGGCTACCTGATCCGCACCGCGCGCGGCCGGATGGCCTCGGCCAAGGCCTGGCGCCACCTCGGGCTCAACCCGCCGCCGCGCCAGTCGGCCTCGCCGGACCTGTTCCAGGACACCCCATGAGCCTGTTTGCATGGCCCGTGCGGGTCTACTGGGAGGACACCGATGCGGGTGGGGTGGTCTACCACGCCAGCTACGTGCGTTTCATGGAGCGGGCCCGGACCGAGTGGCTGCGGGCCCAGGGGATCGACCAGCTGGCCCTGCGCGAATCCATCGGCCTGGGCTTCGTGGTCCGCGAAATGCACCTGGACTTCCTGCGCGCGGCCCGTCTGGATGATGAACTCCTGGTCAGCGTAACCGTCAAAGAACGTCGTTCAGCAAGTATGCTGTTCGGTCAGGAGATCGTGCGGGGGGATACCACGCTGTTGCGCGCCACGGTGCGCGTCGCGTGCGTCAACCTCGATACGATGCGCCCGGCCCAGATCCCCCCGGATCTGTTCCCCTCCGAATTCCCCTTTACCTAAGCCACAGATACCCGGCGGAGAGCCTTCAAGCAATGAACGGTGGACTCAACATTTTCAAGCTGGTCACCGAAGCCAGCCTGCCCGTGCAGCTGGTGATGCTGCTCCTGCTGGCCTTCTCGTTCATGTCGTGGGTGATCATCATCCGCAAGTACCGCCAGCTCAACGAAGCCCACAGCAACGCCGAGACCTTCGAGGACCGTTTCTGGTCGGGCGCCGACCTGGCCGCCCTGTTCCGCGAAGTGGGTAACCGCGAAGGCCAGCACGGCATCGAAAACGTGTTCGAGGCCGGCTTCCGCGAATTCGCCCGCCAGCGCCAGCGCCGGGTGACCGACGCCGACCGCATCATGGAAGGTTCCGAGCGCGCCATGCGTGTGGCCGGCACCCGCGAGATCGGCAAGCTCGAGCAGAACCTGGAATTCCTCGCCAACGTCGGTTCGATCAGCCCGTACATCGGCCTGTTCGGCACGGTGTGGGGCATCATGGGCGCCTTCCAGGGCCTGGGCGAAATGAAGGACGTCACCATCTCGGTGGTCGCGCCGCACATCTCCGAGGCGCTGATCGCCACCGCGATGGGCCTGTTCGCTGCCATCCCGGCCGTGTGGGCCTACAACCGCTTCGCCACCCGGGTGGAGCGCGTCGCGTCGCGCTACGAGGTGTTCCAGGAAGAGTTCTCCTCGGTGCTGCAGCGCCAGATCCACGCCGACGAAGCGGTCTGAGCCGGCGCCATGGCTACGCGTAACGTCTACCGCCGCCACAAGCGGAAGCTGAAGTCCGAGATCAACGTCGTGCCCTACATCGACGTGATGCTCGTGCTGCTGATCATCTTCATGGTCACCACCCCGATGATGAACCTCGGCGTGGATATCCAGCTGCCGCAGACCAACGCCAAGTCCTTGCAGGACAAGAAAGATCCGGTCGTCGTCTCGGTCGACGAGCAGGGCCAGATCTACCTGACCGCCAACGGCACCAAGCGCGAGCCGGTCAGCATCGACGAGTTCAAGACCAAGATCACCGCGTTCCACGACGCCAACCCGGAGCTGCAGGTCCTGCTCGCCGGCGACGACCGCGTGGGCTACGGCAAGGTGTACCAGATCCTCCCGATCCTCCAGGAAGCGGGCATCTCCAAGATTGGCCTCATGAGCCAGCCGCAGTCCGCGCAGAATGGAAAACCGTAACGGCACGCCTGTCGCGGTCTTCTGGGCCGCGGTCCTGCACCTTGGCATCGCGGCCTTCCTCTGGCTCGCGATCACCTCGTGCACGTTCTGGGAAGAGTGGGGCGACAAGCTCGGGATCCCCCGTGAGTGGAATCCGCTGAAGTGCGAGGCACCGATCCTGCTCCCGGGCCAGCCGATCGAGGCCGTGCTGATCGGGCCGACCGGCGCGCCGCCGCCCAAGCACACGCAGAAGCCGGTGCCCAATACCGTGCCGCCGCCGCCCGCCCAGCCGACGCCCACCCCGCCCCAGCCGGAGAAGCCCAAGGTCGAGACCTTGCCGCCTCCGCCGAAGACGCCTGCGCCCAAGGATCAGGAAAAGATCGTCGACGATGCCGTGCAGAAGGCCGAGGACGCCAAGAAGGTGCAGGAAGAGCAGCAGCGCCAGCGCCAGTCCGAACTCGATGCCCAGGAAGAGAAGCGCAAGGAAAAGCAGAAGCAGATCGACGACATCTTCAAGCAGCTGGACGCCGCCAAGTCGAATACGAAGCAGGCGGACACCAAGAAGAAGCAGGCTGAGCAGCAGCTCAAGGACCTGGCCAATGCCAAGGACGACGGTCGGGAAGACCTGCCGTTCGCGGAGAAGCCGCAGACGGGCCAGAACGGCAAGGACGACAGCAAGCAGGCCGCCTACATCGCGGCCATCCAGAACGCCGTGACCCAGAACTGGTTGCGTCCGGAAAACATCGGCACTGGCGCCTGCATCGTCCACGTCGTCCAGATCCCTGGCGGCCAGGTGCTCAGCGCGAAGGTCGACTCGAGCTGTCCGTTCGACGGCCCGGGCCGTGCGTCTCTGGAGAACGCCGTGTTGCGCGCCCAGCCGCTGCCGTACCAGGGCTTCGAGGACGTCTTCAAGCGAGACCTCACCTTCACGTTCAGGCCTTAATGATGGAACGTGCCCTCGCGACGTGGGATAGCCGCGAGGGCGTTTAGACTCAGGTCATTCAGGTTCACCCGCGCCCCCTTACCATCCGGGACGCTACTTCCCCTTTCAGGTCGCAATGAATCAGCCCATGCGCAAGACGATATTCCGATTCGCCGCCGCCCTCGTGGCGCTGGCCGCCCTCGTGGCCGGCCCTGCCGCCGCCCAGTCGCTCAACGTGGAAATCGCCAAGGGCGTAGCCACGGCGACGCCGATCGCCGTCGTGCCCTTTGCCCAGGCGGGCGGGGCGCCCCTGCCGACCGACGTCGCGGACGTCATCCGCGCCGATTTCAACCGCTCGGGCAAGTTCCGCTCGCTGGACAAGGCCGACATCGTCGAGACCCCGTCGCAGGGTTCGGACATCAAGTTCGCGACCTGGCGCCTGCTCAAGCAGGATTACCTGACCATCGGCCGCATGAGCGATGCCGGTGGCGGCATGGTCAAGGTCGACTACGAACTGTGGGACGTGAACCGCCAGCAGAGCCTGCTGGCCCAGTCGTTCACGGCCCCGGCCGGTGACCTGCGTGGCGTGGCCCACCAGATCGCCGACCAGATCTACGAAAAGATCACCGGCGTCCGTGGCGCGTTCTGGACCCGCATCGCCTATGTCACGGCGGTGGGGACCGGCAACAACTCCACTTATTCGCTGATCGTCGCCGATTCGGACGGCTTCAACCCGCAGGTCGTGGCCCGCTCGCGCGAGTCGCTGCTGTCGCCGGCGTGGTCGCCGGACGGCAACAAGCTGGCTTACGTGTCGTTCGAAAGCGGCAATTCGGCCGTGTATGTGCAGAACATCTCCACCGGCTCGCGTAGCCTCGTGGCTTCGCACCCCAAGGGCATCAACTCCGCCCCGGCCTGGTCGCCGGACGGCAGCAAGCTCGCAGTGAGCCTGTCCTACGTGGGTAACCCGGAGATCTTCATCATCGACGTTGCCAGCCGTACCGAAACGCGGGTGACCAACAACTTCGCGATCGATACCGAGCCGACCTTCACCCCGGACGGCCAGAGCCTGATCTTCACCTCGGATCGCTCGGGCAAGCCGCAGCTGTACCAGACCTCGATCTCGGGCGGCAACGCCCAGCGCCTCACCTTCCAGGGCGGCTTCAACGCCAGCGCCTCGGTCAGCTTCGACGGCAAGCAGATTGCGATGGTGCAGGGCAACGGGAACGTGTATCGTATCGCCATCTTGGACCGTAGTCTGGGCGGGCAGGTGCGCTTCGTTTCCCCCGGTAACGTGGACGATTCGCCCAGCTTCGCGCCCAACGCCAGCATGCTGCTCTATGCGGCATCGCAGGGTACGCGCGGCGTCCTTTATGCGGTTTCGGCGGACGGCCTTGTGCGCCAGCGTCTCGTCCTTTCGGATGGTGACGTGCGCGAGCCGTCGTGGGGACCTTATCGACAGCGTTGATGGCGCGCCCTGGGGCCGCGACATTGGCAACGTCCCGGGGAAAGGCGCGGCATGGTCCGCGCCTTTCCTGCGGACGACAGAATGAAGGAACAACCGGCGATCGCCCACAAGCGGCCGACGGAGCGAGGGCGTAGGGTGCGGGACAGCGCCCCGTCAACGTGGAAGCAAGTAGAAAAACAGCCGGACAACCGGCGGTGTCTGTCCCGAATACCGTAAATAGACTGTCGGAACTCAACTGTTGAAGGAACGTCCCATGAATAAGACCGTTACCGTCACCCTGGCTGCCCTGCTCTGCGTGGGTGCTGCTGCGTGTGCAAAGAAGAACACCAAGCCTGCCCCGGTGCAGGAAACCCAGCCGGTCGCTACCCAGACCGCGCCGACCAACGATGGCAAGTACCAGCCGTCTGACCTCGATACCGATGCCTGCCTCCGTCAGCGCGTCGTGTACTTCGACTTCGACAAGAACGACGTGAAGCCGGAATTCCAGCAGATCATCGCTTGCCACGCCAAGTACCTGCAGGACCGTCCGCAGTCGGCCATGACCCTCGAGGGTAACACCGACGAGCGCGGCACCCGCGAGTACAACCTGGGCCTCGGCGAGCGCCGTGGCAATGCCGTCTCCAGCGCCCTCCAGGCTGCTGGCGGTTCGGCTGGCCAGGTCAACGTGACCTCGTACGGCAAGGAAAAGCCGACGTGCAAAGAGCACAACGAAGACTGCTGGGCCAAGAACCGTCGCGTTGAGATCGTCTACACCGCGAAGTAATGAAAAAGTCTCTGGCTAACAGTTTCACGGCCAGGCTTGGCGTGGCGGGCGCACTTGCGTCCGCCACGCTTTTTGCGTGCCCGGCATTCGCCCAGGATCGCCTCAGCCTCGCCGACCGTGTCGCGCGGCTCGAGCAGCAGAACCAGTCCAATTCGGGCACGACGCAACTGGTGAACCAGGTCAACGACCTGCAGCAACAGGTCGCCCAGCTCCAGGGCCAGATCGAAGAGCTGCAACACCAGAACCAGCAACTCCAGGATTCCCAGAAGGCCCAGTACGCGGACATGGATTCGCGCATGGGTCGTCTCGAAAAGGGTGGGGCACCCGCCGGCCAGCCGGCGGCCGCCGCGCCCGTTGGCAACCCCGCCGCCGCACCGCCCGCGGCTGGTGCGCCGCAGCAGGCCGCCGCTCCCGCGGGTCCGGCCCCGGCCGCCACTGGCGCCGCCCCGGCCGCCACGACGCCGGCGGAACAGACCGCCTACGACACCGCGTTCAAGTCCCTGCGTGGCGGCGATTACGTCACCGCGTCGCGTGGCTTCCGCGACTTCCTCGTGAAGTACCCGGACAGCCCGCTCGCGCCCAACGCCTATTACTGGCTGGGCGAGTCGTACTACGTGACCATGAACTACCCGGTCGCGATCGAAGCGTTCCAGCGCCTGGTGAAGAATTACCCGCAGAGCGACAAGGTCTCCGACGGCCTGCTCAAGGTGGGTTATTGCCAGATCGAACTGAAGCAGCAGGACGCCGCCATCGCGACCCTCAAGCAGGTCTCGGCGAAGTATCCGGGCACCAAGGCCGCCGGCCTTGCACAGGAACGCCTGCGCCGCCTGCAGCGCCAGACGGCCAACTGATCCCATGAACGGCAGCACCGCAACCCCGGCGGACGTCTCGCCGGCAGCGCCCGTTAGGGAGCGCCTGCGGATTACCGAGATCTTCCACTCCGTGCAGGGCGAGGCCGACGCGATCGGCTGGCCCACCGTGTTCGTGCGCCTCACCGGCTGCCCGCTGCGCTGCGTGTGGTGCGATACCGAATACTCCTTCCATGGCGGCCAGTGGCACGACATCGACGCCATCGTCGCCGAGGTCGCCAGCTACGGCGCGCGCCATGTCTGCGTGACCGGTGGCGAGCCGCTGGCGCAGAAGCGCTGCCAGATCCTGCTGCGCAAGCTCTGCGACGCCGGCCACGAGGTCTCCCTGGAAACCTCGGGGGCGCTGGACGTCTCCGAGGTGGATCCGCGCGTACGCAAGGTCATGGACCTGAAGGCGCCCGGTTCGGGCGAAAGCGCGCGCAACCTGTGGTCTAACCTCGACCACCTGCTGCCGCACGACCAGGTCAAGTTCGTCATCGCCAGCCGCGCCGACTTCGAATGGTCGCGCGACACCGTGCGCGAGCATGCCCTCGACCGTAAGGCGATGGTGCTGTTCTCGCCCGTGTGGGGCAACGTCGAGCCGCGCGAGCTGGCCGAATGGATCATTGAAGAACGCCTGCCGGTGCGCTTCCAGCTGCAGCTGCACAAGCTGCTGTGGAACGACGCCGCCGGCCACTGATACGAAGGTTATGCCCATGAATGCAACGAACCCCACCCGCAAGGCCGTCGTCCTCGTCTCCGGCGGCATGGATTCCGCGGTGACGATCGCCATGGCCCGCGAGCAAGGCTTCGACGTGTACGCATTGAGCGTCGCCTACGGCCAGCGCCACAACTCCGAGCTCGAAGCGTCCGAGCGCGTGTCGAAGATGCTCGGCGCCGTGGAGCACAAGGTCGTCCACGTCGACCTGCGCAGCATCGGCGGTTCGGCACTCACGGCCGATATCGACGTCCCCGAAGAGGGTGGCGAAGGCATCCCGGTCACCTACGTGCCGGCGCGCAACACCATCATGCTTTCGATCGCCCTGGGCTGGGCCGAAGTGCTCGGCTCCGCCGACATCTTCTGCGGCGTGAACGCCGTCGACTACTCCGGTTACCCGGATTGCCGTCCCGCCTTCATCGAAGCATTCGAGACGCTCGCAAACGTCGCGACGAAGGCCGGCGTGGAAGGGGCGGGCATCCGCATCCACGCGCCGCTGATGGCGATGGGCAAGGGCGACATCGTCCGCGAAGGCATGCGTCTCGACGTCGACTTCGCCGCGACCGTCAGCTGCTACCAGGCCGACGCCCAGGGCCGTGCCTGCGGCCACTGCGATGCCTGCCGGCTGCGCGCGGAAGGCTTCGCCATGGCTGGCGTCGCCGACCCCACGCATTACGCCTGAGAAGCCGCCCCCGGATTCCGCCGGGCGGTGGTAGCAAAGAGCCTTACGGGCCACAGCAGGACCGTCGCCAGAATGGACCTGCGGACCATCAGCAGGAGGATCTCAGCGTAAGCGCGCTGTTCGATCGACGTCAGTTCGTGCACCGTGGCTCGCGGCAAATGCCTTACGGAATTCGCCAGAGCCTCGCGCAGGTTCTTTTCGTTTCGGATCCGGGCGTTTGTTCGCGAGAGGCGAGTGAAGCAATAGCGCGCCGCGGTGACATCGTTCGCGTGTCGGATGAGACAACCGAGTAAACGGCGGCGCACGATGTACGCGCGACCACTGACCTGAAGGGTAGCGCTCGCTCGCATTGCCGACAGCTCGCGCTGGAGCAAGAGCAGGTTGATCCGGGCCTGGACCACGGCGGATCGCGGAAGCTCCACGAACAACGTGTACGCGACCATAGCTAGCGAAGCGATGTAGATCAGTGCAATGACGAGGACGGTCACAGGTTTCTCCTCTCGTTGGTGTCTCTGGTGCTGGAAACGCCGCGCTCGGCTCTTGCAGTAACCGCGTATGCCGCTCGTGTCGCTGGCGAGCCACCCAGGCGATCGGCCTGATTCCTGACGGCGCGCCGATACCTCACGTTGATGCCTCCCGACACGAGAAGGGCCAGCAAAAGGGCTGAAAGAAGCCACCAGGGCGGTCCGAGCGTCGCGAAGACCTCCTTCAGCAGGGAACTAGACACTTTTGCGTCGACATAGGCGGTCAGGTGGGTGGTCTTGCCCGCCAGGTAGTACGCCAAAGCCCACAGGGACGCGACACACGTTGCGCCACGAATCAATGACCTCAGGACCGCGCCAAGCCACGCATGCTTCAACGCTTTTTCCAATGCCTCGACCCGGCCGCGGAGCACGCCGTTTTCGACTACCAACTGATCGCGCGTTAGCCCTTCGACGGGCGCGATCCGGCGCCCTCTGCCTGCGTTCACTGATCGATCCCTTGTTTGACGCAGTTCATGGCGCACCCCGGCCGCGTTAGGTAGCAAGTGGTGGCTACGGTAACGGCTGGTGTTCGTGCGGAAAGCAGGCATAACGCTCGGCGTAGGCGGCGAAATGCCGACGCGGCGTGTAGGGGAAACGGAAGGGAGTGTGGCGCGATGGTGGGTCGTGACGGACTCGAACCGTCGACCTACGGATTAAAAGTCCGCTGCTCTACCGACTGAGCTAACGACCCATGCGCAAGGAGCCGCGTAGTTTAGTGGGCTGGCGGGGGCGGCACAACCCGAGCGGGGTTCAGGTGCCCAGGACGATCGCCTCGACGTCGCGCCCGGCCTCGCGCCAGGCCCCGATGCCGCCGGTCAGCGGGCGGACATTCGCATAGCCCAGCTTGGTCAGGCGCTCGGCGACCTTGGCGGCCGAGACCTCGTTGGGGCACGAGCAGTAGATCACCACGGCCGTGTTGTGCGGCAGGGTGGCCAGGTCGGCCTCCGCGGTGGTCATGTCGAACAGCCGCGAACCGGGGATGACGAACGGGTCGTCCCGGCGGTTGGACAGGCTGCGCACGTCCACGATGAGCGCGCCCGGGTCATTGGCCAGCAGCACGGCCAGCTCGTCGACCGAGATCCGGCTCTTGCGCAGCCGCGAGATCAGCAGGCTGCGCCGGGTGTAGCGGAACAGCACCCACAGCACCAGGCCGATGGCTGCCAGGGCGGCAAGGCCCACGCCGAACTGGCGCAGCACGCCCAGCACGGCGTCGATCTGCCGGTAGAACAGCATGCCCACCGACAGGCCCACCGAGATCCACAGCGCGGCGCCAGCGAGGTCATAGACCGTGAACCGGCTGAAGCGCGTATCGCCCGCGCCGGCGATCGGGATCGCCACCAGCGACAGGCCGGGGATGAAGCGCGACACCAGCAGCAACTTCACGCCGCGCTTCTCGAAGAACCCACTGGCCCGGCGCACGCAGGTGTCCGGCGACAGCGAGATCCGGCACAGGCCATCCAGCACCCGGTAGCCGAACCGGCGGCCGGTGAGGAACCACGCCGTATCGCCAGCGAAGGCCCCGGCCAGGGCGCCGACGAAGGTGGCCATGATCAGTAACGGGTCGCGTGCGGTGACCAGGGTCGCGCCGACCACGATCAGCGTCGGCATGGCCGGCACGGGCAGCCCGATGGCCCCCGCGAAGACGCCAAGGAATGCCACCACGGGCGCGGTATCCGACCAGTTGACGCTCGCCACGACCGCAATCCTCGACGCTTCGGTGGCGAAAGGTTACGCCGGTCCCGGCGTCAGGCACAGGGGTAACGCGCGGCGTGTGTCACAAGGCGGTGTGATGGCTCACCGTCTCGCGTGCGCGCGCTGGCAATCCGGCCGCCGCGCCATCGAGCTGGACCCAGAACAGGGTGCCGCGCCCCGGGCTGGAACGCACGCCGATGGTGCCGCCGACCACGTCGGCGATGCGCCGGGCCACGGCCAGGCCGAGGCCCAGGCCAGGATGGCCGGGCAGGCGGGTGAACTCGTCGAACACGCGTTCCTGCTGCGCCGGCTCGATGCCCATGCCGTTGTCACGCACTTCCAGCCGGATGTCGCGGCCGCGCCGGCGCACGGCCACCAGCACCCGCCCATGCGGCGTGCCGATCACCGCATTGGAGACCAGCCGGTGCAGCAGCTCGGCAAGCAGGTTGGCGTCGCCGCGCAGTGGAATCCTGCCACCACGCCAGTGGATATTGACGTTGAGCCGCTCGGCGTCGTTGGCGATGGCGTCGCGCGCACGCATGAACAGGTCGGCCGCGATCAGCTCGCCACTCGCCGCCTCGATGGCGCCAGCGTCGAAGCGAGCCATGTCGAGCAGGCCTTCGAGCAATTCGTGCAGCCGGGTGATGTTGGTGCGCATCTGCCCCTGCACCGCACGCTGGCGCAGGTCGTCGCCCGGCTGCATGCCACCGACGAACAGCGACAGCGCCTGCAAGGGCTGGCGGAAATGATCGCCCAGCTGCTCGATGAAACGGGTCTGCCGCGCCATCTCCTGCATGCGCTGGCGGAACGCTTCGGTGCGATCGGCCTGGTGCACGGCACGCAGTTCGGCCAGCTCGCCAAGCAGGCGACCGACCGCCGCTTCCATCGATGCCGCATCGCCCGCCGTGCGATCGTTGCGCTGGCGCAACTCCGCGTCGATGCGTGCCTTCAGCTCATCGGCGGGTGCGAACACATCGCGCTCGAGCAGCCGTCGACTGGCGAGGTACACCGCGACGACGCCACCACCGAGCAGCAACATCATCAGCGTGGCCGCAAGACGCCGCTCGCGCAGCGCGGACGTATCCGAAATGGTTTCCAGTTCACCGAGCGCCGTCGGTACACGCACATGCATCTGCCGACGCGCATCCAGTGGGCGCCCGCTGTCGATCACCAGGGCAGGGCCTTCGAGCCGGTGCAGGATGACCTGTGCGGTTGGCGAGCTGCGCGACAGCGCACGTGCCAGCGTGTCGCGCGTCGCATCGTCCGCCGGGTTGCTACCGACCAGGCCCGCCAGCCGCACCGCCTGGATCCGCGCGATGTTGCGCGCCTCCAGCGAAATACTGCGCAAGTGCATCACGCCCAGCGTCGCCGCCAGCGCGAGCGCCACCATCGCCAGCGGCAACAGGCCCTTCCGGACCTGCCGCTCGCTCGACGGCGAACGGCCGGGCGGGGTGGATGACGCGTTCATGCAGCGGCCTTCGACGACGGGGTTTCATGACGAATCTATGAAACGCCCGTTCGCGGCGCGATAGCCAAGGGGAGCTAAGCCCTATGGCATAGGCCTTTTGGCCGATGGGGCCTATTTCCCGCGGAGTCGGCCAACCAGTGTGTCGTGGTCGGCCTGGATCTTCGAGAAGCGCGCTTCGCGGGCACTCTCGCTTACCCATTGCGCGGTGGTGGCGCGGCGCTTTTCCAGCGAATACTCGATGTCGGCGAACGGCACCAGGCAGGCATTGGTGGCCGCGGCAAAGCCGCTGATGTCGTGGATCATCTTCAGGTTGGCTTCCTGTCGGCCGCCGTCCTTGCCCTTGCCGTAGCTGGTGATGAAGGCGGCCACCTTCTCCCGCAGCGAAGGCGGCAGGTCGTTGCGGATCACGATCACGGCGTGTGGGATCAGCGAGGACTTCCACAGGATGCGCAGCCGCGCGTACTGCTCGGGGAAGTGCTGCTGAAAGCGTTCGAGGTCGGCGGTGTTGTTGGTCGCCACGTCCACCTCGCCGTTGGCCACGGCCAGGGCGTTGTTCTGGTGGTTGTCGACGTGCACCTTGGCGAAGAAGGTGTCCGAATCCACCCCGCGGGCGGCGAATAACTGGGTCTCCGGTACAAGGTAGCCCGAGACCGACAGTGCCTCGCCACGGGCGAATCGCCACTGGCCGGGGCGGGCGAACAGCTGGTCGAGGGTGCCGATGTGCGAGTCCGTGGCGACCAGCAACACGGCGTAATAGCCCTTCGAGCCGTCGCCGCGGGTGAGCTGGCCGATCACCTGCATGTTCTGGCCGACCACCGCGTCGAGGGCGAGCCGGCCGGAAAGGAAGGCGATGTCGACGCGCTGCTCGCTGATCGCCTGGGCGATGCCTTCATAGGTGGTGACGGAGACGGCGCGCACCGGGCGACCGATGGCGCTGTGCAGGTCGTCCAGCATCGGACGCCAGGCTTCGAGCGACTCGGCGGGGCCGCCGATCGGCAGGATGCCGAAGGTCAGCGGGGCGTTCGGATCGATGTCGGTGCCGGGACCCGCGCCTGACCCACGGGCCAGCGCGGCGGTGGGGCACGCGCAGAGCAACACCAGCAGCCATGCCACCAGCCAACTACCCGCACCCGTCCTGGTCGTGCCTGCCCTGCCTGCGCGCATGCGACCGCCTCGTGGTTAACCGCTCCCCCCAGGCGCTCCGTGCCCATCCGGGTACCAGCCTACGCCGGCGCCCGGGTAAAACCGTGTCGTGCGTCAGTCGCCGAGGTGTTGTGCCGCCACCAGGGCCTCGAGCCGGTTCCGCACATGCAGCGCGCGGAAAATGGCGGCGAGGTGGATCTTGACCGTGCCCTCGCTGATGCCCAGCTCGCGGGCGATCAGCTTGTTCGGGCGACCCTTGGCCAGCAGCTTCAGGACATCGATCTGGCGGTCGGTCAGCACCGTCGCCAGTCGTTCCTTGGTGGTGAGGCCGTCGCCGCCGAGGGTGGCGAATGCCGGGGCCATCGGCGCCGTGGAGGCGGCCTTCATGGCTTCGGGGGGCACGTAGATGCCGCCGCCCACGACCAGCCGCACCGCATTGAGGATGACGTCGGGTGGCGAGGATTTGGGGATATAACCCTGGACGCCGAGGTCCAGCACGTGGCGGATGGCGCTGGGGTCTTCGGTGCCCGAGAGCACCACCACGGGGCGCGCACGCGAGGTGCCGTCGTCGCTGGGGTCACGCAGCGCCGCCACGGCATCCTTGATGTGCTCGACGCCATCGGCACCGGGCATCGCCATGTCGATGAGGGCCACGTCGGGAAGGGGTGTATTCGCCAGCAGGGCGCGAAGCGCCGCCACTGTTTCAGCCTCGACGAATTCGACGTCGTCACCCAGTTCGCGAAGCTTAAGCTTCACGCCCTCGATGATGAGTCGATGATCGTCCGCGATCAAAACTCGCATGCCACTCCTCCGCTCGCACTGCCACGAGCATCCCCGTTCAAAAGACCATAGCCCCACCTGCTCGCCGCGGCAAGCAGGCCATTAGGCTCAGACGGCTGCATGATGGACAGACCATGCGGAAACCATTACATCGTGGAGCCGTTCGGGGGAGACTGGCTTGTACAGGACCTGCGTCGTGCTGGTATCCACGCTGGCGAGGAAGTCGCTGCGGGTTTCGCCGGTGATCAGTACGCGCGCGAACGGAGGGGGGTCGCCCGGCCGGCGGCGGTAATAGCGATCGAGCAGGGACAACACGTCCAGCCCGGTGCCTTCGCGCAGGCGCAGGTCGGAAATCACCAGGTCCGGCGGCTGCATCCACAGGTGCACGGCCTCCATCGCCTGCTGCGCGTCCTCGGCGGTCATCACCTCGCAGCCCCAGCTGCCGAGCAGGTAGCTGATGCCGGCGAGGATGCTGGGCTCGTCGTCGATCACCAGCACGCGCATGCCGGCCACGTCGCGGGGCATGCCCGGCTCGGCCATCGGGGTCGGCGGCGCCTCGGGCACGGGGTTCGGCCGCACTTCGGGCAGGGTGATAGAAAACACGCTGCCCTTGCCGGGGCGCGAGACCACGGTGGCCCGGGTGCCCAGCAACACGGCCAGGCGTTGCACGGTGGACAGGCCCAGGCCGAGGCCGCGGCGGGTGCCTTCCGGTCGGCCGGCTTCCGGCCCGCTTTCCACCCGGTAAAACTCGTCGAAGATATGCGGCACGTGCTCGCGGGCGATGCCCAGCCCGGTGTCCCACACGTCGATGCGCACGGTGCCGTCGTCGCGCTTGCGCGCCGCCACCAGCACGCCACCGCAACGCGTGTAACGCAGCGCGTTGCTCACCAGGTTGTTGAGGATGCGCGCCAGCATCGTGCGGTCGCCGTGCACCCACAGGTCGGTTGTGCGCACCACCAGGCGCAGGTCGTGCTGTTCGGCGACCATGCGGAAGTTGACGCTGACTTCTTCGAACACCTCGTCCATCGAGATGTCGCGTGGCACCGGCTTCATCGCGCCCGTATCCAGCCGCGAAAGGTCGAGCAGTTCGCTGAAAAGATGATCGAGCGATTCGACGCATTCCTGGATGTGCGCGATGCGGTTGAGCCGCACCGGATCGAACTCATCCACGGCAAGGCCCGATGAAAACAGGGTCAGCGCATACAGCGGCTGGCGCAGGTCGTGCGAGGCGGCGGCGAGGAAGCGTGCCTTCGCCACGCTGGCCGCTTCCAGCGCGGCGTTCTTGCGAGCGAGTTCGTCGGTCGCGGTGGCGATCTCGCGCTCCATGCCGATCTGCGCGTGCAGGAGCTTCGAGGCCGCGCCGTTGAAGCCACGCTGCAGGTCGCCGATTTCCGTGTCGTCGGTGACCGGCACGACCACCGTGCGGTCACCCAGGCCAAGCTGGCGCACGGCGATGGCGAGGTTGCGCAACGGCGCACTCATCCAGCGCGCGGCCGACCAGCCGATCATGATGGCGATGAGCAGGCTCAGCGTCAGCCAGACCAGCGCGTTGTGCACGCTGGCGCGCTGTGCGGCCACGGCGTCTTCCACGCTGACATCCACCGTGACCGAGCCCAGCACGCGGCGGCTGGTCGGGTCGAGCACGTCGCGCGAGACCGTGAGGCTGTCATCGTCCTCGACCGAGCCGTTGACCCGGTCGGCGAGGATCTCGCCATCGCGGTCGGAGATCCGCACGCGGGCCACCTGCGGCAATTGCACGATGGACTGGGCGATGCGCCCCAGCTCCCGGCGTTGCTCGCCGCGCAGGGCATCGCCAGAGACGGTGGCGGCCTGCTGCGCGATCGCATCGGCGGTGGAGCGGCCCATCTCGTGCAGGGTGTCCATCTGGTGCCGGGTAAGCAGGGTGACCAGCAGCACGGCGGCGATGGCGGTCGGGGCCAGGGCCACGCAGGTCAGGCGCTGCACGAGCGACGTGCGGCGCCACACCCTTTCCAGCCATGAAGCCGACAAATCGCGCATGCGTGTCCCCCCGCCGCCCCCGGAGGCGTGCGCGGCTAGCCTAGCGCAGTTCGATGGCGTCCGGCGTCAGCCGCGGCGGCGCTCGCGCCAGGCCTGGACCAGCGGCGGCACGGCGGCGACCACGACGAACAGGGCCAGTGGAACGAGCAGCCGTCCGTTGACCAGGCTGGCGGCGGTCAGCGGTCCGCGGCCGAGGGTGTCGGCCAGCCCGGCGCCGATCGCGCTTT
Organism: Bacillus sp. NP157; assembly: GCA_018889975.1. NCBI lineage: Bacteria > Bacillati > Bacillota > Bacilli > Caryophanales > Bacillaceae > Bacillus > Bacillus sp. NP157. The sequence goes on from CP076546.1 coordinate 4,773,609, forward strand.
CGATGGCGAGGGAGAGCGTGCCGCCGACCCAAGTGGCGGCGAGGAACAGCCACCACGGGCAGCGCAGCCAGGCCAGCGCGACGGTCATCGCACCGAGCGGCACCACCGGGACGAAACGCAGGGCGAAGGTGTGCCGCACGGGATGGCGCAGGTAGCGTTCGCGCAGGCGGGTGGCGAAGGCGGGCGGTGCGCGGGTGCCCGCGGCGAAGGCGTGGCGGCTGGCCGCGAACAGCGCGGCGGACCCTGCCACCAGGGCGACCGAGCCCAGCGCGGTGCCCTCGGCGATGCCGAAGAGCAGGCCACCGGCCAGGACCAGCACGATGGTGCCGGGGACGCCGGTGGCGATGGCCACGGCGAGGGCGACGGTGAAGCCGATGCGCGACCCCAGCGGGTAGCTGCCGACCAGGGCCCGCAGCGACCCGCTTCCGTGGACGACGTGCGACGCGTCCACTTCACGCAGCACGCCACTGCCGATCACGCCGGCACCGAGCAGCACCAGCAGGACAAGCGGCAGCGCGGCGCGCCAGGCGCGCCCGCGGCCGGGCGTAGCCTCAGTAGGCGGCGCCGATTTCGCCATAGTGGCGCAGTACGGTGCGCGCGTCGTCGCGCAGGATGTCACGGCGCACGGCGATGCCGCGGCGCTCGAGTTCACCCACCCAGTCCGCCGGCAGCGGGCCTTCGTCGAACGGGGTGAGTTCCTCGACGTCGCTGGCGCGTGCGCCGATCAGCAAGGTGTCGATGCCTGCCCACACGGTGGCGCCGTAGCACTGGCAGCACGGCTGCGAGCTGGTCGCGAGGGTGAACGCGCTGCCGTCTTCGTTGAGGCGGAAACGCTGCAGGCGCTGCTGCGCGAGCATGTACGCCATCATCTCGGCGTGCGCCACCGAGCAGCTCTGCGGCACGACGCGGTTCACGCCGACGGCGACGATGCGGTCGTTGCCGTCGAACACCACGGCGCCGAACGGGCCACCCGTCTCGGCATCCACGTTCTGCGCGGACAACGCGATGGCGAGGCCGACCTTGGCTTCGTCACCGGCATACGCCACCGATGCGTCCACGGCGTCGTGGACCCAGGCCGGCAGGGTGAGGTGGACCTGTGCGTACAACATCAGGACTGCTTCGCCCACGAATCGCGCAGCGTCACCACGCGGTTGAACACCGGGGCAGCGTGCGTGTGGTCGTGCATGTCGGCGACGAAGAAGCCAAGGCGTTCGAACTGCACGCGGTCTTCGCGCTCCGCGCCGGCGGCGGCCGGCTCGACGAAACCGTGCACCACGCGACGCGAGTCGGGGTTCAGGTGATCCTTGTAGGTCTTGCCGTCGGTGTCGTCGTCCGGATCGGCCGCGTCGAACAGGCGGTCGTAGAGGCGGACCACCGCCGGCACGGCGTCGCGCGCGCTGACCCAGTGGATCGTGCCCTTCACCTTGCGGTCGGAGCCGGGCATGCCGGTGCGCGATTCGAGGTCGAGGGTGCAACGCAGTTCGACCACGTCGCCGGCGTCGTTCTTGACCAGTTCGTCGCAGCGCACGATGCCGACGCCACGCAGGCGCACTTCACCGTCGGGCGTGAGGCGATGGAAGCCCTTCGGCGGCACCTCGGCGAAATCCTCGCGCTCGATCCACAGCTCGGGCGAGAACGGCACGCTGCGCGAACCGAAGCTTTCGTCCTTGGGGTGGTTCGGGAAGGTGAGCGTCTCGGCGTGCGCGGCCGGCAGGTTGGTGATGGTGAGCTTGAGCGGATCGATCACGGCGAGGCGACGCGGCGCCTTCGCGTCGAGGTCTTCGCGCACGCAGCCTTCCAGCACGCTCATGTCGATGGTGCTGTTCTGCTTGCTCACGCCGATGCGTTCCCAGAACAGGCGGATGCCTGCCGGGGTGAAACCGCGGCGACGCACGCCGGCGACGGTCGGCATGCGCGGATCGTCCCAGCCATCGACCAGGTTTTCCGAGACCAGCGTGATCAGCTTGCGCTTGCTCATCACCGTGTAGTTGAGGTTGCCGCGCGAAAACTCGATCTGGCGCGGCTTGCTCGGCACGGTGGGCAGGCCGGCGGCGACCAGCGAACTCCACAGGGCCGGATCGTTGGCGAGGTCGACGCTATCCACGCACCAGTCGTACAGCGGGCGGTGGTCTTCGAATTCCAGCGTGCACAGCGAATGGGTGATGCCTTCCACCGCGTCCGACAGCGAATGCGCGAAGTCGTACATCGGGTAGATCGGCCACGCATCGCCGGTGTTCTGGTGGTGCACCTTGCGTACGCGGTACAACGCGGGATCGCGCAGGTTGATGTTGCCCGAGGCCATGTCGAGCTTCGCGCGCAGCGTCTTGCTGCCGTCGGCGAACTCGCCGGCGCGCATGCGCTGGAACAGGTCGAGGTTTTCTTCCACCGAGCGGTCGCGGTAGGGCGAGTTGCGGCCCGGCTCGGTGAGGGTGCCGCGGTATTCGCGCACTTCCTCGGCCGAGAGGTCGTCGACGTACGCCAGGCCCAGGCGGATCAGCTTCAGCGCCGACTGGTAGAACACCTCGAAGTAGTCCGAGGCGTGGCGCAGTTCGGCCCACTCGAAGCCGAGCCACTTCACGTCGCGCTGGATCGACTCGACGTACTCGATGTCTTCCTTCGACGGGTTGGTGTCATCGAAGCGCAGGTTGCAGGTGCCCGCGAACTCCCCGGCAAGGCCGAAGTTCAGGCAGATGGACTTGGCATGCCCCAGGTGCAGGTAGCCGTTCGGCTCCGGCGGGAAGCGGGTGTGGATCACCGTGTGCTTGCCGGAGGCCAGGTCGTCGCGGACGATCTGGCGGATGAAGTGCTGCTGCAGGACGGGCGTTTCGGTAGACATCGTCGAGTGGCTCTGGGGTAGGGGCGCGGCAAACGTCCGAGTTTACCGTTCCTGCGCCCGCGATGCTTGCCGCCGGGCGGTGGGGCGGGGTAGGTTCCCCGCATGCAGCCCCTACTCAAGCTTATCCGGGACGTTCCCGACTTCCCGCGCCCCGGCATCATGTTCAAGGACATCACGCCCTTGCTCGCCGACGCGTCGGCGTTCGCCCAGTGCATCGACGCGCTTTGCGCGCCCTGGCGTGGCCAGGGCATCCGCGCCGTCTGCGGGATCGAATCGCGCGGTTTCATCTTCGGCGCGGCCATGGCCCAGGCACTGGGGGCCGGCTTCGTACCGATCCGCAAGGCCGGCAAGCTGCCGCCGCCGGTGGTCGGCATGGATTACGGGCTGGAATACGGCCTGGATCGCCTGGAGATCGGCACCGAGGCCCTGTCGCCGGGTGAGCGCGTGATCATCGTCGACGACGTGCTCGCCACCGGCGGCACGCTGGATGCCGGCCGCCGCCTGGTCGAGCGGTTGGGCGCCGAGGTGATGGGTGCCAGCGTGGTGATCGAACTGGGTGGCCTGGCCGGCCGCGCGCGCTGGAGCGGCGACGCCCCGTTGCATGCCCTGGTCGCTTACTGAGCCCGTCGCTTACTGAGCCGCCCGGGCGGGCTTTTCTTCGCTGATGCTCTCGACCAGCACGATCTCGCAGCCACCGGCGCCGGTGTCTTCGCGGGTCAGCGAGGTGTCCCAGTGCCAGCCGTCGTCGCGCTTGATGTCGACGAGGAAGCCTTCGAAGTGGACCACTTCGCCCTGGCGCACGTCGCGCAGCTGGCGGGCGGCGGTGTCGTTGGCCGGGATCATGTGCATGTTGGCGCTGGAATCCTCGATCTCGTGGCGCGGGATCGGGAAGTTGTCGGTGTACCAGAAGTAGAAGCGGTTCGACTGGGAGATGCGGATCTTGTCCAGCACGGCCGAGTCGGACATCCGGCCCCAGCCCATCGCCAGGTCGGTCGGTGCGATCGGCGCCAGGTCGTCCAGCTGGTAGTCCTCGCGCGACAGCACGCGTCCGCTCATGGCGAACTTCGCCCGCGGCTCCAGCCGAAAGTGGCCACGCGACAGTTCGGTGCCACGGGGGATGTCTTCCTGGTCCGGTTCATCGCCCGCGACGATGCCGGGCGCGTCATGCACCGGCCTGTGCCGCCACCAGTTGTAGCCACCCCAGCTCGACAGGACGAGCAGCAGGGCGACGAGCCAAACGCGCATGGACAAAAACCGTCAGGGGGTCGGGAGGGCAACGTTCGACGCCCCACCCGGTTGACCGGTGGCGCATCCATGGGTGTTGAACAGCTCGGCCGGGATACCCCTGACCAGCTCGGCCAGGGCCTCGAAGAACGGCGTCATCGCCGAACTCTTGCGCCACAGCATAGCGATCCGGCGGCTCGGCGCGGGGTCTTCGAATTCGATCAGGTGCACGTTGGCCGACTGGGCGACCGGCGGCTGCACGGCGAGGCTGGGCAGCAGGGTGATGCCGACGTTGGCCGAAACCATCTGGCGCAGGGTTTCCAGGCTGGTCGCGCGGAAGCCGGTCTTCTCGCCGGCGCCGGCCATGTGGCAGACCTCCAGCGCCTGGTCGCGCAGGCAGTGGCCGTCTTCCAGCAGCAGCAGGTTCTGCTCGGAAAGGTCGTCCATGCGCAGGCGATGATGGCTGGCCAGCGGGTGGCCGCTGGGGACGGCCAGCACGAACGGTTCTTCGAACAGGAATTCGGTGTGCAGCGAATCGTCGTGGACGGGCAGGGCGAGGATGCCGGCATCCAGGGTGCCTTCGCGCAGCATGTGCAGCACCTGCTCGGTCTTCTCCTCGCGCAGCAACAGCTCCAGCCGCGGGAAGCGCTCGCGTAGCAGGGGAATGACGTGGGGGAGCAGGTAGGGCCCCAGGGTGGGGAAGATGCCGAGGCGGATCGTCCCGGACTCCGGGTCGCGGGTGCGCTGGGCGATCGATTTGATCTCCTCCACCTGCGACAGCACCCCACGGGCGCGGCGGGCGATCTCGCGGCCGGTCTCGGTCAGCAGCACCTTGCGCGGGGTGCGTTCGACCAGCGCGACGCCCAGCTCGTCCTCCAGCTTCTTGATCTGCGTGGACAGGGTGGGTTGGCTGACGAAGCTCGCCTCCGCGGCCCGGCCGAAGTGGCGGTGCTCGGCAAGGGCGACGAGGTAGGATAGGTCTCGAAGGTTCATGGGACGGTCTCGCGGCACGTTGCGATAGCCGCAGACTATCACACCTATGTCTACAATCGATTTGAGATATCGAACCCGGTTCGATAACCTAGCTTTATTGATCGCTTCCCCAGGCGATCCCTCGTGTTTACACCAACCCTCACTCTGGAGAGTCGATCCATGCTGACCATTGGCGATAAGTTCCCCGAATTCAACCTCCTGGCCGTCGACGGCGGCCCGCTGGCCAACAAGATCGAAGACGCTTTCACCACGATCTCCGACAAGTCGTACGAGGGCAAGTGGAAGCTCGTGTTCTTCTACCCGAAGGACTTCACCTTCGTCTGCCCGACCGAGATCAAGGGTTTCAGCGACCTCAACGAGCAGTTCGCCGACCGTGATTGCCAGATCCTGGCCGCGTCGACCGACAGCGAGTTCGTCCACCGCGCATGGCGCATGGACCACGCCGACCTGAAGGACCTCAAGTTCCCGATGCTCGCGGACATCAAGAAGGAGCTGACCTCGGCTCTCGGCATCCTGACCAACGACGGCGTCGCCCAGCGCGCCACCTTCCTGGTCGATCCGAACGGCGAGATCCAGTTCGCCTACGTCACCGCCGGTTCGGTTGGCCGTAACCCGGACGAAGTGCTGCGCGTCCTCGACGCCCTGCAGACCGACGAGCTGTGCGCCTGCAACTGGAAGGCCGGCGAAGAGACCCTCAAGGTCGCCTAAGCCCCGCAAGTCAAAGTCCCGCGCCGCATAGCTCCACCCCGCGCGGCGCGGGCACCCTATCCCAGTACACCCCCCCCGATGCGCCCCCAGCGCATCCCGCGTGAACCGGTGCCCCCGCTCCGAGCCATTCCGCGCCCCATTCCTTTCCCCCGATTACGACCTGGAGCACACCGATGAGCATTGCCGATCTCCGCAGCCAGCTTCCCGAATATGCCAAGGACCTGAAGCTCAACCTCGATTCCGTGCTGAGCGAAGCCGGCGCACCGGGCCTGAACAAGGCGCAGATCGCCATGGTCGCGCTGGGCTCGGCATTCGCCGCGCGCTTCAAGCCGCTGACCGAAGCGGTCGCCGTGTTCGCCGCCGAGCACGCCACGCCCGAGCAGATCACCGCCGCCAAGGGTTCGGCCGCGATCATGGGCATGAACAACATCTATTACCGCTTCCAGCACCTGGTCTCGCACCCCGAGTACGAAACCATGCCGGCCAAGCTGCGCATGAACGTCATCGGCGCCTACAAGGGCGATGCGAAGAATGACTTCGAGCTGGTCTCGCTCGCCGTCTCGGCCGTCAACGGCTGCGGCATGTGCATCGACTCGCACGACAAGGTGCTGCGCGACGGCGGCGTCACCGTCCAGGGCATCCAGAGCGCCGTGCGCATCGCTTCGGTGATCCACGCCGTGGCCGTGGTCCTCGAGCAGGCCGAAGCCGCCGGCTGATGCTTCGTGGCGGGTTTTGGGCGATGCTCACCCTACCTATCGCGGAGGGTGTGCCATGAGCTATGTCGATGGTTTCGTCATGCCGGTGCCGGAAGACCGCCTGGCCGATTACAAGAAGATGGCCAGGGTTGGCGCGAAGGTCTGGATGGACCACGGGGCGCTGGCCTACACCGAATGCGTGGCCGACGACGTCAAACCCGGCAAGGTCACCTCTTTCCCGCAGGCCGTGAAACTGAAGCCGGGCGAGGTCGTGGTGTTCTCCTGGATCGTCTACAAGAGCCGCCGCGACCGCGATCGGATCATGAAGAAAGTGATGGAAGATCCGCGACTTGCGAAGTACATGGACCCCAAGTCCATGCCCTTCGACGGCAAGCGGATGTTCTGGGGCGGGTTCAAGCCGATCGTCGAGGCCTGACGCGCTGCGGCATCCAGGGGGTGCCTTCCGGCACTGTGTCGAAGGTCACCCCTCTCCGCAGGATGGGCGGGATTATCCACAGGGAGTCCCACCTGCCATGCGTCGTTTCGTCCGTCCCCTCATTCTCACTGCGCTCGCCGCCTGCTGTGGCGCCGCGCTCGCCGCCGGCACGGACGCCGCGCCTCCCCTTGGCCACCTGCCGGACTGGGCCCAGCCCGAGAGCTACAAGCTCGCCTTCAAGGTCGACCCCAAGCAGGAAGACTATTCCGGCTCCACGGTCATCAAGATCAAGCTCACCCAGCCGTCCGACTTCGTCTGGATCCACGGCAAGGAGCTGAAGGTTTCCAAGGTCGTCGTCACCGACGCCGCCGGCAAGAAGCACAACGGTAAGTACACCGTCGCCGCCGAGAAGGAAGGCGTCGCCCGCCTCGACCTCGGTGCGAAGCTGGAAGGCGAAGTCACCGTCGCCATCGATTTCAGCGCGCCGCTGAACAAGCAGCTGCAGGGCCTGTACAAGGTCTCGCACGAAGGCATCCCGTACGCCATGACGCAGATGGAGCCGGTCTCGGCTCGCTACGCGTTCCCCGGCTTCGACGAACCGCGCTTCAAGACCACCTATGACATCAGCCTGACCATCCCGGCCGACGACCAGGGCGTGGCCAACACCGCGCAGGTGAAGGAAGAGAAGGCCGGCGCCGGCTGGAAGACCCTCACGTTCTCGACCACCAAGCCGCTGCCGACCTACCTGGTCGCGTTCGCCGTTGGCCCGTGGGACGTGGTGAAGGGCCCGGACATCGCGCCGACCGAATACCGCACCACCGCCACCCCGCTGCGCGGCATCGCCGCCAAGGGCGAAGGCCACCGCATGCAGCACGTGCTGGGCGAGACCAACTCGATCATCCACACGCTCGAGGAGTACTACGGTTTCGGCTATCCGTTCGACAAGCTCGACCTGCTCGCCGCGCCGGACTTCAGCGCGGGCGCGATGGAGAATGCCGGCCTGGTCACCTTCCGCGACTGGCTGCTGCTGATCGATGCGGATTCGGCCGCGAACTACGTGCGTGGTTCGTTCAACGTCAACGCGCATGAGCTGGCCCACCAGTGGACCGGCGACACCGTGACGATGGCCTGGTGGAACGACCTGTGGCTCAACGAAGCGTTCGCCACGTGGATGCAGCAGAAGGTCACGCAGAAGGTTCACCCGGAATACCGCGCCGACCTCGACCGCGTCCGCGGTGCGCAGGGTGCGATGAACAACGACAGCCTGGTCAGCGCTCGCAAGATCCGCCAGGAAATCACCGGTAACGGCGATATCGAAACCGCGTTCGACGGCATCACCTACCAGAAGGGTGCGGCCGTGCTGGGCATGTTCGAAGGCTATGTCTCCGAGCCGGTGTTCCAGAAGGGCATGCGTGCCTACATCCAGAAGCACAAGTTCGCCAACGCGACCGCCGACGACCTCGTCGATTCGATCGCCGAAGCGGCGGGCCAGGGTGAGCAGTTCAAGAAGGCGTTCAACAGCTTCCTCGACCAGTCGGGCGTGCCGTACGTCACCACCGAAGTGAAGACCGAAGGCGGCAAGACCGTGCTGCACGTGAAGCAGAGCCGCTACCTGCCGCTGGGCAGCACCGGTGATGCGAGCCGCGTGTGGGGCGTGCCGATGTGCGTGCGTTACGCCGTGGCCGGTGGCGACAAGGTCAAGTGCGAAATCTTCGACCAGGCCGAAGGCAGCATCGTGCTCGACGGCGCGGCGAAGAACGCGTGGGTGATGCCGAATGCGAACGGCCGCGGTTACTACCGCTTCGCCGAGAGCAAGGCTGACCTCGCCAACCTCGCCAAGGTGGTCGGTAAGCTGACCGACGCCGAGCAGCTCGCCTACGCCGATGCCGTCCGCGCTGGCTTCCAGCACGGCGACCTCGATGCCGGCGACGTGCTCGCCGCGCTGAAGCCGGTCACCGCGTCGAGCACCCGCGAAGTGTTCACCGCGCCGATGCCGACCTTCACCTGGATCATGGACCACGAAGCCACCACGGACGCCCAGCGCGCCGTGCTCCGCAAGTGGGCCATCGATGCCTACAAGCCGAAGCTGGCTTCGCTGGGCTTCCGCAAGAAGGCCGGTGAGAAGGACAACGACACGCTTACCCGTAACGTGCTGGTCGGCTTCCTCGCCGACAAGGACATCGCGGACAAGGACGTGCGTGCCGAGATGCTGAAGCAGGGCGATGCCGCGCTGAAGCTGAAGGATGGCCGCCTCGACCTCGACGCCGCCGATCCGGACCTGCTCGCCAACGCGCTCAGCGTGTCCGTGCAGGAGCACGGTGCCCCGGCGGTGGATGCACTGATCGCCGAGATCCCGAAGACCTCCGACCCGGCCAAGCGCAATGCGATGCTCGCGGCACTGGGCGATTCCAACGACGTGGCGGTTGCCAACAAGGCGCGTGACTTCGCCCTGGGCAAGGACGTCAAGGTCGGCGAGATGGCGATGGTGCTGATGGGCGGCCGCGACAGCGAGAAGTCGCGTGACGACGTGTGGCAGTGGTTCACCACCAACTACGACAAGATCGTCGCCCGCACCGGCAGCTTCGCCGGCGGCAAGCTCCCGGCGCTCGGTGCACAGGGTGGCTGCTCGAAGGCCGAGGCCGACCGCCTCAACGCCTTCTTCAAGCCGCGCATGGGCCAGGTCAGCGGTGCCGAACGCGGCCTCGCGCAGACCAGCGAGTCGATCCTCCTGTGCTCCGCCCTGAAGGACAAGCAGGACCCCAAGTCCATCCGCTAACCCGCAACCCCATGTAGGAGCGCGCCTGCGCGCGAAAGCCAGCAACAACTAGAATAGGCCGGGCGAGAAATCGCCCGGCCTTTTTTAAGAACGCCCCGAGGAGAATCGCAGGATGGCTTTTCGATTGACGGACAACGGACTAGGTGCCATAGACGAGGCTCGCGGCATCCTCGTGGACATGGCCTTTCGCTTCACCGACATCGGCAACAGGGTTCCCTACGATTACGCCGAGGGTGATCTCAAATTCGGTTTCGACACCGAAGCAGAAGTCGGCATCCCGCTCACTGGGCCTATGGCAACCGGTGAGGTTGAGCCGCGTCCCACGACCCTCGTTACGCATATCCTCGAGAGCTCAATCAAAGATGGTCTCGTCGCAGCGCTGGGTGTAGGCGCATTGGATCTCGTCGATTTCGATCGGATCAAGATGGATATTCGTGAAGCCGTTTTCGTCGTCGAGGCGGACCGTGGCGACTACTTGCGCCTGGTTCCGGAGTTCAGGGTCGACATTGTTCCATGATCGGCAGCGAACAGAGCAGCGGCAGCCCACCCACGTCTAGTCAAGGATCAGCGATGGCATTTCGTCTCATGGAAAACGCGGTTGGTGCGATCGATGAATCGCGCGGTATCACAGTGAAGATGGCGTTTCGATTTGCGGATATCGACAACAGCGTGCCATTCGATTACATCGAAGGCGAATTGACATTCGGCTTCGATACGGAAGCAGAGGACGGTATTCCAGTAGGTGGAGCACTTATCGATGGCGAGTCGCAGCCGCGTCCCAACACTCTTGTTACACATGTCTTAGAGAGTTCTGTTCGAGAAGGCCTGATTCGCTCGTTAGGGCCTGACGCTTTGCACAAGGTGGATTACGAACGCATCAAAGAGGATATCCTCGAAGCAGTTTTTGTTACTGCGTCTGATAATGGTCGGTATCTGCGCTTGGTGCCGCACTATAAAGTGGACTTCATTCCTTAGTGAGCCACGTCTTCTGCAGCGTCAGTGAAATTCTTCTCAAGCCGCGTTTGCTCGCGCTTGGGGCACGGTCTGGTATGTATTTTTTCAGGAAGAAAGACGATGGCAGCGTTTCGATTGACGGATCATGGGTTGGGCGCCGTAGACGATGATCGCGGCATCGTCGTGAGCATGGCCTTTCGCTTTGCCGATACCGACAACATGGTTCCCTACGACTACACCGAGGGCGATCTCAGGTTCGGATTCGACACTTACGCAGAGAGAGGTATCCCGCGAAGCGGCCCCATGGCTACCGGAGAAATTGAGTCACGCCCTAAAACCCTCGTTACGCATATCCTAGAGAGTTCGATCAAAGATGGTCTCTTTGCGGCCCTGGGTAAGGACGCGTTGGATAAGGTCGATTTCGATCGCCTGAAGGCGGATATCTGCGAAGCCGTCTTTGTTGCCCAGGCAGATGGTGGCGACTATCTGCGGCTCGTCCCGGAATTCAGAGTCGACATCGTCCCCTGACCACCGCTACAAGCGATAGCTGCCGGCCCCTTGTAGGAGCGCCCCCGCGCGCGACCGAGATGGCGATCCCACCCAATCGCAACGCCACCCCCAACAAGACCAGAAGCCCGGGCCCCAACCGCCCGGGCTTCTTTTTCATCACTGCACCTGGAACCCCACCCGCACGGTCGCACCCGGCCCGCGCGGGAAGATCATGAATTCAAAGTTGCCACCTTCACGCCCCGACGCGTCCCAGGTGCGCCGGTAACCCACGATGGTGTCGCCACGCTTGCAGGCACCCACGCCGCGGCCGGTGTTGCAGAGCCGCTCGGTGGCGATCTCCTTCAGCGGACTTCCGAGCAGGCGCGCCTGCGGTGCGTTGCCCATGCCGATTTCGTCGGTCTTGATGTAGAGCCAGCGACCGCCGTGGTCTCTTTGCGTGGTTTGTCGTCCGGTCACGATTTCACGTCCAACCTTCTCCGATTCAACGGAGTAGACGTACGCGCTAACAGACGGGGCAGCCGTTGCATTGATCGTCGTGCCCATGAGGGCGCAACAAGCGACATGATGTATTTTCATTCAATTCTCCTGCTCGGCCCTGTTGGCCGACGACTATCCTGGCGATTGGGAGTGGGGTCGGGGATGGCAGGCGCCCTCGTCAGAACGTAGGAGAATGGCGCGTCTGGCGTCGCCCGCGTCAAGCTAGGCGCGGCGTGTAGGCACAAAGCATCAATACGTGTAGGCGGTGTCTCTTCGTGTGTCCCGTGCGGCACGCATGGTGGTGGGTCGTGCTGTCATCGGAGTACTCATCCCGGGAGTACGCCATGCAGATCACGTCGTTGAGCAACGGATCCAATCCAGTGTCGGTGGTATCGGCCGTGCCTGCCGTCATCGCAAAGAAGATCCAATCGCCAGACACGCCCGACATCCCTAGAAACATCGATTTCTCCCACGTCACGCCAAGGCAGTTGAACGAGTACGTCGATCAGCTGATATTCGCCGATCGCATCAGCGCCGAGGATGCGAGCGGGCTCATGAATATGCTTTATTCAAATGAACGCTGGGGAGCGCCCGATACGCCGATCGACGTTCGCGCGCGGATGGAAGGCCACCGCGACTTCCTTCTCGACCTGCACGACGCACGAGCCGGCTTCTACAGCGGCCTTCTTAATCAACTCGATGCATTTGAAGCCACCGGACTTGGCGTGTCAGTGGAGGCGTAGCCATGCGGTCGAATCCCTATGCAGCGCGTCATGTCCAGTTGGGTGGCATGTCCTTCCGGCTCGTTTGGCTTACGGAGCACGTTCATGCAGATCTCGTCCTTTAACGATTCACCCGCCCGCGTATCTGTCGCGTCGGCGGTGCCTACGGTCATCGCGAAAACGATGCTCGCTTCTGAGAAAGCCGCCGAAGTACCCAAATCCGTCGATTTCTCTCGTGTCACACCGCGACGGCTGGGGGAGTACATCAACGAGATGATCTTTGCTGGCCGGATTACACGCGAGGAAGTAAGTGCGCTCGAATTGATGATGACGCCGGACGAAGAGCTTGGCGCCCCGGACGTTCCCATCAACGTCCGCGCGCGCATGGAGGGCCACCGCGACTTCCTCCTCGACCTGCACGACGCCCGTGCATCGTTCTACACGGGCATGCTCGACCGCCTCGACGCACTGGAGGCCACCGGCCTGGGTATTTCGATGGAGGCCTAGGCATCTACCGAGCGCCAGCGCTTGGGTTACGCTTACCCCATGCACACCCGCACCAGCACCGCTCGTGACGTCGCCGAACTCGCCGGGGTATCCATCTCGGCCGTGTCGCGAACGTTCACGCCGGGCGCCAGCGTGTCGTCGAAGACGAAGGAGCGGGTGCTGGCGGCGGCCGAGTCGCTGGGCTACCGGCCGAACCAGCTCGCGCGCAGCCTGATGACCGGCAAGACGGCGCTGATCGGCCTGGTCTCCAACCACTTCGCGAACCCCACCTTCATGGAGGTGTTCGACCTGTTCACCCGCGAGCTGCAGGCTCGTGGCCTGCGCCCCTTGCTGGCGAACCTCGGCGAAGACGAGGACGGCAGCCAGGCGCTGGACATGATGCGCCAGTACAGCGTCGATGCCGTGCTGATCGCCACCTCGGCGCCGCCGGCGGGCTTCGCCGCGTCGTGCCGGGCGGCGGGCATGCCGGTGATCCACGTCTTCGGCCGCGCCGGGCGGGGTGCCCCAGTGCCGGTGGCGACCGTCGACAACGTCGCCGGCGGCCGCCTGGTCGGCGAAGCGATGCGCGGGCGTGGCCTGCGCCGCCTCGCCTACATCGGTGGCTCGCCACACGATGTGTCGTCGACCGATCGCGCCGATGGGTTCGCCGACGCGGCCGGCAAGGCGCTCAAGCACACCCGCTTCGCCGGCAACTACACCCACGATCACGGACGCGACGCCATGCTGGCGCTGCTCGACGACGACGCGCGCGTCGACGGCGTGTTCTGCGGCGACGACGTGCTCGCCATGGGCGCCATCGATGCCTGCCGCGAACGCGGCGTCGACGTGCCCGGCCAGGTCAGCATCGTCGGCTTCGACGACATGCCGCTCGCCGCTTGGTCGTCCTATTCGCTGACCACCGTACGCCAGCCGATCCGGGAGATGGTGCTGCATGCGATCGAGAAGATCGCGGCATGGGTGGAGAACGCCGATGCGGTGCCGCGGAGTAAGTTGTTTGGGTGTGAACTGGTGGTGCGGCGTAGTTTGCGCTGAGCGGGACTTGGTTTTCCGTCTGCGCGCGGATGGGGCCTTGTCGTGACACCTTTCGCGCGCAGGCGCGCTCCTACATGAGGGGGATCCAGCGGCGTTCGGCGGCGGATACCAGCGCGGCCTCGATCACCCGATCCACCTCGTAGCCATCGCGGAATGTCGGCCAGACCGTTTCGCCCGTCTCGATCGCCTGCAGGAAGTCGCGCAGCTCGATGACGATCTGGTCGTTGTAGCCGGTGCCGTGGCCAAAGCCCTGGTTGAAGGCGAGGTAATCCGGATGTGGCGGCCCCATCAGCAGCTTCTGGAATCCACGCCGTGCCGGTTCGCGCGCGGCGTCGTAAAGCCACAGCGCGTTCTGGTCTTCCTGGTCGAAGTACAAGGCGCCACGCGTGCCGGTGATCCGATAGGTGTAGCCCATCTTCCGGCCGGCGGCGACGCGGCTGAAGCTGAGGCTGCCGCTGGCACCGTTGGCGAAGCGCAACAACATCTGGCCCTGGTCGTCGTTCTCGACCGCTTCCGGGCCGTCCGCTCCCGGGCGCGAGGCGTGCACGATCTGGGTGTCGGCGATGAGGCTCGCGATCGGCCCGACCAGGCGCAGGCATGCGTTGACGATATGCGGTGCGACATCGGCGAGCGCGCCGGCAGCGGTGCCGGTGCTGATCCGCGTACGCCACGAGGCGGGCAGGGCGGGATCGTGCAGGTAATCCTCCACGTGTTCCGCCGTCACCTGGATAACCTCGCCGATCTCGCCCGACGCAATCACCTGCCGGGCCAGCTGGCTCGCCGGCGTGCGGATGTAGTTGTAGCCGACCATGCTGGCCAGGCCTGCCTGCTCGATCGCCTCGGTCATGCGCAGCGATTCACTCGCGTCACAGCCGAGTGGTTTCTCGCAGAGGATCGGCTTCCCCGCCGCGATGCAGGCCAGCACCATCTCCAGGTGGGTACGCGGCGGCGTGGCGATGATCACCGCCTCCACGGCGGGATCGGCGACCAGCGCCCGCCAGTCGCCCGTCGAACGCCGCCAGCCCCACCGGCTCGCATGGGCCGCCGCGCCATCCGCCGTCGAGGTCGCGATCATCTCGCACACCGGGCGCAGCCCGGTCTCGAAAATCGCCCCGACCGACTGCAACGCGATCGTATGGGCCTTGCCCATATACCCCGCCCCGATCAATCCCACCCCAATCTCTCTCATCCGGCACCCCGCAAGAATAAAACGCCCCCCTGTAGGAGCGCGCCCGCGCGCGACCCCACAGAACGTAGCCCATCCTGACCATGTTGCACCGCAATTTGCAAGCGCTTGCAAAACGGCCTAGCGTAGTCCCCGACAAGACCCCTTTGCCGCCCCCGCGCGGCCGGAGACCCGCCATGAATGCCGTTCGCCAGCCAGCCGTCGTCCCCCCGGTTTTCACCGAAGCCAACCTCGATACCGATGCCATCGTCCGCGAGCTGCTGGAAGGCATGGGTGCGGTGACCCTGCGTGGCCTGTTCACGCCCGAGGAGATCGCCGAAGCGCGCGACATCGTCATGCGCGAATCCAACCAGGACGACCGCGGGTCCAAGGTCACCCATTTCCAGGGCGATGCGGAGAAGGCCGGGCGGATCAACCTGCAGCGGCGTGTTTGGAACCTGCTCGCCAAGGGCGAGGTGTTCTCGCGGATGGCGGCGCACCCGGCGATCATGCAGGTAATGCGCGCCTTCCTCGGCAGCGAGTTCATCATGGGCTCGATCGCCGCGAACCGTATCCTGCCCGGTGGCCCGGGGCAGGAGCCGCACATCGACTATCCGTACTGGGATTACCACTCGCCGCAGACCCACCCGACGCGAATCAATGCGTCATTCCCGTTGAACGGGCAGGTGACGATCATGCTCGATCCGTTCACCGAGGAAACCGGCGCCACCGCCTACGTGCCCGGCACGCAGCGCGAGCTGCGCTACCCCGACGAAGGCGACGGCTTCTTCAGCCGCTGCGAGCGCATGCTCGGCGAACCGGGCGACACCGTCGTGTTCTTCGGCGCGGTGTGGCACTGCGCGATGCCCAACCGCAGCAGCATCGATCGCACGGCGATCATCACCCAGTACCTGCCCAAGTTCGTCAAGCCGATGGAAGACCTGCCGGCGGCGTTGCCGGAGGCCTTCGTGAAGCAGGCCGGCCCGGATATCCGGCAGTTGCTCGGGTTGAACTATCCGTATCCGGAGGTGCTGGATGCGGCGCGTGGGGGGAATGCGGAGGGGAGGAAGCGGTATTGAGGGGTTGCAGCCCTGATGGGTTGTGGCGGATTCGGTCGCGCGCGGGCGCGCTCCTACAGGGGGTGGGGGGTGCTGGTGGTTTTGATGAAGGTGTCGATGTCCTGGAGGACGGGGGCCTTGGCTTTCGAGGGGCCTAGCGCGAACAGGATGCTCATGTGGGTGATGCCGGGGTAGAGCTTGAGCGTGACCGGTTCGCCTTTGGTTTCGTAGTGTTTGGCGAGCGACTGTGCATTCGAAGGCTTCACCGTCGAATCGTCGTCGCCCTGCAGCAGCAACGCAGGCGGCTCGTCGCCGTCGACGAAGTTCACGGGCTGCGAGCGGGCCTGGGCCTCCGGGGTCTTGCCGAACATGTCGATGAAGTCGTCGCGTTTCAGCGGCAGGAAGTCGTACGGCCCGGCCAGGCCGATGAAGCCCGACAGCTGGCGGGGTTGCATGCCGACCTTGCCCAGCCATTGCTTATCAGTGGCGAGCAGCGAGGCGATATGCGCACCCGCCGAATGACCCATCACGTAGAGCCGCGAAGGATCGCCACCGTACTTCGCGACGTTCTCCCGGGCCCACGCCGTGGCGTGCGCGGCATCGTCCATGAAGCCATCGAGCCGTGCCTTCGGCCACGTGCGGTAATCGGGGATCACCACGACGATCCCACGCGACGCGAGCGATTCGCCGACCCAGCGATACCACTGCCGCTTGCCGCTTTTCCAGCTGCCGCCGTAGAAGAACACCACCACCGGCGCGTTCTTCGCGTCCGGCGGTGAGTAGACGTCGAGCGACAGCGCGCCATCGAAGGGGATGTCGTGGTGCGCGACGGTGTCGCCCGCGGGCTGGCGGGCATTTACCACGCCGAAGAGGGCGGACTGGCAGCCGGCGAGGAGCAGGGCGGCGAGGGAAGCGAGGATGAGTCGGGTCATACCCAACGTTTACGTACCGGGCGTGAAGACGGATGCAAAGATCGACTCGCGACCCCCTGGGTTTGTTGACACCGCCGGTTTGCAGCACCTATGTTCTTGCGATGCGTGCGTGCCGGGCACGGGAGTGGGAGAAAGCATGGAGAGTGACGTGTGCAGCCCGCGACGCGTGCCCTCGTGGCGTTATCCGCCAGTCGCCATGCTCGTCCTGTCGTGCCTCGCCTCGGCCTGCGCCTCCTCGCCCGCGCATGTCGACGTCGTGCCAGGGAAGGTGGCGAAGCAGTGGGGATTCCCAGGCTGCGAGATATCCGTTCCGTTGAGCCCAGCCCAGGTCGTCGACGACGTGAAGACGCTCGGCGGTTCCGCACCGGAGACCTATCCCGAATGGAACCGACTGCTTTCGGTGCGACGGGACGGAGACCAGTTGCGCCTCGTCGATTGCACGCGTGAGCGTCGGAACCGCGACGTGGGCGACCCCTACTACTACGCGCTGTTTCGCGACGACAAAGTCATCGCTGAACTCCACTTTGCGTTCTTCGATTAGCGGCAGGCATGCGGCCCGGCCCTGTCAGACGCCGCTCAGTGGCCCGGGTGCCCGTGGATGAAGTCGATGGTGTCCGCCAGCGTGCTGGCCCGGTGCTTCATGGGGCCGAAGGAGAGGAGAAGGCCTTCGTGGCCGACGCCGGGGTAGAGCTTCAGCTCGGCCGCCTCGCCCGCATCGTTGTACCGCGCTTGCATGGACAACGCCTCCGAGGGATACACCTCGGTGTCTTTCTCGCCCTGTAGCAGCAACGCAGGCGGCTCATCGCCGTCGACGAAGTTCACGGGCTGCGACGCGGCCTGCGCCGCCGGTGACGTGCCGAACATGCCCAGGTAGTCGGCGTCGTCGTCGATCGGCAGGAAGTCGTACGTGCCTGCCACGCCGATCCATCCGGCGAGGTCGCGCGGCTGCATGCCCACGGTGGCCAGCCATTGTTTGTCGGTGGCCAGCATCGCCGCGATATGGCCTCCCGACGAGTGCCCCATCAGGAAGAGGTCGCCCGGCGCGCCGCCGAACTCGCCGATATGCTCGTGCACCCAGCCCACCGCCTGCACGGCGTCCGCGAGGAAGCCCGCCATCGGCACGATCGGCCAGAGCCGAATGTCCGGGACCACGGCCACGACCCCGTTACGCGCCAGCGCCTCGCCCATCCAGCGGTCCCACTGCCGTTTCCCGTGCTGCCAGTCGCCGCCGTAGAAGTAGACGACGACGGGCGCGTTCGTGGCACCGGGCGGGGCGTACACATCCAGCGCCAGGTGGTGTACCGGGTCATAGACGATGCCGGGATGTGCCACGACGCCCGCGCCCGTTTGCGTCGCGTTGATGGTCGCGAAGAACGTCGCCCGGCAGCCGGCGAGGCCAAGCAAGGCGAGGGCGATAAGGACAAGGCGCATCGCCCCATTGTAGGAGCGCGCCTCGCGCGCGACCACGCGCAAGATCCCGCGTCCTCACCGAATGACCCACCCCTAAACGCCACCGGGTTCTCCACCCGCGCCCAACCGGCCTCCCACCACCCACCCCACCGCCCGCTAGAATCCCCCGCATGACCGACGTCCGTACGATCCTGCGCCAGGCCAGCCACGCCCTCGGCGACCGCCTCGAGGCCGAGCTGCTGCTGGGCCATGCCCTGGGTGTGAACCGGGCCTGGTTCTTCGCCCACGCGGACGATGCGCTGCCCGCGGCCGACGAGGCCGTGTTCGACGCGCTGGTCCAGCGCCGCGTCGCCGGCGAGCCGGTGGCCTACATCACCGGGTATCGCGACTTCTGGTCGCTGGCGCTCGAAGTCACGCCGGCCACGCTGATCCCGCGTCCGGAAACCGAACTCCTCGTCGAACTCGCCCTGGTCCACCTGCCCGAAGGCGGCCGGCTGCTCGACCTCGGTACCGGCAGCGGCGCCATCGCGCTGGCAGTGGCGAAGGAACGACCCGACGCCGTGGTGCACGCCGTCGACGCGAGTGCCGCCGCGCTGGATGTCGCCCAGCGCAACGCACGACGCCTCGGGCTGCGCGTGGCCTTCCATCACGGCGACTGGTTCGCGCCGCTGGGCGACGAACGCTACGACGTCATCGTCAGCAACCCACCGTATATCGAAGAGGCGGACGAACACCTGGCGAAGGGCGACCTGCGCTTCGAGCCGCGCTCCGCACTGGCCTCGGGCGCCGATGGCCTCGACGACATCCGGCGCATCATCGATGGCTCGCCGGCACATTTGCACGACACGGGTTGGCTGATGTTCGAACACGGCTGGAACCAGGGCGACGCGTCACGCGCGCTATTCGACGTTCGCAGATGGTCGGATGTCACGACCACGCGCGACCTCGAGCATCGCGACCGGGTCACCGGGGCCCGCTGGTCATCCCGCGCCTGACAATGCGCCTGCCGTCGCAAGCGATGCAGCGGCCGCGGCACAGCGCTGCTCCCGATCACCCCGCAACAGCGTAAACGGCATCCCGCGACGGCCAAGCTCGTCGAGGTACCACGCATGCTGCCGGTCGCGGAACGCTTCGTCCTGGCGCGTGCCGTCCTGCACGAACGGGAATTCCGGGGCGCACAGGAAGACGTGGTCGTAGCGCCGCGCGGCAAGCGCCTCCAGCAGCGGATCCGCACGACCGAACAGCGCATGGTTGTAGAACAGCGTCGTCAAAGGACTGGTGTCGCAGACCAGCCAGCCGAGCGCGCCGCGTGCCGCCTCGTCCTCGCGCGCGCATTGCACCTCGCCGATGTGCAGCATGTCGTCGTAACGCAAGGCGCCGTCGCGCGCCACCCACAACTCGCGGCCGTACTCGTCGACATGCGTGGTATCGAGGCGCGTGGCGAGGTCGACGCACAGCGTGCTCTTGCCGGTCGATTCGCCACCGAGGATGCACGCGCGGCGCACATAGTCTGCGTGTACCTCGGGAGCCAGCCAGCGTCGGGCGGCGGCCGGGTCCTGGCGGATCCGTGTCGCCGAGACGGGGATCGTGGCGCGCTCGCGATCGACGCTCACGTGTTCGACGACGCCCGCGTAGCCCGGCACATGGGTCGTGAACCAGTCCGTGAGCGACGCGGCGAAGCCGCGGCCGTAGTCCTCGCTGGTGAACACCACCTCGAAGGTGGTGCCCAGCACATCGGTGCACAGCCAGCAGGCGAACGCACGTTGCACGTCGTCCGGTTCGTCGTTGTGGGGGATGCGTCGCGTGTGCCCGGCAGCCGCGAGGCGTGCGTCGTCGAGGACCACGATGCGCGCCGCGCGTGGGAAACGCAGGCGCAACCAGCGCTCCCGGGTCGCCGCATCGCAGCGCTCGAACGACGGCTGGCTGTACGCCAGCACGGTCAGCTCGTCGCATGCGGCGAGCGCCTGGTTCACGAGGTACTCGTGGCCCAGGTGCAGCGGCGAGAACTTGCCGACGACGAGGCCACGCCGCAGGCTCACGCCGCCGCCCCGGCGTCGGCCTCGGCATTCGGCGTGCGTGCCAGTCGCCACCAGTAGCGCCAGGCGATGATCGCGTTCACCCAGTACACCGCGTAGAGGCCCGCGGTGAGGTACAGGCCGCGGCTGAGGTAGAGCGGCACCGCCACGCTGTTGACCAGCAGCCAGAATGGCCATGTCGCCACGTCGCGACGCATCAGCAGCACCTGGGCGAGCACGCTGAACGCAAGCACGGTGGAGTCCGCGAACGGCTGGTAAGCCTGCGTATAGCGGTGCAGGAGCATGCCGTAGCCGATCGTCGCGACGATGGCGGCGAGCGTGGCCAGGCCGATCACGCGCCAGCTGCTGGCGTCGCTGACCGGTTTCTCGCTGGACCCACGCACCCAACGGATCCAGCCGAGGATGCTGGTGACGACGAAGAAAACCTGCAGCAGCACGTCGGCGTAGAGGTGCGCGTCGTAGAACACCACGGTGAACACGGCGCAGCCGACCAGCCCGGTCCACCACGTGTGCACGCTGTTGCGGCCGGCGAAGAGGATGGAGGCGGTGGCGAGCAGGTTGGCGATGAGTTCGAGCGGGGTCACGTCAGTCCAGCGGCGAGGTCGGTGGTGTATTGCAGGGGCTTGGCATCGGGCGCGTCGCGCTGCACGCGTATGGCCACGGGGCCGAGCAGGCGGTGCAGTGGCGCGAGCGCCGCATCGTCGCCGCCGTGGAAGCTTAGCGGCAAGGTCAGCGTGAACGCGCCATCGGCATGCTGGTGCACGCTGAAATGCGACAGCGGAAGATGCCCCAGCGCGTGGGTCACGTCCACGTTGTTCACCCAGCCACCGTCGGCGCAGCGAAAGCGCACCGGACGGCGACCGCCGAAGTCGAGCAGCACGGGCTCGCCGGCGTGCTCGCCCGCGGCGGCGAAGTCACCGG